>DEPR01000083.1:2261-9921 GCA_002358895.1 Ruminococcus sp. UBA3387 | reverse complement strand
TATCCTCGACGCCCCGTAATGCCCAAAACATTGCATATATCCGACGTCCCGTCGATAAATACCACAAACCCATTTGTAGAAAACAACCCAAAAGAAAGGACGATAACTTGTTGAAAAAAATCAATATCAAAGACTTTGTAATTCACTATTGCCAAAGTCGGAATGCAGAGGAATCTGCACAAGCAGTTGGCGTAAGCCCTGTGAGAGCAAGGCTTGAAGGGCTCAGACTGCTTTCAAGAAAATCTGTACGCAGAATGATAAAAACTGCTGAGGAAAAGAATATGACTTCCGATTATGCCATAAAATCAGGGCTGGAAAGACTGGCATTCGGAAGAACAAATGACGCAGCGGAGCTGGTGTTTGCCGAGGAGATTACACCTCATAAAATAAGGCAGGCGGACCTGTTCAATGTGTCGGAAATCAAGAAGGTCAAAGGCGGAGGGGTGGAAATCAAGTTTTTTGACAGACAAAAAGCGTTGGAACGACTGATTGAGTTCAATGAACAACTGCAGAACCGTGGTAACGCACAAAGCCTTGTAAATGCCCTTGCAAATGCAGAAGATAGCGATTTCCTGCCTGATGAGCCACTTGGAGATGAGGTCGATGAGTAACTTCGATATAAATAGGTTCTCCAAAAAACAGCAGTTCGTTTTCCACTGGTGGCGAAATAAGCAAACAAAGTATTATGACGGAATTATCTGTGATGGGGCAATCCGTTCGGGAAAAACCAGCTGTATGGCGTTGTCCTTTGTCTGCTGGGCAACCCTGAATTTCAATAATCGGAATTTTGCTTTCTGCGGAAAAACAATCGGGTCATTAAGACGAAATATGCTGACAGAGCTTGTGGATAAGCTGAAATCTCTTGGCTTTACCGTAAAGGACCATAGCACCAAGAATTATATTGATGTAACCCTTGGAGCAACCTCAAACAGGTTCTATGTCTTCGGGGGAAAGGACGAAAGCTCCTGTGCATTGATACAGGGCATAACCCTTGCAGGAGTGCTTCTTGATGAGGTTGCACTTATGCCAAGAAGCTTTGTTGAACAGGCAGTTGCAAGGTGTTCGGTCAAAGGCTCGAAGCTGTGGTTTAACTGTAATCCCGATAACAGTTTCCATTGGTTCAAAAGAGAGTGGATTGATAAGAGAAAAGAGAAAAATCTGCTGTATGTCCATTTTAAGCTTACCGATAACCCAAGCCTGACCGAAACGGTGATAAAAAGATATAAAAGGCTCTTTTCAGGTGCGTTTTATAAGCGTTTTGTGCTGGGGCATTGGTGTAATACAGCAGGAGCCGTATATCCGATGTTCAGCTATGAGAGAAATACCTTTTCAACGCCTCCCACAGGTATTTCAAGATATGTGGTCAGCTGCGACTACGGTACAGTAAATCCTGCAAGCTTCGGACTCTGGGGTGAAAAGGACGGAACCTGGTACAGAATTGACGAGTATTATTATAACTCCAAGGAAAAGGGCGTCCAGCGTACAGACGAGGAGCATTATAAGGCTCTTGAAAAGCTTTGTGGGGACAGAAAAATCGAGATGATTGTCTGCGACCCGTCAGCAGCCTCCTTCATCCAGTGCGTTAAAAGGCACGGTAAATTCAATATTACCCAGGGCAAAAACGATGTTATTTCAGGCATAAGACTTGTCAGCGATATGCTCAGGGAGGGCAGGATAAAAATATCAAAAAGCTGTCAGGATACTTTGAGGGAGTTTTCGCTCTATCGCTGGGACGAAAAAGCAGGCTCCGATTGCCCCATAAAGGAAAACGACCACGCAATGGACGATATAAGATATTTTGCATTGTATTTTCTCGGCAAAACGCCAAGTACATTTTTTGTATCATCTGTAGACAGATAAAATTGAAAAGGTTTGGCTCAGGCCTTTTGCACCTGAAACATATCAGAATTATTGAAAGGAAGATAACTGAATGAAACTGTTCAGCAGTAAAAAAACGGCCGAAAAAATATCGGCAAATGCAGGCAGACAAGCACCGAATCAGATATTCAGGCTTGCACCTACAGGAGAATTTCTTGAGCACGAGCTATATGATTGCCTCCGTACAGAAATCCCGATTCTTGATGCCTGCATCGGAAAAATTGTAAGACTTACAGGAGATTTTAAGCTGAAAGCCGAAAATGAAGCAGTCCAGCCCCTGCTTGACAGGTTTTCAATGGAAGTCCCTGTGGGAGTGTCGGGAGTGTCAATCAATACCTTTGCCGATATGTATCTGGATTCACTTCTTACATACGGCAAGGCAATCGGTGAAATTCTCCCCGACAAAAATAATCGTACAGTCAATGGACTCTGGGTGGGCGACAGCAGTCTTTTCAGGGTGAAAGAAGGGAAAACCCGTAACGAAAAGGAAATCATAAGAATTTTCTCAGATGAAGAAAGCCCCGTTATCAACCCTGAAAGAATGTTGTATACAGCTCTTAACCCAAGTCCTAAGCACCCTGACGGAGTGTCAATTCTCAGAGGACTGCCTGCTTTGAGCAGTATTCTGATGCGGATTTATGAATGTATCGGTCAGAATTTTGACAGAGTGGGGAATGTCCGTTATGCAGTAACCTATAACCCTACCGATGAAAGCGATAAGGCTTATGCCAAGGAAAGGGCTATGGAAATTGCAAAGGAATGGTCTGAGGGAATGACTTCCGCAAGGCACGGTACAGTAAAGGATTTTGTGGCAGTAGGCGATGTGCAGATTAAGGTAATCGGTGCAGAAAACCAGCTTATTGATACGGAAATTCCTGTCCGTCAGCTTCTTGAGCAGATTGTTGCAAAGCTGTCAATTCCACCATTCCTGCTGGGGCTTAACTGGTCCACAACCGAAAGAATGTCCTCGCAGCAGGCTGATATTCTCACAAGTGAGCTGGAGTATTACCGCCGTCTGCTCACACCTGTGCTAAGAAAAATCGGCTTAACATTTCTGCGACTTAACGGCATCGACAGCGATGTTTCCGTTGAGTGGGCAACAATCAATCTTCAGGACGAGGAGGCACTTGCAAGGGCAAGACTGTACAACGCTCAGGCTGAAGAGCTTGAGATGAAAAACGAAAACGAAAAAGGAGGTAAAAACTGATGGAAAACGAGTTTACATTAACGGAAGAGCTACTTGAAAAGCTGAACCGATTTACAAGAAAGCCGTTGACGGCTGATGAAGTTTATGCTTTCCCTGTGGTGCTTTGCGATAACGAAATCGACCGTGATAACGAGAGATTTTCTGTTGAAGCACTCAGAAAGCTTGCAGAGCTTTTCCTGGGTAAAACAGGGATTTTTGACCACAATCCCAAGGGCGAAAATCAGACTGCACGAATTTTTGACACGGAAGTAAAGACCTATACAGACCGTGAAACTACTGCAGGAGAGCCATACACCTGCCTTGTTGCAAAGGCTTATATGGTGAGAACGGCCAAAACTGCCGACCTGATTGCCGAAATTGAAGGCGGTATCAAAAAGGAAGTTTCGGTGAGCTGTTCGGTTAAAAAGGAGCTTTGCTCAATCTGTGGTGCAGATATGAAAAAATCCCCTTGCACCCATATCAAGGGTGCAGTTTATGGGGATAAGGTCTGCTGTGTAATTCTTGATGAGCCTTATGACGCATACGAGTGGTCCTTTGTTGCTGTTCCTGCACAGAAAAACGCTGGTGTAACAAAGAAATACGGCAACACTGAAAAGGACAGCGACGCTGTTGAGGTGATGAAATCACAGCTTGCACAGGCAAGACAGGAAAATGCAGTGGCAAGGGACATAATCAAAAGAGAAATTCTGCGACTCAGCTTCCTTTGCAACCCTGTTATAACAGTAAAAACAGTAGGTATTCTTACTGAAAATATGGACTTCAATCAGCTTTTAGAGCTGAAAGAAAGCCTTGAAAGGGATTTGCAGGAGAAAAATTCAAATGAAGAAAAGGTATCTGCAAAATCCTATGACAAAAATCACAATGACAATTTTAAAATCAACTAAAAGGAGAAAAAATTATGTATAACACAATTAAACTTGAAAACGAACTTTATTCAATCACAGGCAAGAGCTTTACTCAGGCACTTTCAGACCTTGACCCTGACACAAATTACAAGGGTACAGAGCTTGAGGGTCTTGACGCATTTGAACGTCAGCTCAAGAGATTTGACATCAAGATTTCAGGCAAGAACTCAGACAGAGTGGAAAAATTCTTCCAGACAGCTGAAACAGCAGTGCTTTTCCCTGAATATGTACGCAGAACAATCAAGCAGGGTATGGAAGAAGCTTCAATCTTTGCGGACATTGCCGCAACAGTTTCATATATTGACGCTATCGACTTCAGAAGCCTTGTAGCAACAACAAGCGATGAAGCTTCAACAGCTGAACAGGCAGGCTCACTCAAGACAAGCACAGTAACACTTGCTTCACCTGCAAAGGCTATGGTCAAGTATGGCAGAGGATTGAACTTCTCATATGAATCAATCAGAAAACAGCGTCTTGATGCAGTAGGCGTACTCCTCAAGAGAATGGGTGCACAGATTGCAAGAGAAATGAACAACGCTGCTATTGACGAAATCATTGCAGGTCTCAGCCCTGAATCAATTTCAGGTGCAGAGCTTACATACAACGACCTTGCAACATTCTGGTCATCTATGGACAGCTTCAATATGTCAACTCTGGTTGTATCACCTGCAACACTTGCAAAAATCCTCTCACTTGACGAGATGAAGAACTGCGAATATGACTATGTTTCAGGTAACGCTGTAAAGACACCTTTCGGTATGACTATTGTTAAGTGTGTCGGACTTTCAGACGACATTGCAGTAGGAATTGACAAGGATTGCGGTGTTGAAGTAGTATTCGGCACAGACCTTATCATTGAAACTGACAAGGAAATCATTACACAGTGCAGTCAGGTTACAGCTTCAATCACAGCAGGCTTCTCAAAGCTCACAGACGGTTCTGTTCTTACAATCAGCACAAACGCATAAAATTAACCCCATAATTCGGGCAGGCAACTGCCCGGATTTCTCTTAAAGGAGGTTTTATATTGTTACAATTAAATAAAATTAAAGTAACCGATTATTTTCTAAGACTTACGGGGATTCCTGCTGAAGATTTTTCTCAATATGCGATTATCGACAACTCGGTCAGCTACATAGAAAACAGGCTTAAAGAGACTCTGTCGGAAAGCCAGCGGGAAAGATGCGAATATGCGGCTGCTGTTCACGCTGTTTATGACTATATTCTCACTCGGAATCTTAATGAAAAGATAGTGGTTTCACAGAATGGAAAGGTTGTAAATCAGGCTTATCAGGACTATTCAATTACTGCTGCATACGAGTTGAAAAAGTCGGTATTTGATTCAATCAAGGACATTATCGGGGATAACAGTTTCACTTTCTTTGCAACGGAGGGTAATTAAATGACGGACAGCATAAAAAGTATAATCGGGTCGGCTTTAAAAAAGTCGGGTTTCACTGCTTTTGAGGATTTTGAAAACGTAGATACTCTGGATTACCCTGAAGATTATCTTGGGTTTATTGCCGTTAAAGAGCTGACATCGTCACGCTGGGTACGCTCTCTTGACTGCAAGACCTACGCCACGGAGCTTTCGGGGAAGCTTTGCGTCAGACTTATGGGCAAGCGTGGGATTTTTGACGACCACTTGGAGTTAGATAAAAAAATCAGCAATTTTGTTGTAAAAATCGGGTTTTCACCACAAATTATCGCCACTTCCGTAAAAAGAGACATAATAACCGAAAACGCCGTTTTAGGCAGGCTTGAGGGCCAGGTTTATGTGGATTTCAAGGTGTTGGTTACCCTGAGCAGTTTATGGGAGGGTGCATAGTATGGCAGATTTATATGCAAATTTAAAATACCATTTTGTTCACGGAAGCTTTAAATTTCTATTTGATTCTATGTCTGTTGACGGTGGAACACAGGTGTCCAAATACCCTGTTATGACAAACGGGCTGTCCTATGCTATAAATGGAAAAGTCCCCTATCTGCTTACTTTAAAAGGCAGGTTTATGAGAGATGATTTTGACGCAATAATGGAGTATATCAATGATAATTCCGGCTCGGTTATTTCAGGGTTTAACGTAGACAGCATTAAATTTACATCAATGGTTCTTACAAAGGGCAGTGCTGTTCTGGGCAAGGATTCTTTTATGGGGGAAATTACCCTTGTTTTTGAGAAGGCAGGTGAAAGCTGATATGGAAAACGTTAAGGTAGTTTTCAAAAACGTTGCCGACACGGTTTACGAGGCAACACCGCTGAACTTCCGTTTTATCAGGGAACGATACACCCCATACACCCAATGCTCAGGAACGGTAATCGCAGATTTCGAGCTGGCGGCTGTATGTTCTGTGGAGCTATACTACAACAACACCCTTTTGCACAGGGGGATGGCTGACGATTTGTCAAAGACCTTTAAGGACGGCAGGTGTTTCATTTCCTTCCTCTCAAGAGGATACACTATGCTTTTAGGGCAGAATGAGCCTGAACCCGGGCTTATTGCTGATTCAAACCTGAGCAGTCTTATGAATTCCAACACGGCTATTCCTAATGTTCAATGGCAGTCGGATACGGAAAATGTGGGGTATATTTTTGTAAAGGAAAAGTCTACTATATGGGACGCAGTATGTGCATATGCATACAAGGCATACAAGAATTATCCTTTCATTACCGACACAAACACCGTTTCGGTCAGTTTACCCAAAGTGGAAACCAGGATAAACTACAACAACGAGACTATTGTTTCTATGGGAGAAACGGTTTCCACCTCCGGTATCATTTCGAGGGTATATATGAAAGACATAAACGATGAGTATTCCTACTCCCGGGACAACAGTATTTCCTCCCAATATAATATTGTAAGGGAAAAATACTATGCTCTTGACCAGCAATGGCTTGCATCTCCCGACGATGGACTTCAGTCAAAGCTCAGATACTCCGACAAGGCAAGAAATGCTGTTTATATCACTTATGTTGGGCACAAGTTTGAAAATCTTATGAATCGGGCGATATACAATTTGGACGGCGTGGGTTTCATGCTGGCAGAGTATATTTCAGGCGTTATTTTTTACGGTAACAAAAACGGAGTTTTCACTAAAATAACCGTTTACAGAGACAGCTACGCATAATTAAAAAGCACCACTTCAGTGGTGCTTTTCAGTGAATAATAAATAGTGAAAAATGAAAAAATATTGCAGGGGGGGACATACCCACATCGCCCCGTTTATAAAAATAAATCACATTTTATAACGGGATGTCGAGTACGCCTGCCCTACAAAAAAACAGCCACCTGTTGGTGGCTGATAATTATGACTTATATCTTTGCAAGAACTGTTTTGTACGCTCGTTCTGTGCGTTGCCGAACAGCTTTTCAGGTGGACCTTCTTCAACGATATAGCCACCGTCCATAAAGATAACGTGGTTTGCAACATCTCTTGCAAAATCCATTTCGTGGGTAACGATTACCATAGTCATTTTATCCTTTGCAAGCTCCTTTATTACCTTCAGGATTTCTCCCGTAAGTTCAGGGTCAAGGGCAGATGTAGGTTCGTCAAAGAACAGGATTTCGGGACTTAACGCCAAGGCTCTTGCGATTGAAACACGCTGCTGCTGGCCTCCCGAAAGCTCACAGGGATATGATTTCTCCTTATCCTCAAGCCCCATTTTCACAAG
>DEPR01000083.1:0-2150 GCA_002358895.1 Ruminococcus sp. UBA3387 | reverse complement strand
ATATTCTGCAATACTGACATATGAGGAAACAGGTTGAAATTCTGGAACACAAGTCCGATTTTCAGTCTGATTTCTCGCAGAACCTTACGGCTTGCATAGACAGCCTTACCGTTTTCCTCAGACAGCATTTTAAGTCCTGACACGGTAATTTCTCCGCCGTCTGCACGTTCAAGCTGGTTGACGCATCTCAGAAGTGTGGATTTGCCGCTGCCTGACGGCCCGATGATTGCAACAACCTGACCCTGCTCCACGTTAAAGGATATATCTTTTAAAACTTTCAAATCTCCAAAGGTTTTGGAAAGATTTTTTACTTCAAGTATTGACATCTTCGTACCTCTTATTTATAATAGTTGAACTTCTTTTCGATAAACGAGAATGCTACCGTTACCACAGCGTTGAGTATGAAGTAGAACACGCCTGCCACAAACAACGGCAATATAGAGCTATACAGGTTCATCATCTGTTTTGCTTTCAGTGTTATCTCCGCAAATGCAATAATATTTGCAAGAGAAGTATCCTTTACAAGGACGATTACTTCGTTGGCTGTAGCAGGAATTACACGCTTTACTACCTGAGGCAGGATAATTCTGAAAAAGGTCTGCATTTTTGACATTCCAAGCATTGCTGACGCTTCATACTGTCCAACAGGTATAGACTCGATTCCTCCACGGAAAATCTCTGCAAAATATGCTGCATAGTTAAGCACAAACGCTACAACCAGAGCTATGAACATATAATTTTCGGCTCTTGTATCAACCAGACCGATTATGTCATAGAACAGTCCTGTTTCTCCGGATTTTTTAGCACCTGCCATAAGCATCGGAATTGCATAATAGACAGCTACTATCTGAAGCATAAGAGGTGTGCCTCGCATTATCAGTATGTACAGATTTGTCAGCCACGCCACAGGTCGGAACTTACAGCTTTTAAGCCAGGTTACTATCATACCCACAGGTATGGACAGTACCAATGTCCACGCAAAAAGCTTCAGGGTATTCGGCAGATATTCCAGCAATATCATTGCCACATTTTTTATATCTTGAAAGGTCAACGAAAACACTCCTTTTTATTTATAAACAAACTTATTATAGCTTATTTTCCTACTTTAGTCAAGCATTATGCTAACGCTATGCCTGAGTAAACTTATTTATTCGGCCTTTGCTGATTGACAATCTCAAATCTGTATGCTATAATTACTTTAAATGGTGAGAATTATACTATATTAATATTTGTCGAAAGGGAGAAAAATAATGAAAAAGATTTTAACGGCAACACTTGTTACAGTAATGGCTGTTTCAATTTGTGCTTGCGGTAATCCGACTAAGAAGCATAGCAGTGACGCTGTTGGTAATGCTGACGCAGTTCAGACTGTGGCAACAACAAGAACAACAAAAATCACTACAGTGGGCACAAGAGAAACTATTGCTCCTGTAACTGAGGTATATGAGGGCAGAGATGACATTTCCGGGCTTTCGGGTGCTTTTGTTGAGTCTGTTGACGGTGTTGAAACCAACTATATTTTTATCAACAGTCTTGGTAACACAATGGTTGAAATAGGCAAAATGTCCCCGACTGCCATAGGTATTGAAACTTCTGAGGAAGGCCTTATGGTTTACAGAGGCTCAAAAAATCCCGGAGATACATATTCCGACTATTCCTTTGACGGCGACACTCTGAAGTTCCAGGCTTACGGCAATGATTATGTGTGGACAAGAATTGATATGGTCCCTCTGGACGGAAGTTACAATCTTGTTGAAAACGGAAAGAAAACTGACATCTGGGTTTTCGATGACGGAAAACTTATTATCACCAACGGTCCGGAAACCTCGGAATCAACATATACTCAGACAGCAGACCAGCTGATAGTTGAAAATGCTGACGGCACAAAGACAGAGTATACTTATATTTACGATGTTTTTTCAATTAAGCTTGATGATGTCAGTGGAAACGTCCTGGAATTCAGGGCAATGATTTAATTCAATGCACAATGCACAATTATAGGTCGGATTTTATCCGACCTTTTTGTTTTGGTTACAAGTTTGTTTTTAAAAACACGGGGTGTAGGGGTGGTTGCCCACAACCACCCGTTTTTATTATATTTATCAAGCACGGTAATTTTTTAATTATGGGTCGATGTAGGCATCGACCCC
>DEPR01000093.1:8955-9096 GCA_002358895.1 Ruminococcus sp. UBA3387 | reverse complement strand
AGAATTGAATATATGCGGAAGTGGCGGAATGGCAGACGCGCTGGCTTCAGGTGCCAGTGGCCGCAAGGTTGTGTGGGTTCAAGTCCCATCTTCCGCACCAAACAAAAAAGTTGAGCATTTGCTCAACTTTTTTGTTTTATA
>DEPR01000093.1:5596-8910 GCA_002358895.1 Ruminococcus sp. UBA3387 | reverse complement strand
AACCGACCATAGGTTAAACCCTATAGTCGGCATTTTTTATATAATCTTATCTCTGTACACGTCCTGAGCCGTCGCCACCTGCAAGCTTTTCAACTTCTGAAACGGAAACTCTGTTGTAGTCTCCCTCGATGGAGTGCTTCAATGCTGATGCAGCAACAGCAAATTCGATAGCTTCCTGTGTGGATTTGCCTGAAAGTAAAGCGTAAATCAAGCCACCACCGAATGAGTCGCCACCACCTACACGGTCAACAATTCTCAAGTGGTATGATTTTGAGAAACAGTAGTTTTCACCGTCGTAAAGCATACCAGCCCAGTCGTTGTCGCTTGCCGAAATTGATGAGCGAAGTGTGATTGCAACCTTTTCAAAGCCGAACTTGTCCGCAAGCTGTTTTGCTACGGATTTGTAACCCTCGTGATTGAGCTTGCCACCGTAAATATCTGTGTCCTCAGCTTCAATGCCGAAAACGTCCTTTGCATCCTCCTCGTTAGAAATACATACGTCAACATACTGGCAAAGGTCTGTCATAGCCGTCCTTGCCTGTTCACGGGTCCAGAGCTTGCCTCTGTAGTTCAGGTCGCAGGATATTTTCACACCCTTTGCCTTGGCAGCCTTGCAAGCCTGACGGCAGATTTCTGTAACATTTTCACCCAAAGCAGGAGTAATTCCTGTGAAGTGGAACCAGTCAGCACCCTCGAAGATTGAATCCCAGTCAAAATCCTCAGGAGAAGCTGTGCTGATAGATGAGTGAGCACGGTCATAAATACATACAGAACCACGCTGTGAAGCACCCTTTTCAAGGAAATAGATGCCTACTCTTTCACCACCACGGGCAATTTTTGTTGTGTCAACGCCTAAAGCACGAAGAGAGTTGATTGCAGACTGACCGATTGCGTGAGCAGGAAGCTTTGTTACAAAAGTGCTGTCCATACCGTAGTTTGCAAGTGATACAGCAACGTTTGCCTCACCGCCACCGAAAGTAGCCTGCATCTGGTCGTTCTGGAAAAAGCGATAATATCCGTTAGGTGCAAGACGGAGCATAATCTCTCCGAAAGTAACTATTTTAGCCATTGTTGCGTGCCTCCTTAACAATTTCAACAGACTGTTTGCAAAGTTCTGTTATCTCATCCCACTTCTGATTGTCAATCAAATCAGCAGTTACCATATACGAACCACCACAAGCACAAATCTGTGGGCAGGACAGGTAATCCTTGAGATTTTTAAGTGAAATGCCACCTGTAGGCATAATTTTAAACATTGGGAACGGTGCACTCATTGCCTTGATTTTAGCAAGCCCACCTGACTGTTCAGCAGGGAAGAATTTAAGTACCTTCAGTCCGAATTTGTATGCTGCGTGATAATCTGTTGGAGTTGTGCAGCCGGGATAAATTGCAATACCCTTTTCCTGACAGTATGCTACAATATCAGGGTCAAAGCCTGGAGTTACAATAAATTCTGCACCTGCATTAATTGCCTTGTCAACGTGTTCACGGGTTAGAACAGTTCCTGCACCTGCCAGCATTTCAGGACAAGCCTCTTTCATAAGACGGATTGCCTCATCAGCACCCTCTGCACGGAAGGTAACCTCTGCTACAGGTACGCCACCTTCACAAAGAGCCTTTGCAAGAAGTGAAGCATCTCTTTTCGGATTATTAAGCTTGATTACAGGAACAACTCCGATGTCCTGAATTCTTTGATTTATATCAACCATTGTTTTTCCTCCTTATTATACACCTGAATATGCAGAGAAACCACCGTCTATCGGAAGAACGATACCTGTGATAAAGCCTGCAGCCTTTTTATCAAGAAGGAAGAGCATTCCACCTTCAAGTTCCTCTGTTTCACCGAAACGTCCCATTGGTGTAGCGGCTAAAATTTTACCTGTACGGGCAGTTGGTGTGCCGTCCTCATTCCGGAGAAGCTTAGCGTTCTGCTTAGTTGAGAAAAATCCCGGTGCAATAGCGTTTACACGGATACCAACCCTTGAGAAATGAACAGCAAGCCACTGTGTAAAGTTTGAAATAGCAGCCTTAGCACCTGAATATGCAGGGATTTTTGTAAGTGGTGTGTAAGCGTTCATTGAAGAAATGTTCAGGATTGAACAGCCTTCTCTGCCAACCATATGCCTTGCGAAAGCCTGTGTAGGAATAAGTGTACCCAGGAAGTTGAGGTTAAATACAAAGCTTACACCTGAATCATCAAGGTCAAAAAAGCTTTTTGTATCACCGTCAATGTCTCCGATTTCAAAGTATTCCTTGTCTGTAGTAGCCTTTGGATTGTTTCCACCTGCACCGTTTACGAGAATATCACAAGGACCTAAATCAGCCATCACTTGGTCGGCAACTTCATAGCAAATGTCCTTGTTAAGTACATCGCAGAAATAAGCCTTTGCAATGCCACCCTCAGCGTTGATTTCGTCAGCATAGCCCTGAGCAGTATCTTCGTTACGGTCAAGAAGTGCAACCTTTGCACCGGCTCTTGCAAGCACCTTTGCCAGATGACTGCAAAGAACTCCACCTGCAC
Organism: Ruminococcus sp. UBA3387; assembly: GCA_002358895.1. Classification (GTDB taxonomy): domain Bacteria; phylum Bacillota; class Clostridia; order Oscillospirales; family Ruminococcaceae; genus FB2012. The sequence goes on along the minus strand of DEPR01000093.1, from coordinate 6,389 downwards.
CTGTTACAACTGCAACCTTGTTTGTAAGGTCAGTACTTAAAACATTCTTAATCATAATTATTCCTCCTGCTTATTTCTCAGAGGCCTTTTCGCAAGCCTCAAAAAGTCCGTTAATGTATGTTGCACCCAAAGCTCTGTCGAATAAACCGTAACCTGGTTTACCTGTTTCGCCCCATATCATTCTGCCGTGGTCAGGACGAACATAGCCATCATAGTTGTGTTTAACAAGAATTTTTACGATTTCATACATATCCAGAGAACCACAGGATGAAAGATGAGCACGTTCTTCAAATGAGCCGTCCTCCATAATTTTAACGTTTCTGATATGCATAAATGCGATACGTCCCATTGAAGCATATTTGTCAATCATAGCAGGGATGTCGTTGCTCTTTGCACAGCCAAGGCTTCCTGTGCAAAGACAGAGGCAATTAGCAGGGCTGTCATACAGCTTCAAAAATCTGTCTAAGTTTGCTTCGCAGGTGATAATCCTTGGCAAGCCGAAAATCGGATATGGTGGATCGTCAGGGTGAATAGCCATCTTAACGCCACATTCCTCAGCTACAGGGATAACCTTTTTGAGGAAACATTCAAGGTTGCTCCAGAGGCCTTCTTCACCAAGCTCACCGTAAGCAGTAATCAGCTCACGGACTTCCTCCTGTGAGTAGCTTGAATCCCAGCCTGGGAGGTGGATGTCGTCCTTCAATGGGTCAAGCCCTTTCATCTGTTCCCAGTACATTACAAGACTTGTTGAGCCGTCAGGAGCTTTTTTGTCAAGCTGTGTACGGGTCCAGTC
>DEPR01000093.1:5020-5567 GCA_002358895.1 Ruminococcus sp. UBA3387 | reverse complement strand
AATACAGGCATAAAGTTATAGGTAACACACTTGATACCGTGCTTTGCACAACGACGGATGTTTTCACAGTAAACTTCCAGAAGCTCGTCTACATTTCCACGACCTAACTTGATGTCTTCGTGAACAGGAATAGATTCAACCACATCAAAAACCAAGTCGTGGTCTTCACATTCCTTTTTCATCTTTTCGATGCTTTCTTCAGGCCATACTTCGCCCGGCTTTACGTCATAAACAGCCGAAACGATTGAACGCATACCCGGTATTTGTGAGATATACTCCAAAGAAACAGGGTCAGTATCACCATACCAACGGAAAGATAACTTCATATTCATTGTTAATCCTCCAATCTGAAATAACGAACTGCGTTATTATAGCAAATGTCTTTTATAATTCCACTTAAAGTAGCAATGTCATTGGGGTATTCGCCGTTTTCAACCCAGGAGCCTATAAGCTCACACAGAATTCTGCGGAAATATTCGTGGCGTGTGTAGCTCAAAAAGCTTCTTGAGTCGGTAAGCATACCAACGAAATTCCCGAGCAGGCTAAG
>DEPR01000093.1:661-5001 GCA_002358895.1 Ruminococcus sp. UBA3387 | reverse complement strand
GCAAGGGAAGTGAGCTGTTCTCTCATACCCTGCTTGTTGTCATTGAACCACCAGGCACTTCCGTGCTGAATTTTACCTGCAACCTCAGTTCCCTGGAATGAACCGATGAGTGTGTCAAGAAAAGCATTATCCGAGCTGTCGAGGCTATAAAGAATAGTCTTTGGTAAGCTTCCGTCAGCGTTAAGCACATCAAGGAGCTTAGCAAGCTTTGCTGAACCGTTATCAGGACCTATGCAGTCAAAACCCGTGTCAGGTCCCAGCTTTTCAAACATTACCGAGTTAGGGTTTCTTATACAATTATAATGTAGCTGCATTACCCAGCCAAGGCGGGCATATTCCTTTGCACAATGAATTAAAAGCTCTGTCTTGAAAGCCTCAGCCTCATCAGCAGTAACCTTTTCACCATTAAGACCTCTCTGCATTACAGCATTGTTTTCATCAGCTGTGCCAACTGCAAAAATCATACGGTCAAGTCCGTGGTCGCTTGCCTTGCATCCGTTAGCGTGGAAAAATTCAATTCGGTCTGTAAGTGCAGATTTCAGCCTTTCGACAGTATCTATTTCAATTCCCGTTACCATTGAAAGCTGTCCGATATATTGAAGCCAGCCGTCCTTGTCAATGTTAAGAGCCTTGTCGGGACGGAAAGACGGAGCAACTGTTGTTTTGATTGAGTCGTCCTCAGCCAGCTTTTTATGCCATTCGAGTGTGTCGATAGGGTCATCTGTTGTACCGATAAAAGCAACATTGCTCTTTTCTATCAGCCCACGGACTCCCATATCAGGTTTACTCAGCTTGTTGCAGGCGATTTCCCATACTTCCTCAGCAGTTTCACCGTTGAGCACTCCATAGTATCCGAAATATCTCTGCAATTCAAGATGACACCAGTGGTACATTGGATTTCCGATAGCTTTTGGCAAAGCCTCGGCAAACTTCTGGAACTTCTCTCTGTCTGAGGCATTACCTGTAATATAATGCTCGTCCACGCCGTTGGAACGCATTATACGCCATTTGTAATGGTCGCCTGAAAGCCATACCTGAGTGATGTTCTCAAAGCGTTTGTCCTCGTAGATTTCCTTAGGACTAACGTGGCAGTGGTAGTCCACAATAGGGCAGTTCTTTGCATAATCGTGATAAAGAGTGCGTGCTGTCTGAGTGGACAACAAAAAGTTTTCGTTCATAAATTCAATCACAAACATTGCTCCTTTAATAAATTCCTTTGTGTTATTATGTCTTCGATTTGTGGCAGAATGCATATTATATCAAAATTTTATCAAAGGATTTTTTAAAAAGAGTATATTTAGTAAAAAATTTGCAAAAATAAAATTATGGTTTGTTTTTGATAACGCCAATATTAATTGAAAAGGATAAATGATAATGGTAACTAAAAAAATGCGAGCTTTCGGAATGAAGGATAAGTTTGGTTATCTGTTCGGCGATTTTGGTAACGACTTTACCTTTATTTTGTCCACAATGATTTTGTCTAAATTCTATACTGATGTAATGGGCGTTTCAGCTGCAGTTATCGGTACAATTATGATGCTTGCTCGTTTTGTAGACGCATTTACAGACGTTGCAATGGGACGCATCTGTGACAGAAGTAAAATCAGACCATCAGGTAAATTCAAACCTTGGATTTTACGTATGTGCGTTCCTGTAGCAATCGCTTCATTCCTGATGTATCAAAGCGGACTTGCAGGACTTCCTACAACAACAAAGGTTGTTTATCTGGCTATTACTTATATCCTTTGGGGTTCATTCTGTTATACAGGTATCAATATTCCTTATGGTTCAATGGCCTCTGCAGTATCTTCCGATCCTGGCGACAGACAGTCATTATCAACATTCCGTACAATGGGCGGTATGCTGGCTGGTATGGTAATCGGTATCCTTCTTCCAATCCTTGCTTATGATAAGGTTGAGTTGGCAGACGGAACATTTAAGGAAACTTTAAATGGTCCTAAGGTTACATTGGCAGCGGGTGTCTTCTCAATTTTAGCAATCTTATGTTACTTATTGTGCTATAAGCTTGTTACAGAACGTGTAAGAGTTGAGCCAACAGGCGAAAAAGGCCCATCAGTTGGACAGATGCTCAAGAGTGCATTTACAAACCGTGCTTTGATTTCTATTATAGTAGCATCAATTGTGATGCTTCTTGCACAGCTCACAATGCAGAATATGGCAGCTTATATCTATCCTGATTATTATAACAATGCAACTGCACAGTCAGCATCTACAATGCTTATGATGGTCGGAATGATTCTTGCGGCAATATTTGCAAAACCTCTTGCTAAGAAATTTGGTAAGGCAGAAATTTCAGTCGTTTCCAACCTTTTTGCAGCAGCAGTTATGTTACTTATCTGGGTTATCCGTCCTGAAAGCGTATGGGTATACTGTGGATTGCAGATGCTTTGCTGGTTAGGACTTGGTGTATTCTCAATGGTATCGTGGGCACTTATCACAGACGTTATCGACTACTCAGAAATCAAGAACGGAGTGCGTGAGGACGGTTCAGTTTACGCAATGTATTCATTTGCTCGTAAACTTGGTCAGGCACTTGCTGCAGGTTTGTCAGGTTGGTTGCTTACTGCAATCGGCTACAACTCAGAGGCAGCTTCTGAAGGTCTGAAGCAGACTGAAAATGTATTGTCAGGTATCTTCAACATTTCAACATTAGTACCTGCACTTGGATTCTTGCTTCTCGGTCTGGTATTGTGGTTCTGGTATCCGCTTCACAAGAAACAAGTTGACGCTAACGTAGAAACTTTGAAAGCTAAGCACGAAAAAGCTGAATAATTTTTAAACGAATCGCTCGACAGCCTTCGGGCTGTCGGGCGTTAATACTGCTAAGATTTTTAATAGAAACAGGAGGAAATTCAAATGAGATCAATCTATAATCTGAACACAAAATGGGCATTTTCCAAGGACTTTACTTCAATTCCGACTTCTGTACCTGAAAAATGGTATCTGGTAAATGTACCTCATTGCTGGAACAATATTGACGGTCAGGACGGCAACAACGACTATTTCCGTGGCACTTGCTGTTATGTAAAATCATTGGAAAAAACAGACTTGCCTGAAGCAAGTCGTTATTATCTCGAAATCAACGGAGCTAACTCATCAGCTGATGCTTATCTTAACGGCAAGCATCTTGCACATCACGACGGTGGCTATTCTATCTGGCGTGTTGATATTACAGATGAGCTGAAATCTGACAATGTGTTTGTTATTACAGTTGACAACTCTGCAAATGAAAAAGTATATCCACAGATGGCTGACTTTACATTCTATGGTGGCCTCTATCGTGATGTAAATATTATCTGTGTAAGCGATTCACACTTTGACCTTGATTATAACGGTGGCCCGGGAATTAAGGTTACACCTGAAATTGACGGGAAGGACGCAAAGGTTGAGGTAGAAGTTTATGTTACAAATAAAAAGGACGGACAGACAGTTCATTATGTTATCCGTGATATGGAAGGAAATACTGTTGGCGAAACAACTGCTGCTGACACAAAGGTTGTAATTGATATCAAGAACGTTCACCTCTGGCACGGACGTAAAGACCCTTATCTCTATACTGCAGTTGCGGAGCTTGTTGAAAATGATTCGGTACTTGATAATGTTTCAGCTCGATTCGGATGCCGTACATTTGAAATCGACCCTGAAAGAGGATTTATCCTTAACGGTGAAGAATATCCGTTGCGTGGTGTTTCCCGTCATCAGGACAGATGGGGAATAGGTAATGCGTTGCTTCCTGAGCATCACAAAGAGGATATGGATTTGATTTGCGAGGTTGGTGCAACAACAATCCGTCTTGCTCACTATCAGCACGACCAGTATTTCTATGACCTCTGTGATGAAAGAGGTATGGTAGTATGGGCAGAAATTCCATATATCTCAAAGCATATGGCAACAGGACGTGAGAATACAATCCAGCAGATGAAGGAGCTTATTACTCAGAACTATAACCACCCATCAATTATTGTTTGGGGTCTTTCAAATGAAATTACAATGTCAGGAGAATCTGACCCTGATTTGATTGAAAACCATCATATTCTTAATGATCTTGCTCACGAAATGGATAAGACACGTCTTACAACAATGGCTTGTCTGACAATGTGCGATATGGACAGCGATTATGTTCGTATTCCTGACGTTGTTTCATATAATCACTATTTCGGCTGGTATGGCGGAGATACTTCAATGAACGGACCTTGGTTTGATAAGTTCCACGCTAAATATCCTGATACACCAATCGGCTGTAGCGAATATGGCTGTGAGGCTTTGAATTGGCATACATCCAAGCCTGTTCAGGGTGATTATACAGAAGAATATCAGGC
>DEPR01000093.1:0-571 GCA_002358895.1 Ruminococcus sp. UBA3387 | reverse complement strand
ATATGTTTGACTTTGGAGCAGACGCTCGTAACGAAGGTGGCGAAAATGGTCAGAACCATAAAGGCTTGATGACATTTGACCGTAAGTATAAGAAGGATGCATTCTATGCTTATAAGGCTTGGTTGTCAGATGACCCGTTCGTACACATCTGCGGTAAGCGTTATGTTGACAGAGTAGAGGACGTAACCAAGGTTACTGTTTACTCAAATCAGCCTGAAGTTGAGTTATTTGTAAACGGCGAAAGCCTGGGCAAAAAGGCTTGTCCTGACCACTTCTTCTATTTTGATGTACCAAATAAGGGCGAAACAACACTTGTTGCAGTAGCAGGAGATTGCAAGGACGAAAGCTTTATCCGTAAGGTGGATACTTTCAATAACGATTATCGTCTCCGTGAAAAGGGTGCAATTCTTAACTGGTTTGATATTACAGAGGTTGAAGGATACTTCTCACTTAACGATAAGCTCAGCGATATCGTTGAAACAGAGCAGGGCAGAATGTTGTTCTCAGTACTTTCACAGAAAATGATGCAGGGTCTTGGCAACAGCAATGCAACTGCAGGTATGGAAGTGGG
>DEPR01000062.1:9333-11077 GCA_002358895.1 Ruminococcus sp. UBA3387 | reverse complement strand
ACCATTATCCGTTATCGTTTGTGATAACGGGTATTTTTGTGCCATAACCCAATATAAAAAGCTCACAGCAGATGCTATGAGCTTTAATTTATTCAATAATCAAAAACTGTGGTTTTCTTTCTTTGAAGTAGCAAAGATATTTAAAGCCTGCTTGCTTTGCAATTTCTGCACCGTCAGCCACGCCTTTTCCCAAATCGGCAACAGTGTGTGCATCAGAGCCCACAGATAATATTTCTCCACCAAGCTCCTTATACATTTTTACAAATCTGTACTCAGGGAAAGGCTTACCATATTTCTGTCTGAGACCTGATGTATTAATTTCAATTCCCTTACCGTTATAAATAATAGTCTTGAAAATCTCACGGATTATCTCCTCATAACGGCTCATATCTACCTTTATATTACCCTTATCCTCGATATATCGCAGAGGATATGTAAGGTGGCCGAGAATGTCAAATTTGCCCCATTTGCTAAGGTTATAGACTTCCATAAAGTATTTTTCAAGAAGCTTTTCCATTTCTTCCACAGTCATTTTATCATACTCGATAAAAGCAAAATCTTCAGTTTTGGGAAGCTGGTGCATTGAGCCGATAACAAAGTCAAGTCGTTTGTCGCTGACAATCTTCTCGGCAATTTCAGGTACCTGATTACCCTGCCCCATTTCTACGCCACATATGAGATTAAGCTTACCATCATACTTTTCTTTCAGCTTTGTAACAGCTGTAACGGAGTTTTCAAAATCCCTGCCGAAATCAAAATATCTGTATGTGGTTTCATCGGGATAATGCTCCTCGGAATACCAACGGTTACACTCACAATGGTCTGTAACTGCATATGCAGACAGTCCAAGGCTCATTGCTTTTTCTATCATTCCGATTATATCGGCATCAGAGTCAACGGAAAACCGGGTATGTGTATGGCAATCTATATAGTTTCTCATAACTTCACCTACTAAAATTTTAGCGACAGAGATTCTGTCGCTAATTTATGATAATTAGTTCTTCAACGAATGAAGTGGTGCAGGAATCTGTCCACCTCTATTGATAAACTTGGAAGCTGACTCTTTCTTCAACGGCATAACAGGTCCACATCCAAAAAGTCCACCCCAGTCAAGCTCCTCGCCTACTTCTTTACCGATTGCAGGGACAACTCTTACTGCAGTTGTCTTATTGTTTACCATACCGATTGCTGCTTCGTCAGCGATAATAGCTGAAATTGTATCCGGCTCGGTATCGCCAGGAATTACAATCATATCAAGACCAACTGAACATACTGCTGTCATTGCTTCAAGTTTTTCGATTGTAAGTGTACCACTCTTTGCTGCGTCAATCATACCTGCATCTTCTGACACAGGGATAAACGCACCTGAAAGTCCACCGATTCTTGAACAAGCCATTACGCCACCCTTTTTAACTGCGTCATTAAGCAATGCGAGGGTTGCTGTTGTACCGTGTGTTCCACATCTTTCGAGGCCGATTTCTTCAAGGATATGTGCAACAGAGTCGCCTACTGCAGGAGTTGGTGCCAATGAAAGGTCTACGATACCGAATGGTACGCCAAGTCTTTCAGAAGCAGTTACGCCGACAAGCTGTCCCACTCTTGTAATCTTATAAGAAATCTTCTTGATAACGTCTGCAATCTTTGTAATATCGGCATCAGGATATTTTTTCAGTGCTGCTCTTACTACACCAGGGCCTGAAACGCCAACGTTAATCATACAGTCAGGCTCACCTACGCCGTGGAA
>DEPR01000062.1:0-9288 GCA_002358895.1 Ruminococcus sp. UBA3387 | reverse complement strand
TTATCTTCAACTGCATTACAGAACACAACCAATTTAGCTGCACCAAAGCAAGCAGAATCAACTGTTTTCTCTGCACATTCTTTAACGATGCCACCCATAAGCTTACAAGCATCAAGGTTGATACCTGTTTTTGTTGAGCCAACGTTTACAGATGAACATACTCTTTCTGTACAGGAAAGTGCTTCAGGGATTGACTTAATAAGCTCTATATCGCCAGCAGAAAAGCCCTTCTGCACAAGTGCTGAATAACCACCGATAAGGTTTACTCCCACGTCTTTAGCTGCTCTGTCCATTGCTTTTGCAAATGGTACAGGTGAGCATTTGCAGGCTGCTGAAACGATAGCGATTGGTGTTACAGAAATACGCTTATTGATAATCGGAATACCGAACTCCTTTTCGATTTCTTCCCCGACTTTAACAAGATTTTTAGCCTTTTCCGTTATCTTCTTATACACCTTTTCGCAGGCTACGTCAATATCACTGTCGATACAATCAAGCAGAGATATGCCCATTGTAATTGTTCGTATGTCAAGACATTCGTCCTGAATCATACGAATTGTTTCTAATATATCGTATGTACTAAGCATTAGTCAAACCCTCCTGATTAAATCTCGTGCATACACTTGAAAATTGACTCGTGCATTGTAAGAATTTTGAGTCCCATTTTATCTCCAAGCTCTGCAAGAGAGTCTGACAGGCTCGCAAAGTCCTTATTGAGCATTGAGATATCCACAAGCATTGTCATTGCAAAAACGTCCTGCAACACTGCCTGGTTTACTTCAATTACGTTTGCATTATATTCCGCACACTTTGTGCTGACTTTTGCAAGTATTCCGACTGCGTCCTTGCCTACTACTGTTACTACTGCTCTCATATTTATTCCAACCTTTCAAAAAAGTATTTATACACATAAAATATTATATCACATTTCTTGTAAATTGCCAATAGCTTTTCGGTTTTTTTATATATTTTTAATATTTTATTTTGTAAAATCTGCTGAAACAACAGGAAAATTTCTGTAATCCGTTAAAGTGGCATTGACAAGCCTTTTGTTTCGTTATATAATATTAAAAAAGATTACAAAACTATTACAGACATACTGTAAGGAGATTTTTATGTATAAACTTCCAAGCATTAAAAGAATATCAGCTTTTTGCGTTGCTGTTGCACTTATTTTCGGTACTATAGGCATTACAAAGCCCGACAACAATGTTATTACAAAGGCTACTCCAGAAAATTCAGCTTATGCCGAAGAACTGGAGGAGCTTTCCGACAGACAAAAAGAGCTTGAAAAGAAAATTGCTGATGCTAATGACAGCATAAAAGGTCAGCAGGAAAAGCTGAACGCTGTTGCTGAACAGATGAGTGTTATTTCTCAGAAAATTCAGACTACTGAGGAGTATGCCAAGCAGATTGAAGACGAGATGTGTCTTATTGACGAGGAAATGAGGGCTACTCAGGTTAATCTCACTGACAAGGAAGAAGCTATCACGGAAAACGTCAACGGATTTATGAAACGCCTTCGTGCTATGTACATAAACGGCACTGAATCCTACACTTCAATCATTGCAGACTCTGCTGATTTCTTTGATATACTTATGCGTACTGAGCTTATAAAACGTGTTGCTGAACACGACAACGACACCATAACACAGTTGCTTGATGAGAAGAAGGAAATTGATGAGGAAAAGGTAAAGCTTGAAAAACAGTCTGATGAGCTGAAGAAAAAGAGCAAGGAATATGCTGAAAAACAGGCTTCCCTTTCGGATGAGTATGTCAAGCTTCTTGATTTGCAGACTACATACGGCGACTCAATTTCCCAGCTTGAAAGTGATAAGAGTCAATACCAGGCTGAAATTGATGCTGTTATATCACAATACAGCGACTTAACTACTCAGACTGAAGCCAAGACTACTACAAAGAAAAAGGAAACAAAGCCTTCAAGCACTACTTCAAAGAAAACTACTACAAATAAGGACGACAAACCTGTTTCAACTACAAGCAAGAAAGAGACCACTACCACAAAGAAAGAGGAAACAAAGCCTGAAAGCACTACTTCAAAGACCACTACTACCACAAAGGCTCCTGCTGTTACACCTCCTTCAAGCAGTGGAAGTGCATATGAAACAAAGATTAACATACTGATGAGCACGGCAAAGAGTATGGTTGGTGGTTCATACGTCTGGGGTGGCACAAGTCCTAACGCAACAGATTGTTCGGGACTTACGATGCAATGCTATGCTAAAATCGGCATTAGTCTGCCACACAAGGCTTCTCTTCAGGCAAACTACGGTACTGCAGTTTCATACTCAAATATGAAGAAAGGCGACCTGATTTTCTTCGGTGGAAGCTCATACTCATCAATTTATCACGTTGCAATATACATCGGTGATGGAAAGATGATTCACGCTGAAAACACATACACAGGTATTGTAATGTCCTACGTTTCATCCTTTGCAAAATACAACAACATTACCTGTATAAAACGCTTGATATAGCAAAACAGCTCCTTTCGGAGCTGTTTTTTTATTATATTTGTCAAATTTCGGGACGTCGAGGACACCGTCCCCTACATATCTTGAACTTGGTTATGTACTATTTTCTTATCCATTCAAAATTTCCTTTGAACAGGAAAATCACACAGATTATAATTGCAACTATTACTACTGCTGAAATGACTGCGACCAACACAGATTTCTTATCAAACTTAAAGTCCTTTGTTTTAGGCAACATTCCCATACCTTTAAGTGCTTCGGAAAGTGGCTTATAAAGCAAAAACACAAAGGCTGAATTAAGGCTTCCCTTCACAAGATTAAACGGCAGAAGCAATGTTGGAATCATACCAATCACAACATCTCTCGGTGCTTTCATATAAAGCGGAGTAATCAGGATATTAAGCACAATCATCACACCTGTCATAAGAACAACTGCTGACACAAGTCCAATCAATGCTCCACACAGGTTCTTTTTATACTTATAGACAAGTGATGCTATTCCTGCAAAGGTTGCACTACCTGCAAAGTTCATTATTGCACCATAGGGACCTGTATCCGACACCGTTATCATTTCAAGCAAGGACTCTACAAAAGCAACTCCCACAGCTGTAAGCGGTCCGAAAATAAAACCACTCATTGTAATAAACACGTCCTTGATTTCAAGGGACAGAAACTGCACCTTAAATCTGAACACATACAGGCAGAGGTATGCCATTGCAACGAACATTGCCAGCACTGTAAGCTTCTTTATATCAATCTTTTTTGTATTTGTCATATCATTTCCTCCTCGATTATCAGGAGAAACAGCAGAAAAACACCTCTGAGCATAAGCACAGAGGTGTATAAGACTTAAATCTGTCGTTTCTTCCATCCGGACTTTAACCGTCGGTTTCGGATTCTCACCGAATCAGCGTATTTCTACGGTCGTGGACTTATAGCAGTTTTCACGCTCATCACCACCGGTGTGGACTTTCACCACCCCTGAAACATAATATTAATTTTGGTTAAGGATTATTCCTCATCCTCGTCGATTTCGCTGAAATCAAACTCAAGTAATTCACCACAATTAGGGCAATCTATTGAGCCTTCTTCGATAATATTTTCACCTAAGCAGATTGTATCGCCACAAGTCGGGCAAACACACTCATAAAGTTCCTCTTCGTCGAAGTCATCATACTCATCATCACAATCGCAACAGCAATCGTCATCACAGCAACAATCGTCATCACAATCGCAGTCATCGCTGAAGTAAACTTCTTCTTCAACGTCGCCCAAATCTTCGTCAATCTGGTCGATGATTTCAACAACTTCATCAACTTCGTCGGCAATATCTTCAACAGTCAATGCCATTTCATCAAGAATGTCTGCCATTATACCGAGAATTTTGCCTTCAGGTGTTGAATCGTCGATTTTGAGACCGTCCATCAAGCCTTTAAGATAAGCTACTTTATTAGAAAGTTCCATACTCAAACCTCCATTTTCAAATGCATTTTAAAATTATGCTCTTTCCATATACTCACAAGTTCTTGTATCAATTCTGATCATATCACCAACATTGATGAAGAGTGGAACCTTGATTTCTGCACCTGTTTCCAATGTTGCAGGCTTTGTTGCGTTTGTTGCTGTATTTCCTGCAAAACCAGGGTCAGTTTCTGTTACTTCAAGTTCTACGAAGTTTGGTGGCTCAACAGCAAATACCTTGCCCTTATATGAGCATACCTTACAAATCATATTTTCCTTAACGAACTTAAAGTTATCTGAAAGCTCACTTTCACTTACAGGGATAAGTTCATATGACTCAGGGTCCATAAAGTAATAAAGACCAGAATCTGAATATGAATATTCCATATCAACTCTTTCAACGAATGCTGTTGGGAATTTTGCAGTCGGGTTGTATGTCTTTTCAATTACTGAGCCTGTAATTACGTTCTTTACCTTAGCTCTAACGAATGCTGCACCCTTACCAGGCTTTACGTGCTGAAACTCAACAATCTGCATTACGTTTCCTTCTTCTTCGAAAGTCATACCATTTCTAAAATCTCCAGCAGTTACCATATTATTAGTACCTCCAATGTTTTTGTCAATCGAACACCAGTTGACCTGACATTCCTTGTTTCTATTGTAACCTATTTTCGCATATATTGCAAGTGTTTTTCATAAAAAATTCAAATATTTTATTATTACAACACAATCAGATTTTTTGGTGAAGTAGTCATATTCAGGTATCCGTCATTCTTCACCACTACAAAATCCTCAATTCTCACTCCGAACTTTTCAGGAATATAAATTCCCGGCTCTACAGTTACTATACTGTTTTCCTGCAGAATTTCATCTGATTTTGGTGATGCTGTTGGTGCTTCGTGGATTTCCATACCGACTCCGTGTCCTAAGGAATGACCGAAATACTCACCGTATCCTGCATTTTCTATAACATCTCTTGCTATCTTATCAAGCTCACTGCACTTAATGCCTGCTTTGACTTTATCAAGTGCTTCTGTCTGTGCTTCAAGGACAATTTCGTACACTTTTCGCATTTCATCATCAGGCTCACCCACACAGACAGTCCTTGTCATATCACTATGGTAGCCGTCAACTACTGCACCGTAATCCAGAAGTACAAAATCACCTTTCTCGACCTTTTTGTCCGATGGGACGCCGTGAGGCAGAGATGTATTTTTCCCCGACAGGGCTATTGTATCAAAAGACAATGCTTCTGCTCCGTTTTTCAGCATAAAAAAGTCAAGCTCCAGCTGAATTTCACGCTCGGTTCTTCCCACTTTTATAAAGTCAAGCATATGCTCAAAGCCTTTTTCTGCAATACGCTGGGCCTGAATGATTTTATCAATCTGCTCCTGTGTTTTAACTACTCTCAGCTGATTGATTATCTCCGAAAACCTGCTGTCGGCAACAACCTCGGCTTGCAGATTCTTTCTATAGAACTCAAGCTTTGAAATTGTACAGCTGTCGGCTTCAACGGCAACGGTTTTTGCGTTATGCTTTTTTATCAAACTATTAATTTGCTCGCACAGATTTTTCTGCAGGACTACTTCTATTTCAGTACCCAAAAGCAATTTTTCAGCCTTTTCGATATAACGGAAGTCGATAATGAGATAAATCCTTTCAGGAAAGATAACAAGTGTTCCTGCACTGGATTTCATACCTGTGAAATATCGTCTGTTCACATCTGATGTAACAACTCCACAGTCGGCAACTGAATCAATCCTGCTTTTCAGCTTCTCTAAAACTACGCTATCAGGCATAAAATCAATCCTTTATAATCTTATCCATTTCGTCAACGGCAAGCAAATAGGAATCCTTGCCCTTACCCACAATCTGACCAACGCAGACCTCGTGGATAACCGACTTATGACGAAACTCTTCTCTTTTATAGATATCGCTCATATGCACTTCAAACACAGGGATTTTTATTGCAGAAATTGCGTCACGGATAGCATAGCTATAATGTGTATATGCACCTGCATTTATAATCACGCCGTCCTTGGTTTTTCTCGCTTCGTGGAGCTTATCAATAATTGCACCCTCGTGGTTTGACTGGAATATCTCGCACTTCATTCCTCTGTTTTCAGCTCTTGCCACGATTTCATTATTTATACTTTCAAAGGTATCAGACCCATAGACGCCAGGCTCACGTTCGCCAAGCAAATTCAGGTTAGGTCCGTGTATTACAAGCAATTTCTTCGCCATAATTATGTCCTTTCCGTTATTTAAAACTCAGATATGCATTCTTCATTGTCAACGCATCCTCTGCTTGTGTTCCTGCACTTTCGCACACAAAAATCGGACACAGATTTTTCTTTGCCACAATTTCCATAAGTGGCTCATAGTCAGGTCCATAGCCTTGATTATCCTCAAATGTAAGGTGCTTTTTCTCACCGCCAGGATTTGTAAACAGTATCTTCGAAAAATGGCTATGGAACACTTTAAGTCGGTCGTAACCAATCATATTTTCCACTTCATCAAGCATTTTCTCATACTCAGCTTTACCCTTAATATAACCAAAATCTCTTGCATTCAGATGTCCGAAGTCTATGCACGGAATAAAGCTATTATCAAGTTTACAAAGCTCAAGCACTTCTGTCAATGTTCCCAGCTGGTTAACTTTACCCATAGTTTCGGGACAGAATGTAATATGCTCAAAGCCCTGCTCTATCGCAGTTTTTCTTGCTCTAAAAAGTGTATCCTTAGCAAGCTCCAAAGCTTCTTCCCTGCTGATTTTTGCACAAGAGCCACTATGGATAACAATTCTCTCTGCACCGATTCTTGCAGCTGCATCGCAGGACTGCAGAATATAATTTATACTATTATCACGCTTTTCAGCCTCCACGCTTGAAAGTGAGATAAAATAAGGTGCGTGAAGCGACAACGAAATACCATTCGCCTCAGCTTTTGCACGGAGGTCAGCTGCTGTTTTATCAGTTACTTTTACGCCTCTGCCACACTGATACTCGTAATGGTCAAGTCCCATTTCACGGAGAAAAATCGGTGCATCGGTTGAAGACTTATACTTTAATGAAAACGACTGGGAATTCCCTGCAGGCCCAAATTTTGCTGACATATTCATTCTCCTTTCGGTGTTCTTTTCGGCAAGAACAGTTTTTCAACAGCTCTTTTAAATCTGAACGGCAGGCTTGTTTCAGGCTCTATGGGGAAAACGAAAATTGAGCGTATTCCTTTTAAATTTGAGCCAATCACATCAGTGAAAATCTGGTCTCCTACTGCTGCCACGTTTTTCTTATTTAGCCCCATTTCCTTGATTGCTTTGGTATATCCCACTGTCAGTGGTTTCAGTCCTCTTGGTACAAACGGGAGCCCCAACGCTTTTGCAAACGGTGTAACACGCTCTGATGAATTATTTGACACAATCATCATTTTTATCCCTGCTTTACGCATTCTATCAAGCCAATCAAGGCTTGACTGTGGTGGTGTCGGATTATTATGGGTTGTCAATGTATTATCAAGGTCAAGAAGCAGTCCGTTTATGTCATTTTTCTGCAAAAAATCAGCTGTTATTTCTGTTATATCGTTAAACACATATGTGGGTTTGAAAATCATTACAATACTCCTTCTAAAATAAAAAGCGGACATAAAATGCCCGCCATTTTTTTGATATTAGTATTTACGCTTACGAGCAGCTTCGGATTTCTTCTTACGCTTTACCGATGGCTTTTCGTAGTGTTCTCTCTTACGAACCTCAGCGATAACGCCATCTCTTGCACATGAACGCTTGAAACGCTTAAGAGCTGTATCTAAAGATTCGTTTTTACCAACACGAATTTCTGCCAAAATTATTCCCTCCCTTTGCCACCTATGACAGAGGTAATTATCAAGCAAGCTACAGCCTTTTGGTGAATAGTGAAGGAGTCTGCCAACGCAAACTATTGCTGTCGTCATCAATCGGGAATCCCAATCAACAAATAGCGACCTACTCTGTCTTTAAGCCATAACAAAAAAGCTAACATAATTACAAAATTCATTATACTACATTCACACAATAAAGTCAAGCATTTTTCAAAAAAACTTATGAATTTTTTCCAAAACAATTTATCTTTTAACCATCTCAAAAGTATTTGATAAAAACGTCTTTTCAAATCCCGAAAAATATGTTACAATATACTTAACAACTTATACAGGAGGTTTTTTATGGCTGATTTGAATGCTCTTAAAGATAAATTTGTTGCGATATACAAGGAAAATATCACACGTCCCGGTGCTGACCGTTTGCTGGAATACTTACTTTCTGACAGCAGTGATTTCTTTACTGCGCCTGCTTCAACCCGTTATCACGGTGCATATGAAGGCGGGCTTTGTGAACACTCTATCAACGTATATGAATGTATGAAAAGCTATCTTGAACGTGAGCGTGTAAAAGACCAATACGGGCTTGAATATTCAGATGAAAGCATTGCTATTGTAGCATTACTTCACGACCTTTGCAAGGTAAACCTGTACCGCACAAGCTATCGCAATGCAAAGAATGATATGGGTGTATGGGAGAAGGTGCCTTACTTTGAATATCACGATTTGCTCCCTTACGGACACGGTGAAAAATCGGTATACATAGCAAGTGGATTTATGCGACTCACTCGTGAGGAAGCTTTTGCTATCCGCTGGCATATGGGCTTCTCTGGTGAGGAAAACAAAAACACCATTGGTAAGGCTCTGGAGATGTACCCTCTTGCATTGGCTGCTCACATTGCAGATATGGAGGCAACATTCTTTATTGAAGGAAAAGACTAATGAAGATACTCATAGATGCAGATGGCTGTCCTGTTGTAAGGATAGCCATTGATATTGCAAAGAAAAACAACATACCCGTTACACTTATTTGCGACACGGCACACGAATTTTCAGATGATTACGCTCAGGTCATTATTGTTGACAAGGGTGCAGACAGTGCTGATTTCAGGCTTGCAAATCTTGCAAACGCCAATGACATCGTCATAACACAGGATTACGGTTTAGCTGCAATGTGCTTATCCAAGAGGGCTGTTGTTATCAATCAGAACGGTTTGATTTACACTAACGATAACATTGACTCACTTCTTCTGTCACGCCACATTGCAAAGAAAATCCGTAACTCAGGTGGCAGGCTCAAAGGCCCTTCAAAACGCACAAGACAGCAAGACAGGGAGTTTGAGGAGTGTCTAATATCTTTGATAAAATAAAAGCACACCGATTGGTGTGCTTTTATTATTTGAGAACGAAATATAACGCTTTTATTCTTTACTTAAAACTTTTTTCTGCCAGGATTTTTGGTTACACTCAGGACAAC
>DEPR01000048.1:15617-16793 GCA_002358895.1 Ruminococcus sp. UBA3387 | reverse complement strand
TAATTAACCATAACCGAAAAAGGACAGACCAAAAAGGCCTGTCCTTTTTCATTATATATTGGTGTTGGGGGGTAAAAAATCTTATTGTCCGCAAAGCTCACGGTATAAACCAATGTAGAGCTGAGCTGAACGCTTCCAGCTGAAATCCTGCTTGAAAGCGTTGTTTACAAGCTGTCCCCACTTCATACGATTGTCGTAGTAAACCCTTGCACGAGTGCAGGCGTCAAGCATATCGT
The DNA here is from genome assembly GCA_002358895.1 of Ruminococcus sp. UBA3387. Lineage (GTDB taxonomy): Bacteria > Bacillota > Clostridia > Oscillospirales > Ruminococcaceae > FB2012. Next base: position 16,557 of record DEPR01000048.1, on the reverse strand, counting down.
GTGCGTTGTAAGTCTTGAATGTGAAACCGTTGCCTGTCGGGTCGCCTGCGTCCTTGATACTGTCACGAAGACCACCCGTCTCACGAACAATCGGAATAGTACCGTATCTGAGAGCAATCATCTGTGCAAGACCGCAAGGCTCACTCTGTGAAGGCATCAGGAACATATCAGCACCTGCGTAAATTCTCTTGGATAACGCAGGAACAAAACCAATAGTTACTCCAACCCTGTCAGGATATCTGTAATGCATCTCCTGGAAGAAATCCTCGTAAATCTTTTCACCTGAACCAAGGATGCAGAACTTGTATCCAAGTCGGATAATGTCCTCAAAAACGTATTTAATCAGGTCAAGACCCTTGTGTGAAACAAATCGTGTAACAATACCGATTACAGGCTCCTTGCCCGGTGCAAGTCCGAATTCTTCAAGCAGTTTCGCCTTGCAGACCCTCTTGCCCGACTTGTCCTCAAGACTGTAATGCTTAGGAATGTTCGGGTCAGTAGCAGGATTGTAAACGTTCTGGTCAATACCGTTGAGGAAGCCCGTCAGCTTGTACTGCTTGTTAGCCAAAGCCCTGTCAAGACCGTGGGAGTACCAAGGGTCAAGAATTTCCCAGGCATAGCTCGGAGAAACAGTTGTTACCTTGTCAGCTACCTCAATGGCAGCCTTCATAAAGTTCACATCACCGTCATATGACATAAGGTCTGTGTGATAAAGCGGAATACCCATAAGGTCGTTTATCAGATCAATGCCATATTGACCCTGATACTGAATGTTGTGAATAGTAAATACCGTCTTGATGTCCTCATATCCGGGCTGGTATCTGTAGAAAATATCATAGTAAACAGGTACAAGTGCAGTCTGCCAGTCGTTAGCGTTAATAACCTGAGGCTTGAAATCAATGTATTTGATAAGTTCTAAAACTGCACGGGAGAAGAAAAC
>DEPR01000048.1:9678-15521 GCA_002358895.1 Ruminococcus sp. UBA3387 | reverse complement strand
ATAGTATGTAACACCATTTGCCACACCTGTGAATACACCGCAGTACTGATTTCTCCAGGCAACAGGAACAGTAAAGTTTGTAACATATGTGAGCTGGTCTTTCAGCTCCTGCTTGATTGAGCTGTAAAGTGGAATAACAACTCTGCAGTCGTGTCCCTCAGCGTTTATTGCCGACGGAAGCGAGCCTGCAACGTCTGCAAGACCACCTGAAGCTATAAAAGGCAAAGCCTCACTTGCTGTGTATAGAATATTCAAAAAATTACCCTCTTTCTATGTTTGTTATAAGATCGGGAACCCGAAAACGGGTCCCCTTTTATTTTAGTTATACAGAAGCGCCTTTTCCTACATACATAGGATATGTCTTGGCACCTGTGAGGATATGATTATCTGAAATCTTAACGTTCTTGTCTGTAATCAGATAGTTTACTTCAGCGTTGTCGCCAACCTGTGTACCCTGCATAAGAATACAGTTCTTGACCTTTGCACCCTTGCCGACTTTTACACCTCTGAAGAGAATTGAGTTTTCAACTTCACCTTCAATGATACAACCGTCAGCAATAAGAGCATTTTTCACCTTGCAGTCAAGGTCATACTTAGCAGGAGCATTGTCGCTTACCTTTGTGTAAATAGGTTTTTTAGGAGCAAACAGCTTCTTTGCGTTTTCAGCGTTGAGAAGCTCCATATTAGCTCTGAAATAGCTCTGCATATTAGTAATCTTGCTGAAATATTTTGAGTATTCATAAGTCTTGATTTTCAGTTCACTGCATTTTGCCTGAAGAATATCCTTCTCAAAGCTTACATTACCTCTTGCAATAGAGTCCTGAATCATATCTACGAGGAAATCCTTGCCCATAACGAAAATATTAAGGCTTGTCGTGCAAGTACCACTCAGGTCAGGATTGATAAGTACGGATTTGACATATCCGTCATCACCAACATTGAGTACTGTGGACTTCTTGATGTCCTCGGAGTAGTATTCACCTGTGTGGCTTACCACTGTAATATCTGCACCGCTTGCTGCGTGTTCTCTTACAATAGGCTTGAAATCCATATTTGTAACAATATCACAGTCAGCAATAACAACATATTCAGCCAAAGACTTCTTGATAAAGCCCATTGCACCATAAAGAGCTTCGATTCTTCCACGATACAGCTTGCTGTCAACGTTGCCGAAAGGAGGAATAATATAAAGTCCACCCTTCTTTCTTGCCAGGTCCCATTCTCTTGCAGAGCCGAGATGGTCAAGAAGCGACTGATAATTGGATTTGGTAATAACGCCTACCTCTGAAATTCCACTGTTCACCATATTGGAAATAGGGAAATCTATCAAACGGTATCTGCCTCCGAAAAGTACAGAGCCCATAGTTCTTCTTTCGGTTAAATCACCAATGGTACCATCGTGCATATTTGCAAAAATAAGTCCCATTACATTTGCCATATTTACGCCCATTTAAAACTCCTCCTTCCTTAAATATCTTCCGAGATGATAGCCTTTGGCTCAACAACAGCACCGTCTGATACGTTGATGTTATGACCAACTACAGCAACACCCCAGGAATCCTTGTCATCTATTGTTTCAGGACGAGCACCTATCTGAGCATTTTCTCCGATAACGGAGTTTTCACCTACGATAGCATATTCAACCTTAGCGCCCTTTTTAACTACACAGCCCGGCATAAGGATTGAGTCGTAAATAACCGCACCTTCTTCAACCGTTACGCCGTCAGAAATCATTGAGAACTCAACCGAGCCGTCAATGTAACAGCCCTCAGTAACCATAGAGTTCTGAATAACAGCCTTTTCACCAATGCTCTGAGGAGGCATAATCGGATTGCGGGAATAAATCTTCCAGGCAGGGTCATAAAGGTCAATAGGAATGTTAGGATTGATAAGGTCCATATTAGCCTCCCAGAGAGAGTCAATAGTACCTACGTCCTTCCAGTAACCGTCAAAACGATAAGCTACCAGCTTTTCGCCTGCTTCCCTCATATCAGGAATAATGTTCTTACCGAAGTCCTTTGAAGCATTCGGGTCGTTTTCATTTGCAATAAGATAAGCCTTGAGCTTAGCCCAGGTAAAGATATAAATACCCATAGAAGCTAAAGTTGAACGAGGATTTGCAGGCTTTTCTTCAAAGTCAATGATGTTATCCTCATCGTCAGTAATCATAATACCGAAACGAGAAGCTTCCTCCTTAGGAACATCAAGAACAGCAATAGTTGCAGCAGCTTCCTTCTGCTTGTGGAAGGTAAGCATCTTGTTGTAGTCCATCTTGTAAATATGGTCGCCTGAAAGTACAACTACATATTCAGGGTCATATCTTTCAATAAACGGAATGTTCTGATAAATTGCATTAGCAGTACCCGAATACCAGTCAGCACCCGAAGCCTTCTGATATGGTGGCAGAACGTGAACGCCACCGTGAATTCTGTCCAGGTCCCAAGGCTGACCGTTTCCGATATATTCATTCAGTACCAGAGGCTGATACTGAGTAAGCACACCAACAGTGTCAATACCTGAGTTTATGCAGTTTGACAAAGGAAAATCAATAATGCGATACTTTGCACCGAAAGGTACCGCAGGTTTAGCTACGTCCTGAGTGAGAGCATAAAGTCTTGAACCCTGTCCACCTGCCAGAAGCATAGCTACACATTCTTTTTTGTAGAACATAAAATCACCCACCAATATATTATTTTTCAGCCTTTTTCCTGGCTGTTGATTTACTTGTTTTAGCAGAAGCCGTCTTTTTAGCTCCTGTCTTTTTCTTTGTGGCAGTTTTCTTTTCTTCTGCCTTTTTCACTGTAAAATACATTACCGAGAACGGAGGAATATCAATGCAGATTGAGTTGTCAAATCCGTGCATTGGTACAGCCTTCGACCTTACAGTACCGTTTGTAACAGGTGAACCGTCCTCAGAAGTTGAGTTGAACACTTCTTTATAACTTCCCTTGTAAGGTACACCAAAGCAGTAAGAACTGCGTCCAACGGGAACAAAGTTGCAGACTGCAATAACCTCATTACCCTTTCGGTCAATTCGCCTGAATACTATGATGCTCTGTCTGTAGTCATCATTTGAAATCCAGTTGAAGCCTTCCCAGGAGAAATCATTTTCCCAAAGAGCCGAATGGTCAAGATAAAACTTGTTCAGATTTGCAACAAACTTCTGATAATTCCTGTGGTTTTCATATTCCTCAACCATAAACCACTCAAGTGGATTTTCATAATCCCACTCTCTGAACTGAGCAAATTCCGAGCCCATAAATAACAGCTTCTTACCCGGGTGAGCCATCATATATGCCAGAAACAGCTTAGCCTGTGCAAACTTCTGGTCAGTGTCCCCACCGAACATCTTGTTTACAAGTGAAGCCTTCCCGTGAACGACTTCGTCGTGAGAAATAGGAAGCACAAAGTTTTCCGAGAACGCATAGAAGAACGAGAATGTAAGCATATCGTGATGGAAAGCCCTGTGAATAGGGTCCAAAGACATATATCTGAGCATATCGTTCATCCAGCCCATATTCCACTTGAAGTTGAAGCCGAGTCCACCGTCTGATGCAGGCTTTGTAACCATTGGCCAGGCAGTTGACTCCTCAGCAATCATAAGTGTGTTAGGGTTTCTCTCAAAAACAGCAGCGTTCAATTCTCTGAAGAAATCAATAGCCTCTAAATTTTCGTGTCCACCGAAAACATTAGGCGTCCATTCACCATCACGTCTGTCATAATCAAGATAAAGCATTGATGCAACAGCATCTACTCTCAGTCCGTCAATGTGATATTTTTCTATCCAATATAATGCGTTTGACATAAGGAAAGATTTTACCTCAGGTCTTGCATAGTCGAAAACCCTTGTGCCCCAGGCTGCGTGTTCACCCTTTTTCGGGTCAGCATATTCATAGCTCGGGCCACCGTCAAACTCAAACAGCCCCGCCTCATCTCTTGGGAAATGAGCTGGTACCCAGTCAAGAATAACAGCAATTCCTGCATTGTGGAACATATCAACCATTTTCATAAAATTTTCAGGTGTACCGAAACGAGAAGTCGGTGCATAGTAACCTATTTCCTGATAACCCCAGGAGCCCTCAAAAGGATATTCAGCCAGAGGCATAAACTCAATGTGAGTGTAGCCCATCTGCTGAAGATATGGAATAATGTCCTCAGCGAACTGCTCATAGCTGAAATATTCGCCCTCACCGATTTTCTTCCACGAGTTGATATGTACCTCATAGATGTTCATAGGGCTGTCATAAATATTCTTCTTTTTCTTTTCTCTACGCCACTTGGCATCAGTCCATTTGAATTTATCTATGGAAAAAACCTTAGAGCCTGTAGCAGGTGAACGTTCCATATGTGTGCCGTAAGGGTCAGCCTTCATATGAAGCTTCCCATCACAGCCGTTCACAGCATATTTATATGTGTCATAGGTTTTAAGCCCTGGAATAAAAGCCTCCCAGACCTCTGTGTCAGCAATAGGCTCCATAGGGTTTGCGTCAACGCTCCAGCCATTGAAATCGCCAACTACAGAAACGGACTTTGCGTTCTTGGCCCACACTCTGAAGAAGTGGCCCTTCTGTCCGTCTTTAGTTCCTTCGTGGCAACCAAAAAAATCATATGCCATAAGGTTTGTACCCTGATGAAAAAAATGCAACGGCATTGCATACTCCTCAGGAATATTAACCATATCAATAAACCTCCTCTATAATCAACATTCTGTATATTTTGTATAAATACATATAATCTCACAATTATATTTTATACCATTTTGTATATTTTTTCAAGTGGTTTAGTAATTTTTTTAGCATATCACAGTTTTTTATGCCGAGTTTTGTTTATTTTGTACAAAACCTATAATGATTATCCAATCACAACCTGTTGCTGGAAGAAATTCCGACCACAATAAGGGTAATGTCATCAGGATTTCTGCCCCCATTCTGAGCCGTTGCAAATTCCCCCATAGCCTGAGCAATCTCCTTAGGCTCACAGTCGGGATTTCCACTCAGAATCCCACTTACCTGCCTGATGATATTTTCACCCACGCCGTCAGAACACATTATAAGCATATCCCCGTCAAACAGCTTGAGATTTGAAATATCTGGAATACAGCTTGAAAGAATACCTGCAGGAAAAGCCTGCCCACCGATTGCCTTTAATGCACCGTCACGATAAAGATAAGACCTGTTTGCACCCGCCTTTAAAAACTCTGCAGAGCCACCCCATAAATCCAGCTTGAGCAGGTCAACCGTTGCAAAGGATTCCTCCCAGCCTTTCACACGGAGAATTGAGTTTATCAGCCTGTGAGCCGTGCTTATGGAAGCCCCTGTTTTGATAAGCCTTGAAATAAGATTTACAGTAAAAAGCGAATCAAGCCTTGCCCGTTTTCCCGTACCCATTCCGTCAGAAAGTATGATATACCTTTCACCCGTACTGAGCGAAACGGTGTCAAAGCTGTCGCCCGAAAGCTCATTATCACCAGATGAAGCCTGAAAACTGCCGACGCTTATCTCATAACAAGGCTGTTTTGTAAAGCTCAGCTTTGTAACCCCGTCAACCTCCGTTATTACAGGCAGGTCAAAATCACAGTCAACAATAGAACCTATAGCCGTTGTAAGCCTTACCGTGTCCCCTGCATATTTGGACGTAATAAACACCTCCACACGTTGCAGATGATTTTCGTCAGTAAACACACAAGACTTTGCGTTGGGATAACCAAGACGGTAAAAATAATCACGGACCTGTGCAGATAAATTAGGGTCAATAGCCCTGACCTGCCCCACACGATAGGACAAATCTCCCAGCATATCCTCCATTGTGGCAAGCTGTTCACTTAAAAGCTCACGCATTTCTTT
>DEPR01000048.1:4637-9585 GCA_002358895.1 Ruminococcus sp. UBA3387 | reverse complement strand
TGTTCAACCTCATCAGACCTTATGCACATAGGCATTACCCTTGAAACATCACGACTGCTTACACAGTTGTAGCAAAAAGCCGTTTCTTCCAGCTTTATAAAAGCATTAACAGAGGAATGTCTTTTTTCCTTCCAGCAGTCGGAAAACATAGGGCACTCACTGCAAACAGTCCTGCATACCTGCTTTTTCAGGTCTGTGTTTCTGGACTTTCTGTCCATAGCAGCAGTTACAAGTGAAAGCTGGCTTCGTATGTCAGATAAAGTCCGTGAAGCAAAGCTGAGCCTTGAAGAAGCCGTCTGACCAACCAAGTCAACAGCATTTCTTGCTCCCGTAATTCTGCCTGCCACCTTTTTGGTAAAAGATACAGGCACAGCAATGTATATAACCGAGCCTAAAATCATATCAGCAAACATAAAAAAGGTGTCGCCGTTTATACCTATTGCCACAAGGCTTATAAGTGATATACCGAGAAACGCAAGCACTGTAGCAAGCATACCGAATTGTACGAATGCACCGCAGATAAGCCCCGAAGTAGCAAGAAGCAAAGTGTTTTTTGCAAGCAAAGGATTGCAAAGCAGTACCCCACAGGTAGTCAATGCTCCCATAACCGCCCCGCCAGGGTGTCTGTATTTTCTTGCACCACAAAGAATTGCAAAGCATCCCAACACCCTGCCTGTATTTAACACTGGGAACGGACAAGCTGTCAGCGTTGCAATAAGAACTATATATAAAACCCCTCCGTAAACTCCGTTGAGACCACTAAGCTCAACTATTCCGTCATAGTCTCGGCGTAAAATTACCGTCTTTGCAATAAACACCACACAACCACAAATCAATGCAGTTATCATACTCATTGATACCGTGTATGCGTCAGCCGACATAGCAACAGACATAACAGCACCGAAAAGTATCAGCACTCCTGCAGTAAGAAGTCCGAGAAATCCTGGGCTTTCACCCTCTTTCTTTCCCGACAAGCCGTTTCTTACCACACCGATTACAATAATCGAGCAAAGCTGAATAATTCCCGTTTCCCAGCTTCCCTGAACTATGTATCCCAAAACCGACCCAAGAAAAGCTGGAACAAAGTTCAGCCCTGATATAACGCTTACCACAACATTGACTGATGAGGGATAGCCCGAAATCCTGCCAAAGGAAGCAACAAAGGCGAAAACGGCAGATAAAACCCAGATAAGCCTACCGTCATAATTCCTGCTAAGGTGAACTTTTACCGATTCTTTCATTTTCAACATCTTAATCACCACAATCCTATAAAATATTACTGATAATATTTTACCAAAGGATAAGGCAGTATTTTGTCAAATTCAGGTTGTTCGGCAGTATTATTTTGTAAAATAAAAAGGACGGTCTGAAACCGTCCTGATTGTGTAATAAGTTTTAATTCAATGTATGTGAGCATCAGCCCCTACCAATCGCATTTATATATCTAAAAAATATCTCTCAACTTTTCTGCAAAGCTGATAAACTGCTCCATTGAAAGCTGTTCGGGACGAACACTAACGCTAAGCCCCGCCTGCTCAATGGCAGAGTTTACAAGACTCTTTTCAATGCCCATAGATGAAGCAACCGAGTTTGCAAGTGTCTTTCTACGCTGTGAAAAAGCACCCCTGACCACCTTGAAAAAGAACTTTTCATCAGTTACTCCCTCAGGTGTCTTATGGTTTATGTCAAATCTTACAACACAGCTGTCAACGTTAGGTGCAGGCATAAAGCTTCCACGGGAAACGTTGAAAAGAATTTTCGGCGTGGAGAAGTAGTTTACAGCAACAGTAACAGCACCCATATCACGGGTACCCATCTTTGCACAAAGCCTTACTCCTGCCTCTTTCTGCACCATAACCGTAATGGACTTTATAGGCAAACGCTGTTCGAGAAGCATCATAATAATCGGTGAGGTGATATAATATGGCAGATTTGCACATACAGCTATGTCAAGCCCATTGAACTCTTCGTTAATCAGCTTATGCAAGTCAACATCCATAACGTCAGCATTTATAATTTTCACATTGTCAAATTCAGCTAAAGTCTCATCAAGCACAGGCATAAGTCTGTCGTCAATTTCAATAGCAACCACCTTTTCGGCACGCATAGCCAGCTCCTTGGTGAGAACACCGATACCCGTACCGATTTCGATTATACCAAAACCACGTTTAGCATTTCCCATTTCAGCAATTCTTGGGCATACCGTAGGGTTCACAAGAAAGTTCTGTCCCAGATTTTTTGAAAAGGAAAAATTGTGCCTTTCGAGAATATCTTTTATAACTCCGATGTTTGAAAGATTGTCCATTATCGCACCTCGTAAAATAAACTGTATATATTTTACCATACCATAAACTTCCCTGTCAACAAGGTAAATTTTTTATAGCATAATTATTTTATATTTTCAGGATAAACTAATACTACATACTAAAAAGCAAAAGGAGTAAAACTATGGATAAAAGAAATTTTGTAAACGGCCAGGATATCCCGTTGGGGCTTGGTATGGCAATGGCAATGAATACAAAGGCAATGGACTATTTTGCACATCTCGACTCAGCAGGTAAGCAGAAGATTATCGACCGTACACATAATATTCATTCGAAAAGAGAAATGCAGGAGTTTGTGGATAATATGGCTGATTTTCACGAAACAAAAATAACCGACAGTCCAAAAGACCCTTATAACGGAATTTATCTATAGACAAAATACACAATTAATTAATGGATAATTGACGGAAATTCTATATAAAACAGTGTTGAAATTTTCCGATTAATATTGTACAATAATATAGTAAGATGTAGAGTGTAAAAATCTTGTGTCGTGTTGTGTAAAAAACGGGTACAATATTTTGTCGGAGGAATAATATGAAGCAGTGCTGTATCAGAAATGTTTCTCATATTTTCAGCTTTCAGAAGGGTATTTCCTGTTACGGGAAGTATGCCTTTGGTTTTCTGCACTCATACAACAATACAAGTGTAAATACAAGCATATAACTGCAACGCAATAGTTGCAGTTTTTTTGTTGTAACACTTATTATTTTAACAAAAAATCATCAACATATAGGAGGAATTGAAATGAAAAAAGTAGCAGTTATTATGGGTTCAGACAGCGACTTCCCTGTAGTAAAGTCTGCATTGGCTGAGCTTAAAAATTACGGCGTGCCTTTCGAGTGTAAGGTTATGTCAGCTCACAGAACACCTGAGCTTGCATCTGAGTTTGCATCAAAAGCAAAAGAAAACGGATTTGGTGTAATTATCTGTGCGGCAGGTATGGCAGCTCACCTTGCAGGGGTTATCGCAGGACATACAACATTGCCTGTAATCGGAATTCCTATTAAGTCAACGTTTGAGGGACTTGACGCATTGCTTGCAACAGTACAGATGCCAAGTGGAATTCCTGTGGCAACAGTAGCAGTAAACGGTGCAAAGAATGCGGCAATACTTGCTATCCAGATGCTTGCACTTTCTGACGATACATTGGCAGAAAAGCTTCTTCAGGCGAAGCAGGATATGATTGACGGCGTTGTAGCAAAGGATAAAAAACTTCAGGAAGCTATCGCTGAGCTTTAACAGTAAAAAATTAAATTTATATATTTGGAGGAAAAAATTATGGCAAACGTAGTAAAGACAGAACAGCTCTATGAGGGCAAAGCAAAGAAAGTATATGCAACAAATGACCCTGACCTTGTAATTGTTGACTATAAGGACGACGCAACAGCTTTCAACGGCGAAAAGAAGGGTACAATTTCAGGTAAGGGCGTTATCAACAACAGAATGACAAACTTTATGTTCAAGCTTCTGGAAGAAGCAGGCGTTCCAACTCACCTCGTTGAAGAAATCAGCGACAGAGAAACAATCGTTAAGAAGGTAGAAATCGTACCTCTGGAAGTTATCGTAAGAAACGTTGCAGCAGGTAGCTTCTCAAAGAAACTTGGTATCGAAGAAGGTACTCCACTCAAGACTCCAACACTTGAATTCAGCTATAAGAATGACGATTTGGGCGACCCATTCATCAATGATTATTACGCTTTGGGTCTGGGTCTTGCAACTAAGGAAGAAATTGATACAATCTCAAAATATGCATTTATGGTAAATGACTTTATGGTTAAGTTCTTTAAGGAAAAGAACGTTGACCTTATAGACTTCAAGATTGAGTTCGGCAGAACTTCAGACGGCACAATTATCCTTGCTGATGAAATTTCACCTGATACTTGCCGTTTCTGGGATTCAACAACACACGAAAAGCTTGATAAGGACAGATTCCGTAGAGATATGGGTGGCGTAGAAGAAGCTTATCAGGAAATGATGAAGAGACTCGGTATCAACTAATAACTTAACTTAGCAAATCTCTAAAAAAGGAACGGTGATAAAATGGGAGGATTTTTCGGAGCTGTTTCATCAAACGACTGCGTACAGGACGTTTTCTTCGGAACAGACTATCATTCTCATCTGGGAACACGCCGTGGTGGTATTACTGCATTCTCACCTGAACGTGGCTTCCAGAGAGGTCTACACAGTATTGAAAACTCACCATTCAGAACAAAATTTGAAAAAGATATGGACTCTATGAGAGGCAACATCTGTATCGGCTGTATAAGCGACGCAGACCCACAGCCGATTATGGTCCGTTCAAAATACGGCCTTTATGCAATCTGCTCAATCGGTATCATCAATAATGCCGAGGAGCTTACAACAGAATTGTTCAGAAACGGCTGTGCAAATTTCGAAACAATGAGCAGTGGTAAAATTAACCCTGCAAGTATAATCGGTGCGTTGATTGCACAGAAAGATAACTTTACAGACGGCATAAGATATGCACAGGAGAAAATCGACGGCACAATGTCCCTTGCAATTATGACGGAAAAATCCATTATCCTTGCGAGAGATAAGGACGGCAGACTCCCTATCCTTGTAGGTAAAAGGTCTGACGGCTATTGCTTCTCTCTTGAGTC
>DEPR01000048.1:4304-4465 GCA_002358895.1 Ruminococcus sp. UBA3387 | reverse complement strand
AACGTTGAAGCTATGAGAACCAGAAATGGGGAAATTATGGCTGAATCAGATATAAAGAACGGGAAACTTCCCGATGTGGATTATGTTTGTGGCGTTCCTGATTCGGGTATTCCTCACGCAATCGGATATGCAAATAAAAGTGGTATTCCTTTTGCAAGACC
>DEPR01000048.1:3320-4181 GCA_002358895.1 Ruminococcus sp. UBA3387 | reverse complement strand
GGCAAGAAGCTTCTCTTTGTTGACGACAGTATCGTAAGAGGTACACAGATGAGAGAAACTGTTGAATTTCTCTATGAAAACGGTGCCAAGGAAGTTCATATGCGTTCAGCCTGCCCACCTATTATGTACGGCTGTAAGTATCTTAACTTCTCAAGAAATACATCTGACCTTGATTTGATTGCAAGACAGATTATTGATGAAAATGAAGGTGCCGAGGGTGTAAAGTATATCCACGAATACAGCGATTCGAATACCGAACGTGGCAGACTTCTGAGAGATGAAATCTGTCGCAGACTTAAACTTACCTCATTGGAATTCCAGTCCCTTGATGGTACAATAAGAGCAATCGGCTTGCCTGAATGTAAACTGTGTACATATTGCTGGAGTGGCAAAGAATAAAATACAAATCGAAAGGATTATTGATATGAAAAGTTTTTCAAACAGCTATAAGGAAGCGGGAGTTGACGTAACTGCAGGATATAAGGCAGTTGAGTTGATGAAACAGCACGTAGCAAAGACTATGACAAGTGGAGTCCTCAGTGGCATCGGTGGCTTCGGTGGACTTTACGAGCTTGATATGACAGGCATCACAAAGCCTGTACTTGTTTCTGGTACAGACGGCGTTGGTACAAAGCTGAAAATTGCTTTCCTTATGGACAAGCACGATACAGTTGGTATCGACTGTGTTGCTATGTGTGTAAACGATATTATCTGCTGTGGTGCAAAGCCTCAGTTCTTCCTTGACTATATCGCAGTGGGCAAGAACTATCCTGAAAAGGTTGCTCAGATTGTTTCAGGTGTTGCAGAAGGCTGTATCCAGTCAGGCTGTGCACTTATCGGTGGCGAAACTGCTGAAATGCC
>DEPR01000048.1:856-3271 GCA_002358895.1 Ruminococcus sp. UBA3387 | reverse complement strand
GGCTTCTACCCTGTTGACGAATATGACCTTGCAGGCTTCTCTGTGGGCGTTGTTGACAAGGATAAGATTCTGAAGCCTGATACACAGAAGGCCGGAGACGTTATGATTGCCATTAAATCAAGTGGCGTTCATTCAAACGGCTTCTCACTTGTAAGAAAGGTGTTTACAGTAAACGAAGAAAACCTTGCAAGACATTATGCTGATCTTGGTGCAACATTGGGCAACGTTCTTCTTACACCTACAAAGATTTACGTTAAGGCTGTTATGAGCCTCCTGGATGCTGTAAATGTGAAAGCTATTTCACATATCACAGGTGGTGGCTTCTATGAAAATATTCCAAGATCACTTCCAAAGGGTCTTTCAGCTAAGATTGAACGTAACGCTGTTCAGGTTCTTCCTATTTTCGATGTAATCGCAAAGACAGGCAATATTCCTGAAAGAGATATGTTCAACACATTCAATATGGGTGTCGGTATGACAGTTGTAGTTGACAAGGCTGACGCTGACAAGGCTGTTGCAGCTATCAAAGCAGCTGGCGAGGAAGCTTATATCCTCGGTGAGCTTGTTGAAAGCGAAGACGGCGTAATTATATGCTAATTAAGGAAGTGCCTATGAAAAATATAGTAGTGCTTGTTTCAGGTGGCGGAACAAATCTTCAGGCATTGATTGACGCTGAAAAGCGTGGAGAAATCAAAGGTGGCAAAATCACCTGCGTTATCTCTTCAAAAGAGGGTGCCTATGCTCTTGAAAGAGCTGAGAATGCAAATATTCCTGCCGTTGTAATTCCGAGAAAAGATTATTCCGACAGTCTTTCTTACAGCAAGGCTATCCTTGCTGAGCTTGACAGACAGAAGGCTGACCTTGTGGTGCTTGCAGGATTTATGACAATCCTTGATGAGTGCGTTACAAAGGCTTATGACTACAGAATAATCAATGTTCACCCTGCACTTATTCCGTCATTCTGCGGTGAAGGCTTCTATGGACTTAAAGTTCACGAAAAAGCTTTGGAATACGGCGTTAAGATTTCAGGTGCAACAATCCATTTTGTAAACGAAGAAGCCGATGCAGGAGCAATTATCCTTCAGGGTGCTGTTAATGTGGAAAATGATGATACACCTGAAGTGCTTCAGAAACGCATTATGGAAAATGTTGAGTGGAAGCTTCTCCCTAAAGCTGTTTCACTTTTCTGTGAGGAAAGAATTACTATAAAAGACGGCAAGGCTTATGTTGACTAAAGTGAGGTATATTTTATGAAAACTATTGACATTTATGAAGAACTTAAAAATAATGACTACCCTGGCAGAGGTATCGTTATCGGCAAGTCCGAGGACGGCAAAAAGGCTGTTACAGCATATTTTATTATGGGCAGAAGTGTTAACTCAAGAAACAGAGTTTTCACAGAAACTGCTGACGGTATCAAGACAGAAGCTGCTGACCCATCAAAGCTTACAGACCCACATCTGATTATCTACTCCCCTGTCCGTGTTCTTGGCAACAAGACAATCGTTACAAACGGCGACCAGACAGATACAATCTATGAGCTTATGGACAATCAGCAGACCTTTGAACAGTCTCTCAGAACAAGAGAATATGAGGACGATGCACCAAACTATACACCTCGTATTTCAGGCATTATGCATATCGAAAACGGTACTTACAACTATGCAATGTCCATTCTCAAGTCAGCTGACGGAAATCCTGATTGCTGTGAAAGATTTACATACTCATACACAAATCCTCTTGATGGCACAGGCCACTTTATCCACACTTATATGGGTGACGGAAATCCATTGCCAAGCTTTGAGGGTGAGCCTAAAAAGGTTGCAATTCCAAACTGCATCAACGAGTTCACAGACAAGCTCTGGGAAGCTCTTAATGAGGATAACAAGGTTTCTCTGTTCGTAAGATTTATCGACATTGCAACAGGTGAAGCTGAAACAAAGGTTGTAAACAAGTATACAAAATAAAGGGAGGAAAAACTATGGCAAATGAAATGCTTTTAAAGTATGGCTGCAACCCTAACCAGAAGCCATCAAGAGTTTTTATGGAGGACGGAAAAGACCTTCCGATCACAGTTTTAAACGGTAAACCTGGTTATATCAATCTGCTTGACGCACTTAACGGCTGGCAGCTTGTAAAGGAGCTTAAAAAAGCTACAGGAATGCCTGCAGCTACTTCTTTCAAGCACGTTTCCCCTGCAGGTGCCGCAATCGGCAGACCACTTTCTGAAACAGAAGCTAAAATCTACTTTGTAGATGACCTTGGTGAGCTTTCACCTATGGCTTGTGCTTATGCAAGAGCAAGAGGTGCTGACAGAATGTCATCATACGGCGACTTTATTGCACTTTCTGACACTTGTGATGCAATTACAGCAAAGATGATTCAGCGTGAGGTTTCAGACGGTATCATTGCTCC
>DEPR01000048.1:302-808 GCA_002358895.1 Ruminococcus sp. UBA3387 | reverse complement strand
GAAATACTGAAATCAAAGAGAAAAGGTACTTACAACATCATTCAGATTGATGAAAGCTATGTGCCTGCTGAAATCGAAAGAAAACAGGTTTACGGCGTAACTTTTGAACAGGGCAGAAATGAGCTTGATATCAACAATGACCTGCTTTCAAACATCGTTACAGACAACAAGGAAATCCCACAGGATAAGAAAGACGACCTGCTTATTTCTCTTATCACATTGAAATACACTCAGTCAAACAGCGTTTGCTATGTCAAGGACGGTCAGGCTATCGGTATCGGTGCTGGTCAGCAGTCAAGAATTCACTGCACAAGACTTGCAGGTAACAAGGCTGACATCTGGTGGCTCAGACAGCATCCGAAGGTACTTGGTCTTCAGTTCGTTGACAACATTCGCCGACCTGACAGAGACAATGCTATTGACGTGTACATTTCCGATGAATATATGGACGTGCTTGCTGACGGTGCCTGGGAAAACATTTTCAAGGTTAAGCCTGAAGTTTTCAC
>DEPR01000048.1:0-178 GCA_002358895.1 Ruminococcus sp. UBA3387 | reverse complement strand
GGCGTAAAATACATTGCTGAGCCGGGCGGTTCAATCCGTGACGACCACGTTATTATGACCTGCAACAAGTATGGTATGGCTATGGCATTCACAGGAATGCGTCTATTCCACCATTAATTCACGGAGATAAACAAATGAAAATTATGGTTGTAGGCGGTGGCGGAAGAGAACACGCCAT
>DEPR01000008.1 GCA_002358895.1 Ruminococcus sp. UBA3387 | reverse complement strand
TTCTTGTTGTCTGTAAGACATTCAACAATTACAGCAACGCCACAAGGACCATAACCCTCGTAAACCATCGTTTCGTAGTTGTTCTTGTCCCCATCACCTGAAGCCTTCTTGATAATTCTTTCAATGTTGTCGTTTGGTACGTTGTTAGCCTTAGCCTTGGCAATAAGGTCTCTCAGCTTTGCATTGTTTGCAGGGTCCGGGCCACCCTCTTTTACTACTACAGCCATTTCACGTCCGATTTTTGTAAAAATCTTGGCTCTTGCACCGTCAGTAGCTTCCTTTTTTCTCTTGATATTTGCCCATTTTGAATGTCCTGACATTTATCTCAACTCCTTAATGTTAATACTTATTCTCCAATGCTCCATATTACTTCAAAAATCTCATCTATCCGTTCAGACCTGCCTAATAAGTGCAGATAACCGAATAAACATTCAAGCCCCGTGGCAATACGGTATTGTGCAACTGTGGAGTGCTTCGGTGCGGATATGCCACCCGCATTTCGCCCACGTCTTAAAATATCCTGCTCCTCCTCTGTGAGTATGTCATCAGTTAAAAGCTTTTCAACAGCAGTCGCCTGATATTCGGCACAAACCCTTTTCACCGTCATCTGATGAAGCTCGTTTACAGGCCTGTTTGCTAAAAGCACCAGCTTTTCCCTTGCTTTCTGCTCATAAACTGCGTCGCCCATAAAAGCAAGTGTAAGAGGGGAGTATTGCATTGCCTCACGCTTTTCCATAAAACACCTCGTGTTAGTTTATATAATCAAACTCAAAATCAAAAATAGAAACTGTGTCGCCTTCCTGAATACCCATTTCTTCAAGCTTGTCAATAATTCCCGTGTTTCTCAGCACCCTCTGGAAATATTGCAGTGATGAGTAGTCCTCCATATTAACCGAGCGAAGAATATCCCATAACCAGTCAGCTTCAACAAAATAAACACCGTCCTCAACAGTAACGTTGAATTTGCTGTTGCTGAGAAGCTTTTCGTCCAGCTCCTGCTGAGTAAGAGGCTGAGCCTCGAATTCCTTTACAGGTGGAAGGTCCTTGAGCTGTTCCCAGATGCCGTAAACAAGCTCCTGTGTACCCATTGTCGTGGCAGCAGAAATCTCGAAGAATTCAAGCCCCTTGTCTTCAATGTATTCCCTGAATGTTGCAATCTGCTCAGGTGTAGCCATATCCGACTTGTTTGCAGCCACAATCTGTGGTGCCTCAGCCAGCTCCTCGGAGAAGTTTTCAAGCTCACGGTTTATAGCCTCAAAGTCCACAATAGGATCACGTCCCTCAATGCCCGAAACGTCAACAACGTGAACAATCAATCGACATCTCTCAACGTGCCTCAGAAATTCGTGTCCCAGTCCGACACCCTCACTTGCACCCTCAATAAGCCCGGGGATGTCAGCCATTACAAAGCTCTTTCCGTCCTCGATTTTTACAACACCGAGAACAGGTGTAAGTGTAGTAAAATGATAGTTTGCAATCTTTGGCTTTGCAGCAGAAACCACAGAAATAAGCGTTGACTTGCCCACATTGGGGAAGCCTACAAGCCCTACGTCTGCAATCAGCTTCAGCTCAAGTGTAACCTCGTATTCGTCGCCCCTGAAGCCGGGCTTTGCAAATCTCGGCGTCTGCCTTGTGGAAGTAGCAAAATGAGCGTTGCCACGTCCACCTTTGCCACCCTTGCATATAACAACAGGCTCACTGCCCGAAAGGTCAGCAAGAATACGTCCACTCTGAGTCTCTCTCACAACCGTACCCCTCGGCACTTTTACCACCAGATCAGGTGCATTTCTGCCTGTACAGTTCTTTGAAGAGCCGTTCTGTCCCTTTTCTGCAACATATTTACGCTTGTATCTGAAGTCAATCAGGTTGGAAATGTTATCGTCAACAACAAAAACAATGTCGCCGCCTTTTCCACCATCACCGCCGTCAGGTCCACCTGATGCAATGTATTTTTCACGGTGAAAGGAAACGCAACCGTCGCCACCATCACCTGCTTTTATATAAATACTGGCCTGATCTACAAACATCATTAATCTCCATTTCTCATTTAAAGCACATTATTAATAGAAAAACCCTAAGCCCAGGGCTCAGGGTTTGTATGCTCAAAAATTAAGCCTGTGGGTAAACAGAAACCTTCTTACGGTCTCTTCCCATTCTTTCAAATCTTACAACACCGTCTGCTGTAGCAAACAAAGTATCGTCTGAACCACGGCCTACGTTTTCACCTGGGTGAATGTGTGTACCTCTCTGTCTGACGAGAATGTTACCTGAAAGTACAAACTGTCCGTCAGCTCTCTTTACGCCAAGTCTTTTTGCCTCTGAATCACGGCCGTTCTTTGTAGAACCCATACCTTTCTTATGAGCAAAAAACTGCATAGAAATTCTAATCATTGTAATTACACCTCCATAATGTAATTGTATAAAGGCTAAATGTCAATAACCTTTACTTTAATACTGCCTGTATAGTCCTCAGAAAGAAAATACATATGGGTCAGCAATCCTAAAATCACCTTGTCCCCCTGTCCCTCATCATCGGATACAAGCTTTACTGAAATTTCATTTTCATCAACTATAACATCAGCTTTAATCTTAAAAGCCTCAGTAATAGTGTTGGCTGCCATCATTACGGCAGATGACACGCTTGCACAAGCAACGTCGTGTCCATATTCCCCGAAGCCTGCGTGTCCTGTAATACGAAAACCCACAAGTCTGTCGGATTTACTCTTAAAAAAATCTGCAACAATCATTATTATGCGTTGATAGCTTCGATTTTAACCTGAGTATAAGGCTGTCTGTGTCCCATTTTTCTCTTTTCGCCCTTCTTTGGCTTGTAAGTGAAAACTGTGATCTTCTTAGCTTTACCGTTCTTGAGAACCTTAGCTGATACTGTAGCACCGTCAACATATGGTGCGCCAACTGTTACGTTACCGTCGTTACCAACAACCAAAACCTTGTCAAAAGTAACTGTTTCTTCAGCCTCTGCGTTGAGCTTTTCAATGAAAACAACGTCGCCGTTCTTTACCTGATACTGCTTTCCGCCTGTTTCAATTACTGCGTACATCTTCAAATGCACCTACCTTTTTAATAAACTCGCTGTGTGAGGTGCGGATACGTTTAAATCCGACTTCTTACCCCAAGCATGCGGCTTAATTATCATATCACAATTAAAAATCAAAGTCAAGTTCATAAGCTTGCAAGCAAAAATATTTACAAATTGTTTACAAAATCAGCACCTGTTTTCACCATTCCCCACCCAAAACCTGAGCCGAAAGATTAATTTTGTTGACTTGTCTGAATATATATTATATAATTATAAAGGAAAATGTACTATTATAAAGGAGGAAATGCTCAATCGGAGCAGGACTGCTATGATTAGAAAATTTTATGACAACCGAGAGCTGTCGTGGCTTAAATTCAATGTGAGAGTGCTGGAGGAAGCACAGGACGGAGCAGTGCCACTGCTTGAACGACTTCAGTTTGCCTCAATCTTTTCAAGCAATCTCGATGAATTTTTTATGGTCCGTGTAGGCTCACTCATCGACCAGTCATTGATTGACAACAGCGATAAGGACGGAAAAACAAAGCTTCGCCCCACAGAACAGCTTGACGCTATCTTTTCAAGAGTAAGGGAGCTTAATCCCATTAAGGATAAAACCTATACCGCACTTCTGAAAGAGCTTGAACTGAAGCAGATTTACCACAGAACTGTGAAAAGCCTGAAAAAACAGGAGCTTGACTTTGTGGAAAAGTATTATAACTACGAAATCAAGCCGTTTCTTAACGCAGTTGTCGTGGATAAACGCCACCCGTTTCCTTTTTTGAATAATAAGGAGATTTATACCGTGGCAAGGCTCAACTCAAAAACAGGAGTAAAACTGGGTATAATCAGCTGTGGACAAAAGCTTGAAAGAGTCGTTTTTCTTCCTGCTGATAACGAAAATGAAATTCATTTTGTGCTGGTTGAGGATATTATTCTCCACTATGCGAATGAAGCTTTTGTGGGCTATAAGTTTGAAGAAAAAGCGTTGATGCGTGTTACAAGAAATGCAGATATCGACGTGGATGAGGGCTTTGATTCGGAGCTTGACTGCAGGGAGAATATGTCCGAGCTTATCAACAAAAGAAAACGTCTCTGCCCCGTAAGACTTCAACTTTCAAAAGAGCTTTCCGACCTGACTATGAATGAGCTTTCAAGCCGTCTTGAACTGGCAAAGAAACAGATTTTTGTGGAAAAATCACCTCTTGATTTCAGCTTTGTTTCCCCTGTGTTTGATAGGGCGGAAAATAAAAAAGAGCTGTTTTTCAACCCCCTTGTACCACAGAAATCACCTGATGTGAATGAGGCTATGCCTATGATTTCACAGATTGATAAAAAGGACATCTTCCTTTCTTATCCGTATGAGTCCATAAAACCGTTTATAAGGCTTCTGGAGGAAGCTTCAACAGACCCGACAGTTGCTTCCATAAAAATGACGCTGTATCGTGTAGCAAAGAATTCAAAGGTAATAAAAGCCCTCTGTAATGCCGCCGAAAATGGTAAGGAAGTACTTGTGCTTGTGGAGCTGAGAGCAAGATTTGATGAGGAAAACAATATCGGCTGGTCAAAACAGCTTGAGGAAGCAGGCTGTAAGGTTATCTATGGCCCACCACGCCTTAAAGTTCACTCAAAGCTGTGCCTTATTACAAGAAATACCGATAAGGGCATTAAGCATACCGTCCAGGTGGGAACAGGCAACTATAACGAAAAAACTGCCGAGCTTTATACCGATATGTGCCTGATGACTGCCGATGAAAATATTGCAGACGAAGCTGTGAAAGTGTTTGACTCACTTGTGGCAGGAGAACTTGTAGAGAATAGCGAAACTCTGCTTGTTGCACCACTCAGCCTGCAGAATAAAGTGCTGGAAATGCTGGATAATGAAATTCAGATTGCAAAAGCAGGTGGGAACGCATATGTGGGTGCAAAGCTGAATTCACTTACCGATAAAGTGCTGATTGATAAAATCGTGGAATGCTCACAAGCAGGCGTAAAGGTTGAGCTTGTAATCCGTGGAATATCCTGCCTTGTGGCTGGCATAAAGGGCTATACCGAAAACGTCAGGGTTGTTTCAATCGTAGGAAGATATCTTGAACACGCAAGAATTTATATTTTCGGCAACGGCGAAAGACAAAAGGTGTACATTTCCTCAGCCGATTATATGACACGAAACACTACAAGACGTGTGGAGGTTGCCTCACCTTTGCTGGATGAAAATATCAAGGAAAGAGTTGTTGACTATTTCAGACTCCAGCTTTCGGATAACGTTAAAGCAAGGGAACAACAGCCTGACGGTACATATGTCCACGTCCCGACAGTGGGAGTGCCTATAAATTCACAGATTAAACTCTATGAAGAAGCATATAGAAACGCACCGAAGCCTACTGAAAAGGTAGAGGAAAAGCCGAAGAAAAAAGGCTTTATCGCCTGGCTTAAAAACCTGTTTACAAGAAATCATAAAAAGAGTACAGCATAAGGGCGATGTTCATATAGAAGCTTTTATATGTAAATATCGGGGGAAACCTTTCTGAAGAAAGTTTATCCCCCGTACCCCCTTACAAAGACTTTTAATGAAATTTCAGCCCCTTAGGGTGTTTACCAAATCTTACTGATGAACAATTTTTTCAGGCTTTTGATAGGTACCCTATGGGGCTGA
>DEPR01000071.1:4914-5366 GCA_002358895.1 Ruminococcus sp. UBA3387 | reverse complement strand
CTGAGACTTGTGGAAGAAGAAATCGACAGAGTGTGGCACGTCAACCTGGGTCCGTCAAAGGAGCTTAATTCATACCTTGAGGAAATGGGTACAGAGCCTCTTTCGTCAGGAATAAAGCTTGCACAGCTTATAAGACGTCCCCAGCTTTCATATGAGGGGCTGAAATTTGTTGACTCTGACCGTCCTGAACTGCCTGAACAGGTTAAGGAACAGGTTGAATTGCAGATAAAGTATGAGGGTTATATAAAAATTCAGCTGGAACAGGTTGAAGCAATGCGAAAGCTGGAAAAGAAAACACTTAGTGCAGATATGGATTATTCACAGATAAAAGGTCTGAGATTAGAAGCGATTGAAAAGCTGAATAAAATAAAGCCACTGAATGTTGGACAGGCAAGCCGTATCTCAGGCGTAAATCCGGCTGATATAAATGTACTGCAAATATATTTAGCACA
>DEPR01000071.1:4416-4873 GCA_002358895.1 Ruminococcus sp. UBA3387 | reverse complement strand
TCAAGTCCTTGCCAATAACCGACAAAAGCAGGATTGCTACTAAGTTAGGAAGTGCCATAAGTCCGTTGAAAATGTCGGATATTCCCCAGACAAGGGAGAGAGAAGATACACAGCCAAGGAAAACAAAAGCAATAAAAATAATTTTATAAGCGAGAACCTGTCTTGGGAATATATATTCCCAGGCACTCTTGCCAATGAAAAACCAGCCGACAATGGTTGCAAAGGCGAATAAAACCATTGAAATCGCCATAAAGGAGCTTCCGAATCTGCCGAGACCTGATGCGTATGCTCTGCAGATTATATCAGAGCCACCATCACCTATGGGCGTGCCACTTACTAAAAGTACAAGTGCCGTCATTGTGCAGAGGATTATGGTGTCAATGAATATTTCAACAATGCCCCAGTAGCCCTGAGTTTTCGGGTCTTTTACATCGCAGGAGCTGTGAACGGCAACCGT
>DEPR01000071.1:0-4342 GCA_002358895.1 Ruminococcus sp. UBA3387 | reverse complement strand
CGTAAACCTGTAACACAGGCCTGCTTTAGGGTAAATCCAATGCCACCACCTGCTACTGAGCCTATGGAGAATGCCGAGCTGAAAATTGTGCGAAAAGCTGAGCTAAGCTCATTGTGGTGTTTTATAATTACAATAAGTGAGCCGATTATGTAGAATAGAGTCATAAATGGAACAAGTTTTTCGGTGCATTTTGCAAGACGGTTTTTGCCGAATATAATAAAAGCGGTTAAAGCAGACAGAATAATACCACAAAGAATCGGTGGGATTGAAAAGGTTTCTTCACAAGCCGAGGAAATTGAGTTGCTCTGAGCCATATTGCCCATTCCGAATGAAGCAAGGGTGCAGAAAAGTGCAAATAAAACTGCGAGCCATTTTGAGTCAAGCCCACCTTCCATATAGGACATTGCACCCCTTATTCCCGTCTTTTTATAATATTTTAAGCCTAAGACGTTTTCCGTGTAGGATAAAGCCATACCGAAAAAAGCAGAAATCCACATCCAGAATATGGCCCCTGGACCACCTATGGCAATAGCCGTGCCAACGCCGACAATGCTTCCTGTACCTGCAGTAGCGGCAAGTGCAGTAGAGAAGCCCTGGAACTGGGATAAATAACTGGCTTTGGTGCCTGATTTGTCTGCCTTTGAAAAAAGGGAGAGAAATGTGGCTCTGAAAATTTTTATAAAGCGAAGCTGTGGAAAACCCGACCTGAAGGAGAGATAAATTCCACCGCCAATCATAAGTATTAATACAGGGTATCCCCAGATAGTACGGGAGATTGTATCAATAATCTCAGTTACTCTGTCCATAAATAAACCTCCTTGTCTGTACATCTTATGATAAAACAAGGAAAGTTATACACGAAAGGAATTTGCATATGTATACCTGTAAACCTGCAAAAAAATCGTTGGTATTTATGTTTGTACTGATGATATCCGTAGCCTTTGCACTCACATATCTTGCAAACTATTTTTTGAATTTTCTTGGAGTGGCAACTGAAATAATAATAGGAGTAGTCTGGTTTGCTGTGGCAGTTTTCCTGCTGGTAATAATGCCACTTTATTTCAAGCATACAAGAATAACAGTAACAGATAAGGAAATATCAAAGTATACGTTTATGTTCACATATAAATATCAGTATATGTCAATGGATTCGGTAACTTCTGTTACAGCCTGTATTACTCCTCTGGGGAATTTGACAGGGCTTAATTGTATAATCGTAAATGCCTTGGGAGCAAGACTTCTGCTTCTGTGCCTTAATAAGGACGATTGTATGAAGATAACAAAGTTTTTTAATGATATAATCAGTACACGAGATAAAGTTTAGTGCAAAAAACTTCTGAGGAAAGGAAGTGAGCAGATGATAACGCCTGATATCGCAAAAGGGAAATTGCGTGAAAAACAAAGCTGGCTGAAGAACTTTTTTCTCCATAGACAGCATCCTATAAAGATAATCAACTATACATCAAAGAACCTGTGGCTGTTGCTTATCCCCGTAGCAAAGTATCTTATTGCGGCAAGGTTTGACTTTGAAAGCTGGATAAAAACAAACTGGCTGGATATTCTTGCGATTGTCGGTATATTTGCATTTGCCCTTCTGAGATGGATTTTCGTGTATTTTGAAACTGAGGATGACGGAATTGTGGCACATTCAGGTCTTTTCGGCGCTCTGACAACCAAAGTCTATTATAATGAAATAACTACCTTCTCCTGCTGTCAGAGCTATTTTCAACGTCTGATAAATGCCTGTACAATGTATATCGAAACCAATGCAAAAGCTGTGTCGGATATAGATATGAAACTGGTGCTGAGCAAGAGAAGTGTTGATAAGATATTCGGAACTGTAACAAAACAATGTGAAGAAAAGCCGAGAATGACGGTGAAAGCCAAGAAAAAGCACCTGCTTGTGTTTTCTTTGCTCTTTTCATCAACTCTGTATGGCGTTATTATCTTTGCAACCTTTATGTTTGAGCTGTATCAGCTTGTGGGTAACGAGGTGGAACGAGAGCTTATCCAGCGTGTAAACGGTGAGATAACACGAATGAATACAACCTTGTTCAGGTTTACAAGCCAGATACCGAAAATTATCCTGATAATTATGGGTATAGTTGTGGGAGGCTGGTTGCTGTCATTTTTAGCAAACCTTATGCGTCATTGGCAATTTACTGCAACGAGATGTGGCTCACAGATTCTTATAGACAGTGGCGTGCTCAGTAAAAGAAAACACGTTATTAACAGAAGTAAGATTAATTATCTGGACTATGAAAAATCATTGATGATGAAGCTGTTCAGAATATGTTCCGTTACCGTTTATTGTACGGGATATGGCATAAAGCACAGAGAAATTTCTGCACTCATACCTATTACAACAACAAAGGAAGTAAGAAAATCTCTGAAGATTCTTGTGCCTGATGTGCCTCATTCGGAGATTGAAATTCAGACAAAAGCAGGCGATATTCCAAGGTTTATATTTATACCTGTCCTGCTCAGCTTCCTGCCACCGATTTTAGGCCAGCTGGCAAAGTTTTTTGTGAATCAGTGGCACGACGAAATAACAATTATAACTGTTATAGCCCTTGTACCTTTTGCCTGGAAAATTATCGTGTCAGTTGCAGCAGCCTTCAATACATCTGTTGGTATAAAAAACGGGTATTGCACATTGAGATATTGCAGATTTTTCAGATTTCACAAAATTATAATGCCTCAGAAAAATATAAGCAAAGCATTGATTTCTCAAAGCTGGATTCAGAAAATCAGCAAGAGATGTAACCTCTATGTCTATACCAATTCCCAGAATACAAGAGTCCATGTGGTGCCTAATCTGCCGCTGGATAAAACAAGAGAGCTATGCCTGAGAGAGGGAATAAAAATTTATTTGTAGGAGTAAAAAATGGCTAAAGTCAAAAGTGTTTATGTGTGTACACAGTGTGGCTTTGAAACCCCGAAATGGAACGGAAAGTGCCCTAATTGTAATGAGTGGAATACGCTTGAGGAGTGCGAGATAGCCGTCCATAAATCAGCAGGGAATAAATCAACAGCTGTGAGAGATATTTCCGATAAAATAGTGAAAATCCGTTCTGTGAACGCAAGCTATAATGAAATAAGATATTCAACAGGACTTCGGGAGCTTGACAGAGTACTGGGAGGAGGACTTGTAAAAGGGTCATTGGTACTGCTGGGTGGTGAGCCGGGTATCGGTAAATCCACTATCCTGCTCCAGATTTGCGAGTATCTCGGCGAGGATTATACTATCCTCTATGTGTCAGGAGAAGAGTCGGTAAGACAGATAAAGCTGAGAGCCGAAAGACTCGGCGTGTCAAGTGAGAATTTATATCTCCTTGCCTGTACCGACTGTGAGGAGATTTGCTCGGTTATAACAAAAGAAAAGCCTGAAATTGTCATTATCGACTCAATTCAGACTATGAGTATAAACGGACTTTCTTCAGCACAAGGCTCTGTTACACAGGTCAGGGAATGTACAAATATGTTTATGAAAACAGCCAAGTCAGAAGAAATCCCGATGTTTATCGTGGGCCACGTCAATAAGGACGGTGCTATTGCAGGGCCTAAGGTTATGGAGCATATCGTGGATTGCGTGTTGTATTTCGAGGGCCAGAGGAATATGTCCTATCGTATTTTGAGAAGCATAAAAAACCGATTTGGCTCAACCAATGAAATCGGCGTGTTTGAAATGGCTGATAAAGGGCTTGTGGAAGTGGAAAACCCGTCTATGATGTTGCTTTCAGGCAGACCAACCGACGTTTCAGGCTGTTGCGTAGCCTGCATTATGGAGGGAAGCCGACCGATTATGGCAGAGGTGCAGACACTTGTGTCAAAGAGTGGCTTTTCTGCACCACGCCGTACCTGTACAGGTTATGACTATAACAGAATGGCGATTATTATTGCCGTGCTTGAAAAGCGACTGGGCTTTTTCTTCGGAGGACTTGACGTATATCTTAATATAGTAGGTGGATTGAAGCTTGATGAGCCGTCAGCCGACTTGTCGGTAGCGATGGCATTATATTCAAGCCTGACGGATAAGATAGTCAGCGATAAAACCCTTGCATTCGGTGAAATCGGATTGGGTGGAGAGCTGAGAAATGTTTCCCACGTTACCCAGAGATTGTCCGAAGCACAGCGTATGGGCTTTGAAAAGTGTATCCTGCCAATCCAGGCATTGAAAGGTATCGACACTTCAAAGTATGATATGAAAATCTGTGGCGTAAGAAATATAAAAGAAGCGTTCAAGTACATATAATCAATGCACAATTCACAATGCATAATGCACAATTAAAACCTGTTTTGTAGGGGACGGCGTCCTCGACGTCCCGTAATTTATAATTAA
>DEPR01000025.1:16808-16958 GCA_002358895.1 Ruminococcus sp. UBA3387 | reverse complement strand
AAAAAGTATGCTATAATGACTTTAATTGTGTTTATGATAAATAAAAAGGAGTTATATTATGATATCAGTTTCAAATGTAAGCCTGTCCTTTGGCGGACAAACGCTTTTCAAGGATGTTGATTTGAAGTTTACAAACGGCAACTGCTATGG
>DEPR01000025.1:16630-16753 GCA_002358895.1 Ruminococcus sp. UBA3387 | reverse complement strand
AACGGAGCAGGAAAATCCACTTTTCTGAAAATTCTCTGTGGTGAGCTTGAGCCTACTACAGGTGAGGTTTCAATTAAAAAGGATACACGAATGTCAGTGCTGAAGCAGGACCACTTTGCTTTT
>DEPR01000025.1:16320-16573 GCA_002358895.1 Ruminococcus sp. UBA3387 | reverse complement strand
TGGGCAACCAGCGTCTGTATGACATAATGCAGGAAAAGGACGCACTCTATGCAAAGGAGGACTTCTCCGAAGCAGACGGCGATAGGGCAGCCGAGCTTGAAGGCGAGTTTGCCGAGCTTAACGGCTGGGAGGCTGAAGCTGATGCATCAAAGCTTATCCAGGGTCTGGGACTTTCCGAGGACCTGCTTTATATGCAGATGTCAAGCCTTTCAGGTAATGAGAAGGTAAAAGTGCTTCTTGCACAGGCTCTTTT
>DEPR01000025.1:9790-16258 GCA_002358895.1 Ruminococcus sp. UBA3387 | reverse complement strand
ATCCTGCTGCTGGACGAGCCTACAAACCACCTGGATATTGACGCAATCCGTTGGCTCGAGGATTTTCTTGCAGAGTATTTCGGTACCGTGCTTGTTGTTTCCCACGACAGACACTTCCTTAATAATGTCTGTACCCATATCGTGGATATCGACTATACAAAGATTAAAATGTATGTCGGTAACTATGAGTTCTGGTATGAGTCATCACAGCTTATGCAGAGAATGATTAAACAGCAGAACAAAAAGGCAGAGGAAAAAATCAAGGAATTGCAGGAGTTTATTGCACGATTTTCTGCAAATAAATCAAAATCAAAACAGGCTACCTCAAGACGTAAGTTGATTGATAAGCTGAGCGTTGAGGAGCTTCCTGCATCATCAAGAAAATATCCGTATATCGGATTTAATATGGACAGAGAGCCCGGTAAGGAAATTCTTCGTGTTGACGGCATTTCAAAAACCGTTGACGGCGAAAAAATACTCAATAACGTTACATTCACCCTTGGCAGAACCGATAAGGTTGCTTTTATCGGTGAATCTGAGCAGGCAATTACAATGCTTTTCAAAATCCTTATGGAGGAGGAAGAGCCTGACGAAGGTACAATCAAATGGGGCTCAACAACCTCACGTTCATATTTCCCTAAGGATAACAGCGAATTTTTCAACGGCTGTGATATGACAATCGTTGACTGGATAAGACAGTATTCAACTACTGAGGAAACTGATACATTCCTCCGAGGATTTCTCGGAAAAATGCTTTTCTCAGGGGATGATATCTATAAAAAGGTTGACGTGCTATCAGGTGGCGAAAAGGTAAGATGTATGTTCTCGAGAATGATGCTTTTCGGCTCAAATGTCTTGCTCCTTGACCGTCCTACAAACCACCTTGACCTTGAAAGTATTACTGCCGTAAATAACGGCCTGAGGGACTTCAAAGGCGTTGTAATCTTCGCTTCCCACGACCACGAAATTATGCAGACTGTTGCAAACAGGATTATCGAAATCACACCTGACGGCTGTCTTGACCGACAGGGAACATATGAAGAATTTCTTGAGTTCAGACGTGAACGTGGTATGAAAGCTTTGACAAAATAAATTAATCGGCATAGGATTTACCTATGCCGATTTTTTCATATTTTCATATATTCATATATTCATCTGTCGTTTTCACAATCGCCACAACCTGCCTTACAGAGAATGAGGCAGGAAACTGCCAAGAAAATCAAAGCAAGAAAAGCAATAAGCAAGCCTGCGATTATTGCACCGATTACACTTGTTGCAGCAAATGTTATGCCAAGAAGCACAAGTGATGTGAGAATTGCACCCAGTATACCTACAATTACCGTTCTGATTATGGGACATTCACAATCACTGCTACCTGTTGCACCTGTAAAAAGTCCATAGCCTAAAAGCAATGCAAGAAAAACTACAGCTGTACCCAATGCTGCCCACAAGAAAGCAGGAGCAAGAGTTATAACTGCCGAAAAGGTAAGAAATGCTGCCACAATACCGATAATAAGGCTTGCAACCACGCTGATACCTATACAGCCAAGTCTGCATTCACAATTACATTTTCTCATTATTTCACCTCCCATACTACAATATATTCCGTTGCAGTACAAGATGTGATAAACAAAAAGGCAACCTGTTGGTTGCCTTTCATACTAATCATATTTATATAACGACTTGTGCTTCTTCATATATAGCTTGTAGGAAATAACATATACAACAAAAAGCAGAATTAAAATCAAGCCAATGCCGATACCTGCCGCCGATGTGTATGCCATACCGAATTTTTCTTCAAGCCAGTAAACAGGGAAATAAACAATGGAATAAAAAGCCTTTCCCTTGCCCTCAGCGTGGAATGAACTACGGAAAACAGCAGGCACAAAATATATCAGAAGCATTAATATCAGCACAATCATAACATTTATGCTGTTCCAGATGTCGTATGCTGCGTGGCGTTTTCCGTCATCAAAAAACAGTACCAGCATAAATGCTAAAAGCACAAGCCAGGCAATAACCGAGCAGTTGACTTCATTAAGTACAAACTGACTTACAGCCGACCTTTCAGGCACAAAGCTTGCAACAGCAGGTAAAAGAATTTTACCTGTGAATGATGCAAACAGGTTCACCATAATAAGCACGCCTATTCTTCCCAATGTATAAAGCAGAAATTTTAACGAATCCATCTTTTTCCCTTTCCGTTAATAGCCGAGATTTTCAGCAACTAAAATTACCTTGAAACGATTTTTATGACGCTGATAAGCCGAAACCACATAGTTACAGCAAATTCTGTCCTCACATTTGCATCCGCTTGGCATATCTCCACCCTGCTTGAGTGAAATACATTCGCCTGTTGCATAGCAAGGAGTTTTTTTGTCAAGACGAATACAGTTAGGTGGTGCAGCAACAGATTTTACCCTTGTGATCGCCTCGTCAATGTTGCGTACAATCTTGTTCATTCCCACGACAAAAATTACCGACTTTGGCCCGTAGCAGATTGCGGCAACCCTGTTGGAATTACCGTCAACGTTATAAAGCTCACCGTTTTCAGTAACAGCGTTTGAAGATGTAAGATATGTGTCGCAGCTGAACACCTGACGATAAACAGCCTCGATTTCTTCAACAGTCTTTGCCTTTGAACGGTCAAGAAAATTGTATTTCCCCGATGTCATAAGGTCATAAACACCTGTCTCCTTTAGAGTAACCGAACCTCCGCAGGATATGCTCTCCCCCTCGTTGAGCAATCCCTCAACAATCTTTACTGCCTCCTCACTGTTCTGAGCAATATAAGCCTCCATATTGTTCTTTCTCAGGTTTTCAGCAGTCTTTTCAAGCTTCATACCAACAAGCTGTTTCAAACTCTTTTCCATAATCTACACCCTTTCTTAGTCAATCAGTTTATTTTCAAAAAGCATTTTTGCAAGCTGTTTTATCTCACGGTTTTCAGGCTTTTTCAGCTCAGGGTCAGCAGTGGTTATCATCTGAGCCGCCTTTTGAGCAAGCTTCAACACCTGAAAATCCTCTGACATATCAGCGATTTTAAGCGGTGGCAAGCCGTGCTGTCTACTGCCGAAAAAGTCTCCGGGACCACGAAGCTTTAAATCTTCTTCGGATATCTTAAAGCCATCGTGAATTTTAGTGAGTATTCTAAGCCTTTTTCGGCTGTCCTCGGTTACGTTGTCCGTAACAAGGATACAATATGACTGATGCTTTCCACGTCCGACACGTCCTCTCAGCTGATGAAGCTGTGAAAGTCCGAATCTGTCAGCATTTTCAATCAACATTACAACAGCATTGGGCACGTCGACTCCAACCTCAATTACCGTGGTTGATACCAGCAAATCTATGTTGTGTGCCTTGAAATCAGCCATTATCTGTTCTTTTTCTGCAGGAGACAGCTTTCCGTGAAGAAGCCCTACCCTGTAATTCTTGAAATCCTCCTCGGACAGCTTTTTTGCATAGCTTTTTACGTCCTGAAGGTCCATTTCGTTTTCTTCAATCATAGGACAAACTATATACCCCTGCCTGCCCTCATCAAGTCGTTCTCTTACAAAACCGAAAGCACGCTTTCTCAGTTTGCCTGTAACAGCATAAGTCTCAACAGGCTGTCTGCCCTTGGGAAGCTCAGATAATATTGAAATATCCAGGTCTCCGTATATCATCATTGCAAGAGTTCTCGGAATAGGTGTTGCCGACATAACCAGCTTGTGTGGATTTTCGCCCTTTTTCGCAAGTGTTGCACGCTGTTCAACTCCGAAACGATGCTGTTCATCTGTAATCACAAGCCCCAATCGTCTGAATTCCGTTGACTGCTGAACAAGTGCGTGAGTCCCCGCAATAACGCTGTATTCGCCGTTGGCAATCTGCTCTTTCAAAGTCCTTTTCTGCTTGGGCGTAAGCGACCCTGTAAGCAGAGCAACCTTTATGCCCAACGGCTCAAGAAATTCCGATAAGGTCTGATAATGCTGAATAGCAAGTATTTCGGTGGGAGCCATAATTGCCGTCTGGAAGCCGTTTTTGTGGGCAAAATATGCTGCTCCTGCAGCAACAGCTGTCTTACCTGAACCAACATCACCCTGAACAAGGCGATTCATAGGGTAGCTTTTGCACATATCCCCCATACAGTCCTCTATGGCGTCTCTCTGACCTTTTGTCAACTCAAACGGCAAAGCGTTGTAAAACTCAGAAATATCTATATTCGTCATCTGACAGCCTGTGGAATTCTGCGTACGGTTTTTCATCATATGCATTCCAAGCTGTAACGTCAGAAGCTCGTCAAAAACAAGTCGTTTTTTTGCAATCTGACAGGAATGGAAATCCTTTGGAAAGTGAATGTTCTCCAGAGCAAAATTGTATGAACACAAAGAAAATTCCGACATAATCTCCTTTGGCATAGGCTCATAAATCTTGTCATCAAAAGCCGATAAAGCGTTGTGCATAGCCTGTCTGACAAGGTTTTGGGAAAGCCCCTCAGTAAGAGAATAAACAGGTTGTATCTTGTCAGGAAAATCTATTGGCATAACCAGAGGGTTTGTTATCTCGTGCCTGATAAGATTACCCGTAACCTTGCCGTAGATAATATATTCCTCGCCCGCTTTCAGCTGATTAAAGGCAAATTCACTGTTGTATATAATAATAGTAAGATCGGTGCGGTCATCAGTAAAAATAACCTTGTATATGGTAAGTCCCTTTCTTATCCTTGCACCCGATAGCTTTTTTACAACCCTGCCCCTTATGGCAACAGCATCTTCAGGTGATAAGGCTGCCTCTCTTATGGAAAGAGGATTTGAAAAGTCAATATAATTTCTCGGGAAGTGGTTAAGCAGGTCGTGAACAGTCTTTATGCCCAGTTTTTCATAACACTCGGCACGTTTCGGCCCAACGCCCTTTACATATGTTATTTCCTTTTCCATCTGCTGAGGCAACATATAACCCACTCCTTTCCCGTATATATTTTTATGATACCATATTTATGCACTATTTTCAAGACACCGACTTGTAAAAAAAGCAAAGATATGGTATACTGTTGATAGTATATGAAATATTAAAAGCAGGAGATGTTGAAATGGATATAGCAATTTTAGTGTGTATAATTGTTGCAATCGTTTTGTTGGTTGTTGTGATTATAAAATCAGGCAAAAGCGATGATAAATCATTTAAAGAGTTGTCTGAACAGCTGGAAAAGCTGAAATCGGAAAACTCTGCAAACCTGCGTGAACAGCGTCAGGAAATCACAACAAATATACAGAACTCGGTGAAAAACCTGGGAGACCTGATGATTGAAAATCAGCGTATTGCCTTTGACGGACAGAGCAAGCGTATTGAAGATATGGACAAGTCTGTTACCGATAAACAGCAGGCTATGAGTGAAGCTGTTTCTGCACAGATGAAAAACCTTGAAAACCGTTTCAAAACTCTTGAAGCAAATAACGAGCAGAAGCTTGAAGCAATGAGAGGTACAATCTCAAAACAGCTTAACTATATCCAGGAGGATAATAATAAAAAGCTGGACGAAATCAGAACAACCGTTGACGAAAAGCTCCAGAAAACCCTTGAAGATAAGATGAACCAGTCCTTTAAGCTTGTAAGTGAACGTCTTGAGGAGGTTTATAAGGGGCTTGGCGAAATGCAGAATCTTGCTACAGGTGTCGGCGACCTTAAAAAAGTCCTTTCAAATGTAAAGACAAGAGGTATTCTCGGTGAAATCCAGCTGGGTGCAATTCTTCAGGAAATTCTTACGCCTGACCAGTATGACACCGAAGTCCCTACAGTTCCAAACAGCACAAACCGTGTTGAATATGCAGTTAAGCTTCCGGGCAACGTAGAGGGTGAACATATCTACCTGCCTATTGACTCAAAATTCCCGGGAGATACATATGCTTCACTTCAGGACGCATATGAATCAGGCTCAGCAGATGCCGTTAAAACAGCATATAAAAACCTTGAAACAATTATCAAAAAATGTGCCAAGGATATTAAAGATAAATATATCTGCCCACCTTATACAACAAACTTTGCAATAATGTTTTTGCCTTTTGAGGGGCTTTATGCAGAGGTTGTAAACCACGGGCTTGTTGAAATTTTGCAGAAGGACTATCAGGTGAATATTGCAGGTCCGTCTACAATGGCTGCAATGCTCAATTCACTTCAGATGGGCTTCAGAACCCTTGCAATACAGAAACGCAGCGGCGAAGTGTGGCAGGTTCTCGGTGCAGTCAAGACCGAGTTTGAAACCTTTGAAAAGGTGCTTACATCTGCAAAGGATAGAATAAGAAAGGTTGACGAGGAGCTTGATAAGCTGGTTGGCGTAAGAACAAGACAAATCAACCGTAAGCTCAGAGAGGTTGATAAGCTTGATTCGGATATGTCAATCAAGCTGATTGGCACAGAAGAATAAACGGAGGAACAAAAAATGATAGAAAAACCCTGGCAGAAAAACCTTATAAATATAGAGCCGTATGTTGC
>DEPR01000025.1:0-9676 GCA_002358895.1 Ruminococcus sp. UBA3387 | reverse complement strand
CTGAAAAAATATCCACCTATTGATGCAGGTATTTTGCGTGAAGCTATAGCTGATTATTATGGACTGAAAAGAGAAAACGTCTTTACGGGAAACGGCTCAGATGATGTGCTTGCAACAGCTTTCAGAGCTTTTTTCAACTCTGACCTGCCTATTGTTTATCCCGACATCACCTATTCGTTTTATCCCGTGTGGTGTGAGCTTCTGAAAATTCCGTCAAAAACTTTTCCTGTTGACGAGAATTTCAGAATAAACGTTGAGGACTATTATGCACCAAATGGTGGTGTTGTAATTCCAAACCCGAACGCACCCACATCAGTAGGCGAGTTAAAGGATTTTATCGTAGATTTGCTGGAGCATAACCGTGATTGTATAGTTATTATTGACGAAGCCTATGTAGATTTCGGTGGCTATTCAGCAGTGGAACTTGTGAAGGAATATGACAACCTTGTTGTAACCCAGACCTTCTCAAAATCCCGTTCAATGGCGGGAATGAGAGTTGCCGCAGCCTTTGCAAATCCGCAGCTCATCTCATATATGGACGCAGTTAAAGACTCATACAACTCATATCCTATGGACAGTATCGCTATTTTAACGGGTATCGAGTCAATCAAGGACAGAGAGTATTTTGAAAATACCGTTTCAAAGATAATAACCACCCGTGAAAGAGTAGCAAAAGCAATGACCAAAATGGGATTTGCCGTCCTTGACAGTAGCACGAACTTCCTGTTCGCTACTCACCCTGAGCATAAGGCAAAGGATATTTTCGAGTATCTGAAATCGCAGAAAATATTTGTCCGTTACTTCAACAAGCCGAGAATTGAAAATTATCTCAGAATAACAATCGGCACAGATGACGAAATGGACGCAATGCTTGAAGCATTGGAACGATTTATATAAAATTAAGCCTGCACAAATCGTGCAGGCTTTTTATGTTTCAAATTTTGCTCTAAGTTCAAGCAACGCCTTTTTCTCGATACGGGAAACGTATGACCTTGAAATTCCAAGCTTCTTTGCAACCTCACGCTGAGTAAGGGGTGCGTTGCCGTCAAGCCCGTATCGCATAATGACTATCTCACGTTCCCTGTCGGTGAGACAGTCGTCTATGTGTCTGTATAACTGCTCCGACCTGATTTTCATTTCTATCTGGTCGTCAACCGATATACCGTCGGAAATTATGTCCATAAGTGTCAGCTGATTTCCGTTTCTGTCCACTTCGATAGGTTCGTCAAAATGTAGCTCGCCTGCCGTCTTTTTCAGCCCACGGAAATGCATAAGTATCTCGTTTTCCACACACCTGCTTCCATAGGTCGCAAACCGACAACCCTTTGTGTAGTCAAAAGTGGAAACAGCCTTTATAAGCCCTATTGTACCAATAGAAATAAGGTCCTCCTGCTCGTGGGAGTTGGCATAGTATTTCTTTATAATGTGTGCAACAAGCCGAAGATTGTGTTCTATCAGCTTATCCCTCGCATTTGTGTCCCCCTCAGCCATTTTCAAAAAATATTCGTGTTCCTGCTTTGCCGTCAATGGCTTTGGGAATACGCTTCTGCTTTCAAAGTGCAAAGCAAAAAACAGAAAGTGATTTGCAATTAAATCGAATAAAAACGCAAGCATAAAAAACCTCCCGCATTACCATAAGATTTGTATATCCTATGCGTAATACGGGATTGTCTATGCAAGTCTATTTGTTTCCGAACCAGACCGTAACCTTGAAACTGCAGCCGCATACAGGACAGCGTGTACCGTGTCTGCCCCTTTTCCTCGGCAACCTGAGAGTCTTTCCACAGTTAGGGCAACGCTTGAAACAGTAGTCCTTGTTCTGTTCTGCCCTTGACTTTGACTTGCTGAATAAGCCTTTAACCTTGCCCTTTATCTGCTGAAATTTCAGGTTTTCGTTGTATCTCTTCGTGGTGTTCCCGGACAAAAATCTGAAAACAAAAATTGCTATCAGCACAAGATTAATAAAATACAGAAGCCTTGATACAAAAAACAGATTTAAAAATGCAATCACCAGATAAGTTATGCACATAAAATAACCCAGACTGTCCATTCCATATCTGCCCATCATAAATTGACGGAGCTTTTCCCTGAAGCCCATAACTATCTCCTTTCAAGAAGCCAAAAAAGGGTATGCATTTTGCATACCCCGATTTTTCATTACTTAGATGCGTTTTCCATCTTTTCAAGGATAGTTTCAACAGAATAACGGTCAATAGCCTTGTCATTGATGTCAACCTTCAAAGCCTTAACCCATTCGTCAACCTTACCCTGGAATTCTTCGCCCTTCATTTCCTGAAGTGTTGTAAGACGATTGTCCTCTTCTGTATATTCCTTGCTTCTGCCTGTTATTGCACCCTTGATGTAGATGTAATATGCATATTCGTCCTCGTAGCTTGAAACAGCACCGTTTTCCATACCCTTGAGTTCCTTGAGAACTACGCTGAATGTATCTTCAGCCTCCTCGTCAACCTGAGCATAATTTGAAAGCTGTTCGTTTACATATGGATCCTTTTCTGTTTCTTCTGCGTCTGTATCTACTTCAGTATCAGTAGCTTCTTCAGTTTCTTCAGCAGTTTCCTTTTCATATTCCTCAATCAGCTTGTCAAAATCTTCAAAAGTTACATCCTTAGCCTTTTCAAGATACTTGTCAAATGAAGCCTTTGAAGTGTCTTCCTCGCCTTCCTCTGTTGTTGCCTTAGGGAAAGACAATACCTTATATCTCAGATAGTTTTCTTCAATGTAATTGATAATATCTTCGTCTGAAACGGCCTCAACGCCTTCCTTTGAGTAAAAATAATCAAAAATCATAGCGTCTTTCTTAGAAGTTGTTATAACTTCTCTGAATGACTCCTTGCCGATACCCTGAGCTTCATAAATAATTTTGCTTGTGTTCCAGCTTTCATTAACGATTGAGCTGATTTCCTTTTCGTCAGCCTCGGAAAGCTCAAGACCAAGCTCATCAAACTTAGCATTTGTTGCAACGTGTTCTTTAAGGCTCTTCATAGCAACTTCTTCAACATATTCACTCAAAGTGTCATCACCGATTTTCTGGTCAAGAAAATCTTCTGTTACACCTGAATACTGAAGTGTTGTAATCTGATTGCCGAGTTCTGTTGAAGCATAGTACAGATAAACACCTGCACCAACCTTATCATCATCAGCCTTCAAAATATAGCTTGTGTCGCCACAGCCGAAAAGTGTGGCTGAAACCATAACTGCTGTAAGAGCAACTGCTGTCTTCTTCAAAATTGACATTATATTTACATTCCTTTCATCTACCCAAAGGGGACTTTTTTTACAAAAATAAATATGCTTTACAATTCATATATTATACAACTTTTTCCCGTTTTAGTCAAGTGCTTTCACCAAAAAATCACAAAACACCGTGCATTTTAAACCAATGCACGGTGTAAAACATCAATTATTCAGACAAAAGCCCGTCCATCTCCTCAATCAGCTCACCAAACAGCTTCAAAGCCTCTGATACAGGCTGAGGTGTAGCCATATCAACCCCTGCTCCCCTGAGTAGTGATATAGGGTCCTTTGAACAGCCACCACTAAGGAATTCAAGATAATCCTTAACTGCTGGCTCACCCTCGCTGAGAATACGTCTGGACAGTGCAATAGCCGCAGCATATCCCGTTGCATACTGATAAACATAATAATCATAGTAAAAATGCGGAATTCTTGCCCACTCAAGGTCAATTTCATCATCAATAACAACATCATCACCGAAATACTCAACATTAAGCTGATGATAAAGTGCATTAAGCCCCTCAGCGGTCAGGGTCTCGCCCTGTGAAACCTGCTCGTTGATTTTCAGCTCAAATTCAGCAAACATTGTCTGACGATATAAAGTAGTCCTGAACTGCTCTAAGAAGTAGTTTATAAGATACGCCTTCTGATTTCTGTCCTGAGTGTTTTTAAGCAGATATTCCATAAGCAAAGCCTCGTTGCAGGTTGACGCTACCTCTGCAACAAATATTACATAGTCAGAATAAACCACAGGCTGAGTCTTGTTGGATAAATAGGAGTGAATTGCGTGGCCCATCTCGTGAGCAAGGGTAAACATACAGTTAAGCGTGTCCTTGTGATTAAGAAGCACATAAGGGTGAACCCTTGCACCTGCAGAGTATGCACCACTTGCCTTGCCCTCATTTTCATATACATCAATCCAGCGTTTTTCAAAGCCCTCACGCATAATTGCCAGATATTCTTCACCCATAGGCTCAAGTGCCTTCAATACCGTTTCCTTAGCTTCCTCAAAGCTGATTTTCATATCTGCATCAGCAACTATTGGTGTGTATAAATCGTACATATGAAGCTCATCAAGCCCCATAAGCTTTTTTCTCAGCTTTACATAGTCATACATATAATGCATATTCTCGTGAACTGCTTTTATAAGGTTGTGATAAACCTCTACAGGCACTTCTGTACCTGAAAGTGATGCCTCAAGAGTAGAACTGTAACCTCTTGCCTTTGAGTAGAAATGAAGTGTTTTCACCTGAGCTGATAGTGTTGACGCACAGGTGTTCTTAAAATTGCCATAAGTGTGATAAAGCTGTTCAAAAGCTGACTTTCTCAAAACCCTGTCCGTTGAGTGCATAAGCGGGATATAGCTTCCGTGAGTAAGCTGATGCTTGCTTCCGTCCTTGTCTACAGCGTCGGGGAACTTCAGGTCTGCGTCTGCGAACATACTGTATACATTTTCAGGAGCCTGTGCCATTTCACCTGCAAGAGCAATAATTCTTTCCTCTTTTTCAGAAAGAATATGTTCTTTTTCCTTTCTGATTTTTGTGAGATGTCTGCGATAAAGCTCCAGCTCAGGCACTTCCTTGTAAAAGCCCTCTAAAGCTTCTTCGGGAATTGCAACAATTTCAGGTGTTTCAAAGCTCATAGCAGAGTTGATTTCAACATATACATTCATCAGCTGACCAATCATCGCCTGATAAACAGAGTTTGCCGTGTCCTCATCGCTTTTCCTCTGTGCGTAGTTCACAAGGCTGTCGCAAAGCACAGAAAGCTCATCCGAAAGCGTAAGAAGCCCCAACAGCTTTTCTCCGCTTTCACCCAGTTTTCCCTTGTACTCCTGAATTTTCTCAGGCATAGTCTTCAGCTTTTCAAGGTCTGCCTTCCAAGCCTTATCTGTCGGGTATATATCCTCCAATGCCCAGGTGTATTCAGGGGCAATCTCACTTCTTTTGGGTATTCTCTTTTCAGCCATAGTTATCTCCTTAACATAAAAAATGTATGGGACGTTGCAGGCAACGTCCCGTAACGAAATCAAATTTAAAATCAATCAAGCCATAAGAAATTATTATCCGTGTTGATAAAATCCATATTGTAAATCATCAGCACTTCATCAATTCCCTCAGACTGTACAAGCTCTGCAACCGTCTGAGCCTCCATATGATAGTATCTCAGGTCAACCATAACAATCTCGGAATAATAGTCTGCAAGATACGGCATCATTGCGTTTGCATAGGAGTCCTTCAGAATCAGCACCTTTTTGTCAGTAGCACAGCCCTCTGAGCTGATGTCCACTCTGGAAAAGTTTCCGCCCAAAAAGCTTGCATACTTATCCTTCTTGTCAAGAAAGCTCTCAGCAATAAGCGAGTCAGCCACCTTGTTTTCCTTAACATAGTTCACAGTGTAATTCTTGTCGCTATGACGTGGCAAAACCATAGTTTCAGCCTTTGTCAAAGCCGACGGAGCCTTTGAATATAACGTTCCGTAAAAATCATCTCTGATTATTGTTGCGTCGTAGTCATTCCCGATTTTCGTGCCGGTAAAGTATTCAAAAACAGCCCTTACACCCTCATCCGTCCAATGGTGGTCAGTTTTATAAAACACCTGTTTACCGCCATCCGAAGCCATTTTCAGGCTGTCATATGCGTTGAAAAGTTCAATTCTGTCGGACAAAGCCTGCTGAATATGCTCAACAGACTTCAGCTGGTCATCATTTACCGAAAGTGCAGGCAGCTTGTCAGCGTTCACCGAAATCGAATTAGGCACAAGCATAAAGTTTATAGCTATACCCTCGTCAAGACCTTCAGCCCATTCGTTTATATAGCCTATGTTCTTGTCAATCTGCATCTTGTTTTCTGTATACTGCTGTAAATAATAGCCGTCCTCACCGAAATAAACACCGTTCTGATAGCTTTTCAGCACAGCTCTTTCGCAGTCAGTTTTCAAGGATACAAGATTATCCTTGAGAAAAACCTGGTCGGACATATAGCTTTCAATCCCTGCCGTAAAATCTCCTGATTTAAGACTATCAAAAGAGAATTCAGGGAACTGTGCAAGATTTCTGTTTTCCATCTCGGAAAACTCCCTGTCCTTTTGAATAAGCCCTGCAACAGCAAAGCCGAAAATAAACAGCAGAAAAACTATAGTCAATATTAAATTTCTGATTTTATTGTGTTTTTCCATAATACCTCACCTAAAATCTGAAATATAAGAACGGATTAAACGAATTGCTTGCAAGATAAGCAGTTGAAACTATAAGAAGAAATACAACTGCCAGAGGCTCCAGCACCCAGCCATAAGCCTTAGGTGCCTTGACAGCCAGCTTTTCACCGATGTTTTTGAACAACGGAGTTGACGCAACAATGAGAATAACAAAAGTTACTGCATATTGTGTCAGCCAGAGTATAGCCTTGTCATTTATAAACGGCAAACCGTTAGCAAAAAACATATTTCTGAAATTGCCAATAAGCTGAGCTGTGTCCTCAAATGCAAAAATACCCCAGCCTATGATTATAAATATAAGTGCATAAATATGCTGAAAAACTCTTGGAATTTTAGAAAGTACCTTTCCAAGGAACAGCTTTTCCATAAGGAGAATTACCCCGAAATATACACCCCATATCATAAAATTCCAGTTAGCACCGTGCCAGAAACCGGTCAGGAACCATACCAGCATAATGTTAAAGCACTGTCTTGCCTTGCCCTTTCTGTTGCCTCCAAGAGGGATATAAACATAGTCCCTGAACCAGGTTGAAAGGGAAATGTGCCATCTTCTCCAGAACTCGGTGATTGATTTTGAAATGTATGGATAATTGAAGTTTTCAAGGAAGTCAAAGCCAAACATTTTGCCAAGACCGATTGCCATATCGGAATAACCACTGAAATCGAAGTAAATCTGGAATGTATATGCAAGAATTCCAAGCCAGCTTGCCAGAACACTCATATCAGCCTGTGAAGTGGCAGAAATTTCAGAGAACAGAAAACCTATGTTGTTGGCAAGTATAACCTTCTTGCCAAGACCAATGGTAAAACGCTTTACACCGTCAGCAAACTGACCGAAGCTTTCCTCACGGTAATTAAGCTGGTCCTCAATAGTCTGATAACGTACAATAGGGCCTGCAATCAGCTGTGGAAAAAGGCTCACATAAGTCGCAAGAGTAACAATGTTTTTCTGTGCCTTTACCTCTCCCCTGTAAACGTCAATGACATAGGATAAAGTCTGAAAGCTGTAGAATGAAATACCAATAGGCAAAGTAAGCCCTAAAAGCTTAATGCTGAAGCCAAACATACTGTTGGCGTTTGAGATGAAAAAGTCTGTGTATTTAAAGAAGAAAAGTAAGCCCATATTCCAGATAATCGCAAAAAGCAGAGCAAAAAACGGCCCGTGCTTCGAGGCATTTTCTCTCTTTCTGTCTGCAAATACACCTGTTATATAAGCAACTGCAATCGAGGCAAGCATCAATACTATATATACAGCTTCGCCCCATGCATAAAACACCAGACTGAAAATAAGCAGTACCGGATTTTTCAACTTGCGTGGGACGATAAAATACAATATTAACACCAAAGCCAGGAAAGCAAATAAAAATGTAATACTACTGAAAAGCATAAATTTTTATTCTCCCGTCATTTAGTTATGTCTTAGCCGATAATCTCCTGGGCCTTTGCGTTGTCATCTGAAATGCACATAAATACACAGTTTCCGTCAACAACAAGTACAGGACTGTTGAGCTTGTCCATTTCCTGAGGCTGATAGTTTTCAAAAGCCACCTTCTGCGACTCAATTCTCTGCTCAAGTGTTTCCTTTATCTTTACTGCACCGTCAGCGTCATTCGCCTCAAAGCAAGCGATTTCCTCAGCAGTAGCTCCACCTGAGCCAACATAAACCTTGCCTGCCTTATAGTCAGCACCCTGAGCAAGACCGAACAGCTTTTCCACCATTTCAGGTGAAAGCTCTGTAAGTCCGTCAACATACGCTATATCATTTTTCAGCTGGTCAGCAACTGCAGTAACGTCAACTGCTTCGTTTGTTACATTGGTAGCCTTTGAGTTTTCATCACCGTTTCCACCATCGCAGGATGCAAGTCCCACACAGCCGAAAGTAACCAAAGCCAGAGCAAGACAGATTTTTTCTTTAATTTTCATAATATATCGTCCTTTCCTTTGTTTTCTTTATTAGTATTAAGTGTTGTCAGCCAAATATTCAAGCCATATCTGACAATAATCGTGCAGCAGGTGAATACCGTCAGTAGTTGCCTCAGCAGGAAGCTTTCCGTTTTCGTCCTTGAAAACCGACGCAACATCAAGATAAGTTGCACCTGTGTTTGTGGCAGCCGACTGAATAAGCTGATTGAACTCATTTACATTTTCGTTGGTAAATACGCTGTTTGTGCTCAATGCCTTGTCTGAAACAGGGAGTATAGACTGAACATAAACAGT
Source organism: Ruminococcus sp. UBA3387 (assembly GCA_002358895.1). GTDB lineage: Bacteria > Bacillota > Clostridia > Oscillospirales > Ruminococcaceae > FB2012. The sequence continues at coordinate 988 of DEPR01000025.1, read as the reverse complement.
AGCGTCAGGCTGTAACTTTTTGATTTCATTGATAAGCCCCTCATATTTTTCCTGGAAAACATCAGGATAAGGCCAGCCCAGCTCGTTGATACCGAACATTATGTAAATTCTCTTGTATTGTTTTTCCTTAATTCCCTGAAGCACAGTACCCTTGTTACCGTTTTCAAGCGTAATAAGATTATCGGTAGTAGCAGTGCTTATGTTCATACCGATTGAAGCGTAAAAGCTTGCCTTAGGAATATTTGTGTTCATCTGAAGTCCAACAGTTCGTGAATCTCCGATAAAAGCAGCGTCCTCAAATTCGTCGTCAATAATTCCGTCCATCTCACTGCTTTCAGTGGCAGATGATTCAATTATGCTGATTTCGTCGGATGAAATATCCGTTATAACGCTGTCCACCTGTTCTTTTTTGCCCTTGTCGGAAGACGTTACCGAAGTTTTTTCTGTAAGCAGAACTCCTTTGGTTGTAATCGCTGAAGTAATCAACCAGGCAAAAGAAGAAACCATAAGAAGCATACAACAGATTGAGATAACCGACTGCTGAACATTTGACCTGTGGAGTCTTAATTCTTTAAGATTTCTTTTCTTCATTATTTATTTTACAGCCCCTTTATGGCACAATAATTCTATCATACTTAAACATAATAATCATACCATACCCCTGTCCTTTTTTCAAGTGATTTCAAGAAATTTTAAATAAACTTTTTTGCTCACCCCACAAAATAACAAATCCATCCCCAAAAGATGACAAAACGCCCAATCACATTTTCAGTGGTTGGGCGTTTATTATGCAAATATTTATTTACTCCTCAGGCATCTCCCAGTTGTGGTAAACGTTCTGAACGTCGTCATTGTCCTCAAGTGTGTCAAGAAGAAGGTTCATCTTTCTGATAGCTTCCTCGTCCTCAAGCTTTGTGTAATTTGAAGGTACCTTTTCAGCCTCAGCAGAAACAACCTTGTAACCCATATTTGTCAAAGCCTCGGAAAC
>DEPR01000047.1 GCA_002358895.1 Ruminococcus sp. UBA3387 | reverse complement strand
TGGTGAACCATCGGAGATTCGAACTCCGGACCCTTTGATTAAAAGTCAAATGCTCTGCCAACTGAGCTAATAACTCAAACGTTATAAGTATATTTTTGCTCACAACGACTTAATTATTATAACAAAAGAAAAAATGTTTGTCAAGCCTTTTGTGGAAATTTTATTTAATTTACAATAAAAAACTGATTTGATAATATTAATTCAACAATTCATACAAAACAAGTGTGAATAAGTGCAGAGCAAGTGTGTGAAAGTGTGAAAAGTAGCTGAAAAATAGCAACAATCTGTTGACAGAGAGGATTAAAAAGTGTAAAATTATCTATGGATTAGATAGAATTTGATTTTTATTATAGATGATTTTTTAAGGAGATAGAAATGAAAATTTGTTTTGATAAAATTTCAGCCAATGTGAGCAGATATGTAAAAAACAATATTCTGTTTCTCACATTTGTGCTGTCTGCCGTAATAAATTCATTTTTGCTAAGAGCATTTACTGTTGGCTTCAGCTATAACCAGCTTAAACCTCTGCTTGCAGATATTGCAGTAACATTGTTTATCGGACTTTTTGCATATTGCTTCAAGCCCAAAAGACAGATAATATATTTCATTATCTGGACTGTGGTGTTTACAATTCTCAATGCAGGCAACTCAATTTACTATACAAATTATAAGTCCTTTATGTCTGTGTCCCTTTTGTCAACAGCATCACAGCTTGGTGGAGTAATGGACGCAGTTACCGAAAATATTATGGAAGTCAAGGACTTTATATTCCTGTGGCCTCTGTTGGCATTAATCGGAGTTTATGTGTTCATCAGAAAGAAACGTCCCGATTATTTCAAAAATCTTCAGGAAAGAAAGTGCAGAAAGAAATATGCTTTGTGTACTTTGTGTGTGTCAGTAGCAGTTGCAGGAATTTTTGCTACAACGCTGACAGGTACCGACTATTCAAGACTTCAGAAGCAATGGAACAGAGAGTATGTAATGGCAACTTTCGGGCTTTATACATATCAGATAAGCGACCTTGTTTCCTGTATTAATGCAGAGCTGAATATGACTCTGGGCTTTTCCGAAAGCGAAGCTGCCTTCAAGGATTTTTATGGTACACAGCAGGAAGCTGATAAGGCGGATAAGCAGGAAGAAAAGGCGAATGAGTATTCCGATATATTTGAGGGTAAGAATGTAATTGCTATTCACGCAGAAAGTATCCAGCAGTTTGCAATGGATACAAGCTTTAACGGGAAAGAGCTTACACCTAACCTTAATAAGCTTGCAGATGAGGGACTTTATTTTACTAACTTCTATGCACAGGAAAGTGTTGGTACAAGTTCTGATACCGAGTTTACCTATTCAAGCTCACTTATGCCTGCATCAAGTGGAACAGTTGCAATAAACTATTGGGACCGAGATTATACAACAACACAAAGTATGCTGAGAGATAAGGGTTATTTCACTTTCAGTATGCACGGAAATAACGGTTCATATTGGAACAGATTGAATCTGCACAATTCTCTTGGCTATGATAAGTTCTTTAACTATACTACAGATTTCGTTATTGACGAGAGTATCGGGCTGGGGCTGTCAGATAAATCATTCTTCAAACAGGCAATTCCTAAGATAAAGAAAATCGCCGAGGAAAATGAAAATTTCTATGGCACAATGATTATGCTGACAAACCATACACCTTTTACCGATATCGAAGGTGTAAGCGACTATGAGGTGGACTTCAAGTATAATCAGTATAATGAGGAAACAGGTCTTTATGAAGAAGTTTCACGTCCATTCCTTGAGGGAACAAAGCTGGGAAGCTATTTCAAGTCAGTGCATTATGCCGATGAAGCTATCGGTCAGTTCATTGAAGACCTTGAGAAGGAAGGCTTGCTGGACAATACGGTAATTGTTATCTATGGCGACCACGATGCAAAGGTAAAAGAAGAGCAGTATGAATATTACTTCAATTATAATCCTTTCACAGATGAAACTGTGGATGAGGACGAAGAAGGCTATGTGCCTGTGGACGATTTCTATTATAATGTAAATAGAAAAGTACCGTTTATTATCTGGTCAAAAGACGGTGGATATGAGCCACAGGAAATTACAAAAGTAATGGGTATGTATGACGTGCAGCCGACACTGGGTAATATGCTTGGTTTTGAGAATAAGTTTGCATTGGGACACGATATCTTCTCATTTGAAGATGACGAGGAGAACGTAGTAATTTTCCCTAACGGTAATTTTGTAACGGATACAATTTACTATGACAGCCAGAAGGATAAGTACTTTGACCTGACAGGCTATGAAAACCTTGCAAAGTACGTTTCCTGCAACCAGGTGTTCAAGGATAATCCTGTACCGGTATATAATGAGGAAAACCACGGTACCTTTAAAACACTTGCGGATGAAAGATACAGTGAGTTGGCACTTGAAACAAGAATAAATAACGGTGTGGTAGATGACGTTTATATTGCCGAAAAGTCTTCATATGCAGAAGAGAGAATAAGCATATCAAACGCAGTAATCTATTATGATATGATAAATAAAACAACAGAAGGCTTCGGAAGCAATCTTAATATATGGAGTGATGACTCGGGCAGTGGTTCAATTTTTGCACCACCGTCAGCCGATAATAAAAAGATTGTTCTTGCAGCTTAAAAATTCAAGGGACGGTTTAAGCCGCCCCTTTTTTGTGCAAAATAAAAAGACCGACATATAGTCGGTCTTCAGATGTTGGAATAATATTAAGCTCTTTCAACCTTGCCTGAACGAAGACATCTTGAGCAAGCATAAACATGACATGGTGAACCGTTAACAATAGCCTTAACTCTCTTAACGTTTGGCTTCCATGTTCTGTTTGTTCTTCTGTGTGAGTGAGAAACCTTAATTCCGAAAGTAACACCTTTTCCGCAAATCTGACATTTTGCCATGAGGTTGCACCTCCTTTTCCTTTTTAAACTATACTTAAATCACAATACAATTTATTATATCACAAGAAAAACAAAATTGCAAGCCTTTTTTAAAGTTTTTTTAAAAAATTCCTAAAACAAATGGAAATAGTATTTCTTTTCAATTATATGAGTGAATGTCAAACGTAAATTTGTAAGCTGAACTGTATATATGTGTAAATAAAGATAAATATGCAATTAACCCCATTGGGTTTCCAATGGGGTTAGCTATTATTTGCAGAAACGATGACTGCCGATGACCATAACTGTGGGCTTTGAGTGCATATATGCATTCGAAGTCTTGCTTGGATTGTAGTAGTAAATACAACCACCTGTAGGGTCCCAACCGTTGAGTGCGTCTTTTGCTGCCTTGTATGCAGAATCTGTAATCGGTTCGTTGAATTGCCCGTCAACAATGGCAGTGAAAGCACCGTTCTGATAAATTACTCCTGATAATGTGTCAGGGAATGAAGGGTGCTTGATTCGGTTGAGTACAACTGCCCCAACTGCAACCTGACCTGTGTAAGGTTCACCTCGTGCTTCAGCAGAAATAATTCTTGCAAGAAGATTTACGTTTGCCTGAGTAGCAGAGGGAATACTGCCGATTGATATTCCAAGAGCTTTGAGTGTTGCAGGTCCCGCAACACCTGTCTGCTTAATGCCCTGTTGCTTCTGGAAACGCAGTACAGCTGCACGGGTCTGCTCACCATAGTATCCTGTTACTCCAACGTTGAATAATCCACGTTCTTTAAGCTTTTCCTGAATAGCCCTTACTTCTGCACCGCTTGACCCTACTTGCGAGAGGGTAGTCTGTGTGTCGTTGACGTATACAGCAGATGAAATAAATAATATCAGCATTGCAGTAAGAACGATAATCAAGGCCTTCACGAGAGATTGAATTCTTGTACTATTCATTGTCATTCCTCCATATGTTTTGTGTAGAAATATTTTTTGCAGTGAATAACAAAATTATTCTGTTACTGTAAAAAAATATTGAAAAAATAATAGTTATATGTTATAATTTAAGTACAAAAATAATTAGGAGGGGTATTATGTCTAAAATTTGTAGTAAATGCGGTGCTGTGTTAGAAGATAATGTAACATTCTGTCAGCTGTGTGGAGAGAATCAAACAGCTCAGGTAAATCCTGTTCCACCTCAGCCACAGCAGTATTATGCACCTGTTCAGCCTGTAGATGACCATACAGGAGTAGGTGGCTGGATTGGCTGGCTGTTACTCTGTTCATTTGTACCACTTATCGGTCAGATTATTGCAATTTGCTGCACAAGGGATAAGTCGGTTAAAAACTGGGCTATTGCAAATCTTATAATAACAGCGATTTCAATAGTAATAGCTGTCGTGCTGATAATCTTGTCATTAACAGTGTTTGCCGGATTTTTATCATCAGTTACAGGAGCTCCGACATATTATTATTAATAGTATAAAAGAGAAAATAAACGGCTTGGTTATCCGAGCCGTTTTTTTAGTGTCAAAATGCACAAAATAATCTAAAAATCATTTTGTATGATGTGTTTTCATACAAAAAGCAAAAAAATCAGAAAGTTTTCTTGACAACT
>DEPR01000017.1:3844-7011 GCA_002358895.1 Ruminococcus sp. UBA3387 | reverse complement strand
TTTCGCATAATCTCCACATTCTCCAGGCCTTTTATGGTACGCAAAAACTTAATCTGCACGTCCTCAGGGAGAGATGATGACATACCCTGGAGATAATACTCGTCGGTATCCACTCCCATCGGCTCAATAAAAAGCTGATGTCTCGGTTTATCGGGAAAACGCATAATTTTATCCTCGATTGAAGGGCAATAACGTGGACCGACCCCTTCAATCCTTCCCGAATACATTGGTGAACGGTGAATATTTTCCCTGATAACCTTATGTGTTTCGTCATTTGTATACGCAATATAGCAGGACACGGTATTCTTCAGCTCATCCTGATTATCAAATGCAAAGGCTGTAATCTTTTCATCGCCCTCTTGTCTTTCAAGCAAATCAAAGTTAATTGAACGCTTATGGACTCTTGCAGGTGTACCTGTTTTAAATCTTCTCAGCTCCACGCCGATTTTTCTCAACGACTCGGTCAGGTAAATTGCAGGCATTACATTATCGGGCCCACCTGCATACGAACAGTCCCCAACGTGGATTGTGCCGTTAAGATATGTTCCACCTGCGATAATAACGGCTTTTGCATTATATCTGTTACCAAGTCTTGTTACAACACCTGTTACTTTATTATCCTCGGTTAAAATCTCACAGATTTCGTCCTGCTTTACATAAAGATTCTCCGTTTGCTCCAGGACTCTTTTCATATAGCTATGGTATTTCACTCTGTCCGACTGTACTCTCAGGCTATGAACAGCAGGTCCTTTACCCTTATTTAAGATACGGCTTTGCAGAAAAGTTGCATCGGCAGCTCTTCCCATTTCACCACCAAGTGCGTCTATCTCTCGTACAAGGTGGCCTTTTGCTGTTCCACCGATTGATGGGTTACAGGGCATATTTGCAATACCGTCAAGAGTCAGGGTAAATATTGCTGTTTTCATACCCAGTCTTGCTGATGACAGTGCCGCTTCACAGCCTGCGTGGCCAGCACCCACGACTATAACATCATAAGAGCCTATTAAATTCTGCTCCGTTTTGTTTATCATTTCTATCTTCCTTTAAATCAGATTATTGTTCCTGCGTGACGTGTAACGTGGCAACCCACATTCACCGAAACAGGCAGGCCTGCGATATGGGTTGGTGCTTCCTCAATATTGACAGCAAGGCAGGTCTGCGTACCACCAAAGCCCTGAGGCCCGATACCCAATTTATTTATCTTTTCAAGGATTTTCTCCTCAAGGTCGGCATAAAGCTTCTTAGGATTTCTCTCCGAAACAGGTCTGCAGAGTGCCTTCTTTGCAAGATACGCACACTTCTCGAAGTCGCCTCCTATTCCCACTCCGATAACCATTGGTGGGCAAGGATTTGAGCCTGCTTTTGCACACACATCTACCACCCAATCAACAATTTCGTCTGTTGTAACTGACGGTGTCATCATTTTAAGCTGAGACATATTTTCACTACCGAAGCCTTTTGGTGCAACCATAAGCTTCACCTTATCTCCGTCGGCATATGACAGATGTACAACAGGTGGTGTATTATCTCCGCTATTCACTCTTTCAAGCGGGTCGGTTACTACTGAACATCTCAGCTTCCCGTCAAGATAGCCTCTTGCTACACCACGATTCAGTGCATCATTTATTGAACCGCCTACAAAATGCACGTCCTGGCCTACTTCCATAAAGATCACTGCCATTCCACAGTCCTGACAGATTGGAATAACCTCATCTCTTGCCACATCTATATTTCGTATTATATCATCAAAAACGCTTTGTCCTACAGGAGATTTTTCCTGCTTTGCGTTACATTTTATACACTCCTCCATATCCTTCGGAAGATACAAATTTGCTTTTATACAAAGCTCTCTTACTGCGTCCTCGATAATTCTTACGTCAATTTCTCTCATTGGTTTCTCCTTAAATTAATGTATGTTCATTGGTTATATAGGGACAACCCTTACACGCTTCTAAATCAGATTACCATTGATGAACACGGCTTTCGGCGAACTGAACACTTCAAAGGGATATGCTTCAAACAGCACGAAGTCTGCGTCCTTTCCTACTTCAACTGAACCGACCTTATCATCAATTCCTGCTATTTCTGCTGAATTTATTGTAACGGCTTCCAATGCTGACTGCTTATCAAGTCCGTTTTTCACGGCAATTCCCACGCTGATTGGCAAATACTGAATCGGCACTTCTGAATGGTCGGTACAGATTGCAACCTTTACCCCTGCTTTATCAAGCATACCTGCATTTTTCGGCGTGATATTTGCAAGCTCAGGCTTACACGGGTCGCAGATGATTGGTCCCACAACTGCTTCGGCATTTTCTTCTTTCAGCTCATCAGCAATAAGATGCCCGTCTGTACAATGGACAAGGGTATATTTAAGCCCGAACTCCTTTGCGATACGGATTGCTGTGAAAATATCGTCAGCTCTATGACAATGGAAATGTGCTTTTACCTCACCCTTGAGCAGAGGTATAAGACACTCTGACTTCATATCAAAATCAGGCAGGTCATCGTCATTCTCAACTGCCTTCTGTTTGTCTTCCATATATCTTTTTGCCTTAAAAAGGGCTTCACGGATAATTCCTGCAACTGCCATTCGTGTGCAGGGTGATTCGTCCCTGTTCATATATGTCATCTTAGGATTTTCTCCCATAGAAAACTTCATTCCCACAGGTCGGATTATCATTTTATCCACACGCTTACCAACAGTTTTGACTGCAACGATATCCCCTGCAACAGGATTCATTGACCCGGGTGAAACGACTGCTGTTGTTATACCAGCTTTTACTGCTTCATTAAAGCTTGTATCCATTGGATTTATTCCATCTGTAATTCTAAGCTGTGATGCTGTCGGGTCAGATTCCTCATTGAAATCCTCGCTCTCAACACCAACGCCGTTTGTTGTCAGCCCTAAATGGGTATGTGCATCAATAAATCCAGGGTAAAGGTCGCAACCTTTTCCGTCAAAATCATTTTCTGCAACAGCTCTCGGCATTCCCTCGCCGATTCCGGTAATTATTCCATTTTCAAAGGACACAAAGCCGTTTTCAACAACCCTGCGTTTTTTATCCATTGTATGAATTTTTACGTTGTAAATTGTCATTTTCATCTTGCCTTTTTTTATAAATTAATACTATGTCTATAAGTAACGGGCTGATGTGGGCATCAGC
>DEPR01000017.1:3580-3763 GCA_002358895.1 Ruminococcus sp. UBA3387 | reverse complement strand
ATTAACAGCGAGGTCGGAACTTGAACTGCGAACAAGCTTATATCGTGGATTAGTGCAGTTATCAATTATACTTTTTATTCAGCCTTATTCTGTTTGCGAACACAAAACTGTTTATCATACAAACGAGTGAGGGCTATGCACCGAACGATGTTCAATACTCCACGGGCTGATGTGGGCATCAGC
>DEPR01000017.1:2188-3540 GCA_002358895.1 Ruminococcus sp. UBA3387 | reverse complement strand
TATTAACAGCGAGGTCGGAACTTAAATCACTAACAAATTTATATCGTGGATTGGTGCAGGGGCACGCCCCTGCCGGTGGAGCCGAAGCCTCCTGCTCCTCTTTCGGTATCGGACAGGTCGGTTACTTCTTCAACCTCAGGTGTGAAAATCGGTGCGACAACAAGTTGTGCTATTCTGTCACCACATTTGATTTCATAATCTTCCTTACCTGAATTACGGAGTGCAACGATAATCTCTCCACGATAGTCCCAGTCAACAACACCTACGCAATTAGCTGGTGCAAGGCCGAACTTTGTCGCCATTGAGCTTCTTGCATAAATCAGCAGAACCACATTCCTATCACCCTCAATTTCAGTTGAGATACCCGTATGAACCTTTGCTGTTTCTCCAACCTTAACCACGATATCCTCTGCACTGCAAAGGTCGTAGCCAGCACTGAACTCAGTCTGTCTTTTTGGAATTGTTGCCTTTTCGTTCAATTTTTTAATAAGCAATTTCATATCATTTTACTCCTCTGTAATATAATCCTCTTGTCAATTTATCCGTTTTCGGCTTGTCGCCGTTTTGATACATATTTATAATTTCTCTCACCTGTTCAGGCTTTTCGTCATAAAAATCAAGCTGCACAAAATCCACATTAAAATCCTGCAATTTGTCTGCAAGATAAAGCACCTCGGAATTCAAAATCTCTACATATCCCTGATTCTTACTGCATTTAACAGGGAACTCTCTGCCTGTTCTGTCCCAGAGCTTACCTGTGCATCTTTCACAGCCCACAGAATTTCTCACAGGGCAATTTACTGTCAGCATAAGTGGCAGTCTTCCGTATCCGATAATGCCCCTTGGCAGGATATCGGTAAGCTTGTTTATCTGCCCCGATTTCAGCTCAAATGAGCAGGTTATATCCTCAAAGCCCTCGTCTTTCAGCTTTTTCACCGACAATGAATTTGTAACATTAAGCCCGAAGCCACCGTGCATTTTCATACCCAGTTCTTTTGCCATAGAAAGATGAGCTACATTGGTACAGATGAGTCTGCTCATATGGAGATGAGCAAGCTCTTTGAGCTTTTGAAAATCCTTTTCCTCATCAAATGTAAACCGTGGCATCAGCACAGCAATTTTTTCAGTCGGCACGCCTTTATCTAAAGCCTTTTTCACAAGGTCAAGGGGTATGCCCACCAGTTCAACCTTATTAAAATCCACACCATCAAGCTGATTAAGCCTATTGACGGAAACTCGGATTTTCGGTGATTTTTTATTATTTGCAGAGAAATCCAGACTCAGCTTACTCTTATCAAAAGCAATCTTTTTCGTGAAAGTCTCTGCTCTTTTATCGTCAAGCTTTGCAGTAA
>DEPR01000017.1:0-2070 GCA_002358895.1 Ruminococcus sp. UBA3387 | reverse complement strand
CTATAAATCGTATCCCCAAGCTTTGACAGCTGTTTTTTCAGATGCTCCTCATCACAGGGACGGTTTTTTGCCTGCTGTGGCAGTTCACCCTCTACCGTAACAGAAATACCGTTCTCGTCGGTTGCTGTAACTCTGAGAGGCTCATCGGTTTTCACCCTACAGAAAATACTGATTTCACTTCGTTTCCCCTCGTGGCGATAAAGCTCGTGAAGCTTCGGCAGGGCTTTTGCTGTTGCAGTTACGTCCTCTTTACGGCGTATGCCGAACATATCCTTGCCAAGCTTATTATTTATATATCCATCTGTAAAGCCACTTCTTGAAAAAACGCTTTCAAGGAGCGACAGGTCATATTCTTTTCCTTCTGATGCCTGTTTATATGCTGTAACTGCAGAAGCAACATACTCGGGACGTTTCATTCTGCCCTCGATTTTAAGGGAATCCACCCCTGCTTGTTCCAGCTTTTTTACCCACTGAATTTCACACATATCCTTCAGAGAAAGTGCATAATCCTCCTTACCTCTGACAGTTGTCATTGGAAGTCGGCAGGGCTGTGCACACAAGCCTCTGTTTGCACTTCTTGAGCCGATAACCGAACTCATAAAGCACTGGCCTGACACGGACATACACAATGCACCGTGGACAAACACCTCCGTTTCGACAGGAAGGAGGGCAATTTCAGCTATTGTATTAAAAGGCAATTCTCTTGACAATACTACTCTTGAAAAGCCCCAATCCTTAGCCTGCAACGCACCACGCTTTGTATGGACAGTCATCTGAGTTGACCCGTGAATTTCCATTTCGGGACAGCATTTCTCCGTCATCTCGATAAGAGCCAAATCCTGTGTTATAAGCCCGTCAACACCCATTTCACACGCTCTTCTCACCATAGCAAGACACTGCTCCAGCTGTTGGTCGGTTATAACGGTATTAATTGCAAGATAGACTTTTGCTTTTCTCTTATGGCACTCATAGACTGCTTTTTCAAGCTCATCATCGGTGAAGTTGGTTGCATTCTGTCTTGCAGAAAACATTTCTCCACCCAGATAAACGGCATCCGCTCCACATCTTAAAGCTGCTTCAAGGCTTTCGGCACTTCCACAAGGTGCAAGTATTTCTGCCATTATCGTCTGAATGTATTATACGGCACGTTATTATTCGGTCTGTTGCCGTTATTTCCGTTACGGTTGTTCTGCTTCAGCATATTTTCAAGCTGAGCTACTCTTTCGTGAAGCTTTGATACTTCATTCTGTGCAGATTCAGCCTTAGATTTAGCCTGGCTCGCATCTTCGATATAATCCTTGACCTGGTTTCTGATTTTGTCTATATTCTCTCTTGATTTAACAAGCTCATCATAACACTCAAGTGCAATAAGTGCTGCTGCGTCCTGAACGGAAAGAGTAAGCTTTGACTGGAGAATTTCTGACATCTTTTCGTTAAGCTCTTTTGCAAGCTTATCGGTATATTCCTTTGTTTCATCTGTCAACAGTCGATATTCACGGTTGAAAATTCTTACAGTTACTTCGTTTTTCATATTTTTTACAATCCTTTCGTGCTAAATTTCAGCTTTCCGAAAATAAGTAATACCACATATATTATACTACATTTTTTACAAAAAGAAAAGGGCTTTTGATAACTTTTTTAGCAACAGGTGAATAGTTGTGGAAATTTGTGAAAATTTTCACGAAAGCTATTTACAAATGTTCTGAATGGTGATATAATAGAATAGTTAAAACAGAGCTTTTTGGAGTGGTTTTCCAATAAAGTTCTGTTGTCCGATAATTTGACTATATTGCTTTTGCAATTTCCTTAGATGTATAGCCAGATTCGGAAAATTGAGAAAGGAATGAATGTTAAAATGGCAAGAAAAATGAAAACCATGGACGGAAACAATGCTGCTGCTTGGGCTTCATATCCATTTACTGAAGTAGCTGCTATCTATCCGATTACTCCATCATCCGTTATGGCCGAAGTTACAGACCAGTGGTCTGCAAAAGGTCAGACAAATATTTTCGGCACTCCTGTAAGAGTTGCTGAAATGCAGTCCGAGGCCGGTGCTTCAGGTACTGTTCA
>DEPR01000091.1:15667-16473 GCA_002358895.1 Ruminococcus sp. UBA3387 | reverse complement strand
AAGCAAAAACCCGGGAGTTGTAACCATAAAAATTCTTTGTGATGCATTTGAAATAACTTTAGCAGAATTTTTTGATACGGATTTGTTCAATAATCTTGAACAGGAGATAGAATAAAACGCTTTCCATTCGGAAAGCGTTTTTTGGTTTGTTGTACCTGTTGAAATAGGATATATTTTATAGTATAATTATATAGAGGTGGTTAAAATGACCCGACTTGGAGAAGAATTTTTTCACCGTGATGCTCTTGAGGTTGCTCCTGAGCTTGTAGGAAAGATACTGGTGTCAAAAATAAACGGCGAAGAAATAAGAGTGAGAATTACCGAAACGGAAGCCTATAGAGGTGAAGAGGATACTGCCTGCCACGCCCATAAGGGAAGAACAAAAAGAACAGAAGTGCTTTATGGGAAAAGCGGAGTTATTTATGTTTATCTCTGTTATGGTATGCATTGGCTTATGAATGTTATCACAGGTGAGGTGGACCAGCCTCAGGGAGTGCTTTTCCGTGCAGGGGAAGGCTTCAACGGACCTGCAAAGCTGACAAAAGCTTTGGGTGTAACGGGTGAACTGAATCTGAAGTCCTTTGTGGAAGGCAAAGAAATATGGATTGAAGATGACGGCGAAACTCATAAATACCACACCGATACAAGAGTTGGTATCGGCTATGCAACTGAGGAATATCGGGAAAAACAATGGAGATTTATTCTTGATTGACAAGCTGAGTTGTAGGGTGTATAATAAAAAGTAACAAAAATCGTGGATGTGTGTAATTACGAAAGGAGATACATATGAAACGCAGTTGGAAAAT
>DEPR01000091.1:14908-15567 GCA_002358895.1 Ruminococcus sp. UBA3387 | reverse complement strand
GGCAATAAGGACAAGGATTCTTCAAGTGTTGTTCAGTCAGAGGGAAAAGATGAAAACTCTGACGGAAAGGTTGACACAGAGGACTCCAAGGACAGCGACGATAAAACAGGAAATAAGGGCGACAAGGATTCTGAGGGCAAGGGCGATGCTCAGAACAACGGCGATAACGATGCTGAAGATACTCCCGGAAATGCAACAGCTGAGGATAGCCTGAATGACGAAAAGGACGAAGTCAAGGATAGCTCGTCAAAGCCGTCGGGCAACTCACAGACTGAAAGCAAGCCGTCAGTAACACTTACCGGTGATGAGCTGACTTTTGAAATGACACTTTATCCTGAAAAAGCACCTGTAACCTGCAAGAATTTTATAAAGCTTGTTGACCAGGGATTCTATAACGGACTTGAGTTCACAAGAGTTATTGAAAACTTTATGGCACAGGCTGGTGATACCAACGGTGATGGAACAGGTGGTTCAGGTATTAAAATCCCGGGTGAATTCAGCAGTAACGGTGTAGCAAATGACATTTCACACCTTAAAGGTACTGTATCAATGTTCAGAGACCCGATGGACCCCAACAGTGCATCAAGCCAGTTTTTTATCTGCTACAATGATAACTGTAAGTTTATGGACGGAAATTATGCTGCATTCGGAAAGGTAAC
>DEPR01000091.1:6467-14886 GCA_002358895.1 Ruminococcus sp. UBA3387 | reverse complement strand
GACGTAGTTGAAGATTTCCAGGCAGTTGAGCGTGAAACAGGATATGACGGAACAGAATCAAAGCCTGTAACTCCGATTACTATTGTTATGGCAGAGTCATCAGGTGAAGACTCAGACGGAAATCCGAAGATTAAATTTTATGTTACATATTAAAGACATCAATAAGGTGATTAGATGATTAAGGACATTCAGGAAAAGATTTTAAAGCTGAAAAAGGAAAAGGATATATGTATTCTTGCTCATAGTTATCAGGCCAGGGAGATAGTTGAAATAGCTGACTATGTGGGCGATTCTTTTCAGCTGAGCAGAATGGCACAGGGGGCAGAGAACAAGAATATTTTGTTCTGCGGTGTGCATTTTATGGCTGAAACTGCAAAAATGCTTTCTCCTGATAAAAGAGTTTATATAGCAAATCCTTGTGCGGGCTGTCCTATGGCAGAGCAGATGAGTCCTGAAATGATTGAAAAAATCAAAGTAGAGGAGCCTGACCGTAAGGTTGTAGCATATATTAACACTACAGCCAAGCTGAAAGCCGTGTGTGATGTGTGTGTTACTTCATCATCAGCTGTCAAGGTTGTTAAAGCGATGGACGCAGAAAAAATACTGTTCATTCCTGACTGTAATCTGGGTACTTTCGTTCAGAATGAAGTACCTGAAAAGGACATAAAGCTTTTGCAGGGTGGCTGTCCTGTACATTCGTCTGTTACTTTGGAAGAACTGGAGGAGGTTAAAGCACAGCATCCTGATGCATTGGTGCTTGTTCATCCTGAGTGTATTCCTGCAGTTGCAGAGAAGGCTGACTATGTTGGCTCAACATCAGGTATAATGGATTTTGCTGAAAAATCTGACGCAAAGGAATTTATTATCGGTACAGAAATCAGCATTGCAGAGCATCTTCAATATGAGCTTCCTGAAAAGAAATTCTATGTGCTTTCAAAGAAGATTATCTGTGGCGATATGAGGCTGACAACACTTATGGACGTGCTTAACAGCTGTGAGGGTATTGATAATGATGGTGCGTCTGAAATAATTATGACAGATGAGGAGATAGCATCAGCGAGAGTGTGTATTGATGAGATGCTGAGATTGGGCTAAATGTTGATTCTTAGGACGGCGAAAGCCGTCCTTTTTTTGTAACCAAATGACGAAATGCGACATAATATAAAACGGTACGACATTAACAACAATTTAGAAAAGGAGAGATTTGGATGGATTTTTACGAAAGCGGAGTGCTTGGAAAAATCCTCAGAGCAGATGATGACAACGATTATGTCAAAGACTGCAAAGCCTGTCCAATGCCTGCAGGGAAGTTCCCTGCAGAGACACCATTAGCTATGGCATATGTACCTTTCCAGAACTGGGAAAAGCCATATGATATGGAGACAGGGCTTTCAAGAGGAACAGTATTTCCCTCATTAGACAAACCATTTATCGGAAAGGAGGCTGCTCGTTGTAATGATGACTGAAAAACAGCGTTTGATGAGAAAGGTACAGGCAACAGCTTTTGCTTTGGTTGAGGCTAACCTTTATCTTGACAGCCACCCTACCTGTAAAAATGGTCTGGCGTATTTTGAACAGCACAAGAAAGCATATGACGAGGCAGTAGAGGCATATGAAGCAAAATTTGGACCACTTACTGCAAAGGCGTCAAACAATTCCAAGAAGTGGGAATGGGTTACAACACCGTTTCCCTGGGAAAGGGGTGAAAGTTAATGTGGCAGTATGAGAAAAAGCTTCAGTACCCTGTAAACATTAAGAACCCTAACCCTGCACTTGCGAAGGTTATTATCAGCCAGCTTGGCGGACCTGACGGTGAGCTTGCAGCATCCTTACGTTATCTGAGTCAGCGATATACAGCACCTTGCCGTGAAGTGCAGGCGATACTCACCGACATCGGCACAGAAGAGCTTGCACACATGGAGATGATTTCAGCTATTTTGTATCAGCTGACAAAGGGACTGTCCGTTAAAGAAATCAAGGAAAGTGGTTTTGACACTTACTTTGTAGACCACACAACAGGCATTTATCCTGTAGCAGCGTCAGGTGCACCTTTCACTTCAAGCTATTTCCAGAGCAAGGGTGATCCTTTGACTGACCTCCACGAAGACCTTGCGGCAGAGCAGAAGGCACGCACCACATATGATAATATTCTGCGACTGGCAGACGATCCCGACGTGCGTGATCCGATTAAGTTCCTTAGAGAAAGAGAAATCGTTCACTTCCAGAGATTTGGCGAAGGCTTGAGGATGGTACAGGATATGCTTGATGCAAAGAACTTCTATGCATTCAATCCAAGCTTTGATAAAAAATAAGCAAATTAAAAGAGCAGTCATATGACTGCTCTTTTTTTAGAATATATCTTTTTTGTTTTTGATATGACGCCTTATAAGGACGAAAATCACTGTCGCCAGGCAGAGAACCAGGAATATCGGCACAAGCCATTTGTTCACAGTTTCTTCTTCAGCGGACTTCATTTCTGTCCAGAGATCCTGCATAAGCTTGTTTGCATCATCTGAAAGATTTACAAAAACTGTGGTGCGTTCTGCAATAAGCTCATTGTCAGGATATGAAATAGGGTCTGTCTGTACCTCTTCGTCAAGCATATCAAAAGCAGCCTGATGCGGTGTGGAGTAGCAGATGTAGTCAATGTTTGCGAAAGCTATGTCAGGCTCACACATAAAGTTGATGTACATTTCTGCAGCTTCTTTCTGTTTTGCAGAATTTGGTATGCACATTGCATCTACAAAAAGGTTTGTTCCACTATCGGGTACAACGAAATTCAGTGAGTCGTTTTCCTCCATAATGGTCAGTGCATCCCCTGCATAGTAAGGTGCAATAAGTGCATCACCTGCTGCCATTTTGTCGAAAATCTCGTCCATTACATAGCCCTGAACGATTCTTTTCTGCTCTTTAAGCTTTTCTGCGGCAGATTTCAACTCCTCAGGGTCTTCTGTGTTAAGTGAATAGCCCAACATAATTTCAGCAATAGCAAATGCATCACGAGGATTGTCAAACATAAGAATCTGGTCTGCGTATTCTTCATTCCAGAGCAAATCCCAGTCAATATCCTCTTCCTTCATATCCACCATAGTTTCATCATAGATGATACCGACAGTACCCCAAGTGTAAGGTACGGAGTATTCGTTTTCGGGGTCGTATTCCATATTACGGAAGTTGTCCATAATGTAGCTGAAGTTAGGAATATTGTCATAATCCAGCTTCTGAATAAGCCCTTCCTTTATCATCTTGCTTATCATATAGTCGGAAGGAATGATGATATCATATGAAGCTCCGCCACCTTTAAGTTTTGCATAAAGCTCTTCGTTTGTGGCAAAGTTTGTGTAGTTTACTTTAATTCCTGTAAGCTCCTCAAATTCAGAATTTACATCCAGTGTACCTTCTTCTGCACCTGTGGAAATATATTCACCCCAGTTATAAACGTTTATTGATAAACCTTTCCCTTTAAATCTGGTGTAATATTCAGGGTCAGAAACAGTAAGGGTCTGTGCTGTTGCTTCTTCTGTTTCTTCTTCGGTGTTGCTTTCGGAGGAAGAACAACTGCACAGCAGACTGAGAGTTACAGCTGAAAGAGTAAGAATGGATAATAGCTTTTTCATTATGCTCTTACCCCCTTATATGAGGCGTTTTTCTTTGCCTGCTTGCTTTCAATGATATTTTTTACAATAAGAATAACTACAACAGTAATAAATATCAGTGTAGATAAAGCATTAATCTCAGGGGAGATTTTACGCCTTGTCATTGAGTAGATAGTAACAGGGAGTGTCTGTGAAGTCGAGCCACTTGTGAAGTAGCTGATTACAAAGTCATCAAGTGAATAAGTAAATGCCATAAGGAAACCACTTACCACACCCGGCATAATTTCAGGAAGAATTACCTTTCTGAAAGCCTTGAATGGACTGCAGCCCAGGTCCTGAGCAGCCTCATAAAGATGAGGGTCCATCTGCTTGAATTTCGGCATAATGTTGAGAATTACATAAGGCACATCAAATGTAATGTGAGCAATAAGCAGAGTAACAAAGCCGAATTCAAGATTCATTCTTGCCGCAAAGAAAACGAAAAGGAGCATCAGCGATACACCTGTAACGATTTCAGGGTTGATGATAGGCATATTTGTTACATTCATAACAACAGCCTTAGGTACTTTTCTCATACTGTTGATACCGATTGCAGCTAAAGTTCCCAGAATAGTGGAAGCAATACTTGCAAGAACAGCGATGATAAGCGTATTTATAAGAGATGAAATTATAATTTCATTGTTGAACAATCTGATGTACCAGTCAAAAGTGAAGCCACTGAAAACCGAACGGCTTTTTGTTTCATTGAATGAAAACACGATAAGCACAAAAATCGGTACATACAGAAAGAGAAGCACAAGTGCCATATAAAGCTTGCCAAGTTTTTTCATATATGCACCTCCTTATATAAGCACCTGATCGTCAGGACTGAACTGGTTCATAACGGTCATAATAACAAGTATAATCACCATAAGTACAAGGGAAATCGCTGCACCCAGATGAGGATTATATGCGTTACCAAGGAACTGCATTTCAATAAGGTCGCCGATAAGCAGGTTTGAACCGCCACCGAGCATTCTTGAAATAATGAACGTTGAAATAGCAGGCACAAAAACCATAGTAATGCCTGATGTAATACCCGGCAGACTGAGAGGGAGAATAACTTTTACCAGTACCTTGCCGAAATTACAGCCTAAGTCTGTTGCAGCCTCAATGACGCTTTTGTCGATTTTCTCCATTACAGAATAAAGAGGGAGAATCATAAACGGCAGATAGTTATAAACCATACCGAGTACAACTGCACCCGATGTGTTTATCAGCTTGTAAGGGCCAAGACCTACAAGACCGAGAAGATAATTTATAATACCATTGTTGCCGAGAAGTGTCATCCACGCATATGTACGGAGCAGGAAGTTCATCCACATAGGGAGCATTACAATCATAAGCATTGTACCCTGATTATGTTTTTCCATACGGGAAAGAATAAAAGCAATAGGATAAGCCATCACAAGACAGATTGCCGTAGCAATAAGTGCAAGCCAGATTGAACGGACAAAAATGTTAGCATACTGACCTACGTCGGAAATGTGCTTTATGGTTACAGTTCCGTCTTCATTTGTAAATGCAAAGAATGCAACCATAACCAACGGCACAAGAATAAATATAACCATCCATACAAGGTATGGGAGAGATAAAACCTTGAGCTGTTTCATTATTCTGCATCCTCCGATTTCTTCATAATATGAATATCAAAAGGATCAAAGTCCATACCAATCATTGCACCAACAGGCTCAGCCTTTGTTGAGTGGATAATCCATTTATGGTCAACACCGTCAACAGTCATTTCATAGTGAACACCTTTGAATACAACAGATTCTACTATTCCCGTAAGCTTAGCTTTATCGGCAGGAATAACCTTTACGTCTTCAGGTCGGATAACAACGTCAACTGTTTCGTTAGGGTCAAAGCCCTTGTCTACACATTCAAATCTGCGTCCGGTGAATTCAACAACGCAGTCCTCAGGCATACAACCGTTGATAATGTTACTTTCACCTATAAAGTCTGCAACGAATGCGTTAACAGGTTCATTGTATATATCAGTAGGGGAACCAATCTGCTGAATGATACCGTTGTTCATAACAACAACTGTGTCAGACATAGTAAGAGCTTCCTCCTGGTCGTGGGTAACATAAACAAATGTCAGCTCAAGAGCCTGCTGGATTTTTCTAAGCTCCGTCTGCATTTCCTTTCTCAGCTTCAGGTCAAGTGCACCCAGAGGTTCGTCAAGAAGCAGAACCTTAGGTCTGTTTACCAAAGCTCTTGCAATAGCAACACGCTGCTGCTGGCCACCTGAAAGTCGGTTTACTGAACGTTTTTCAAAACCTTTGAGATTTACAAGCTCAAGCATTTCTCCTACACGTTTTACAATTTCCTTTTCAGGACATTTTTTTACCCTTAATCCGAAAGCGATATTCTCATAAACGTTAAGGTGTGGAAAGAGTGCGTAACGCTGGAATACAGTGTTAACGTTTCTCTTATGAGGTGGCAGACCGTTGATACGTTTGCCTTCAAAATAAACCTGACCACTGGTAGGCTCAAGAAAGCCTGCGATAATTCTCAGGGTAGTAGTTTTACCACAACCTGATGGGCCAAGAAAAGTAACGAATTCCTTGTCCTTTATATCAAGACTTATGTTTTTAAGTATTCTTTCTCCGTCCTCGAATTCCACAACGAGATTTTTCAAGCTTATAATATTCTCCATCTAACACTATCCCTTCAATAGTAGATTTCCGTGTAAAACGGTGTAAAAAAACATTGAAAAAAGTTTTCCCTATAATTATAATGTATTAAAGCACAAAAGTCAATAAAAATTTGCACAGGAATAATATGAGATTTTCCTTGAAATACAGGGCTTTGAGGGGGATAATAAGCCTTTGAAATTCTTGTGGTTTATAATTGGAATACTTTTTTGTAACTTTATACAAAAATACGGCATAAAAACAGTACAAATTTTATAAATATTTATATTTTTTATTGCAATTTGAATGAGAATATGCTATACTTTATAGGTAAAAAACAGTCGCGTTTTGCGACGGAATGGAGAAAGTATGGAAAATCAGAAAACTTTTAAGCCTTATATTCCGGCTGATAAAGTAACACCTGAAATTACAGTTACTTCTATAATTATGGGTGTGCTTTTGTCCGTAATATTCGGTGCAGCAAATGCGTATCTGGGTCTGAGAGTTGGTATGACAGTATCAGCATCAATCCCTGCCGCAGTTATCTCAATGGGTGTTATTCGTATTATTATGCGAAAGAACTCTATCCTTGAAAGCAACTTGGTACAGACAATCGGTTCAGCAGGTGAATCACTTGCTGCAGGTGCTATCTTTACACTTCCTGCACTCTTCTTATGGGCAGCAGAAGGCAAGATGGACAAGCCCGGTATTATCGAAATTACACTTATTGCACTTCTGGGTGGTCTACTTGGTGTATTCTTTATGGTACCACTCCGTAATGCACTTATCGTTAAAGAGCACGGCGTTTTGCCATATCCTGAAGGAACAGCTTGTGCTGAAGTACTTCTTGCAGGTGAAGAAGGCGGAGCTAATGCTTCAACTGTATTTGCAGGTATGGGCTTTGCAGCAGTATTCAAGTTCATCATTGATGGTCTCAAGGTTGTAGCAGGTGAAATTTCTGTTACATTTAAAGGCTTTGCAGGAACAATCGGAACTCAGATTTATCCTGCTGTAATGAGCGTAGGTTACATATGTGGTCCAAGAATTTCATCATATATGTTTGCAGGTGGCGTACTCAGCTGGCTTGTTATTATTCCACTTATCGTAGTGTTTGGTGCAGATCTGGTGCTTTACCCCGGTACAGAATCAATCGCAGAAATCTTTGCTGCTGATGGTGCAAGTGGTATCTGGGGAACATACATCAGATATATCGGTGCAGGTGCTTTGGCAGCAGGTGGTATCATCAGCCTTATCAAATCACTTCCACTTATCGTTAAGACATTTGCAGGTGCAATGAAGAGTATGGCTGGTTCAAAGAACACAAGCACAGAACGTACAGCACAGGACCTCAAAATGAAGGTTGTAATCCTTGCTATCGTAGTTCTTACACTTCTTGTATGGCTTGTTCCGGCAATTCCTGTATCACTTTTAGGTGCAGCAATTATCGTAGTATTCGGCTTCTTCTTTGCAACAGTTTCATCCAGAATGGTAGGTCTTGTAGGAAGCAGTAACAACCCTGTTTCAGGTATGGCTATTGCTACATTGCTTATTGCAACATTGATTCTGAAATTAACTGGTGCTACAGGTGTTGAAGGTATGTGCAGTGCTATTGCAATCGGTTCAATTATCTGTATTGTTTCAGCTATCGCAGGCGATACATCACAGGACTTGAAGACTGGTTATCTCCTTGGTGCAACACCAAAGAAACAGCAGATTGGTGAAGTGGTAGGTGTTATTGCAGCCGCATTTGCAATCGGTGGAACACTTTATCTCCTTGACAGTGCTTGGGGCTTCGGCTCAGAACAGCTTGGTGCACCTCAGGCAACACTTATGAAGATGATTATTGAAGGCGTTATGGAAGGAAATCTTCCTTGGGCATTGGTATTCATCGGTGTGTTTATTGCAGTAGTTATCGAAATTATCGGTATTCCTGTACTTCCATTTGCAATTGGTGTTTATCTCCCGGTACAGCTTAATGCTTGTATTATGGTTGGTGGACTTATCCGTCTTGTATTTGATAAGATGAAGCGTGCAGAGGACGAAAAGAAAGCAATCGTTAATGACGGTATTCTTTTCTGCTCAGGTATGATTGCGGGTGAAGGTCTTGTAGGTATCCTGCTTGCATTGTTTGCAGTATTCGGACTT
>DEPR01000091.1:0-6390 GCA_002358895.1 Ruminococcus sp. UBA3387 | reverse complement strand
CTTGTACTCTTTGCAATAATCATTCTTTCAGTACTGAAATTCTCAATTTGGAAAAAGCGTAGCAAATAATGAAAAAGAAACAAAAACAGCAGATTGATACAAATTATTTAGAAAAAAAGCCTGTCCGTTCAGAGTATATTAACTGGACAACGGACGATGAGGGCAAGGTTTCACTTGAAATTGAAAATACGGGAGCGATGAACAGGATTTTTCAGAAGCTGTTCAAAAAGCCTAAGATAACCTATGTACATCTTGATGAAATGGGTAGTTTTGTCTGGCCGTTGCTTGACGGTGATAAGACAATTACAGAGCTGGGCGTTCTGGTGGACGAAAAGTTCGGTGAAAAGGCTCACCCTCTGTATGAGAGATTGGCTAAGTATTTTCAGATTCTGGACAGCTATCATTTCATCGGGTGGAATGATATTGCAACAGAAAATAAGGACGAAACTGAATAAAAAATCAGCCGATGTGCAAACGCACATCGGCTTTTTGTGTATAAGTATAAAAAGAGCATAGCACTAAGCTATGCTCCGTTTTTATTTATCCAGAATTTNNNNTATGTAACCCTTGATGATTTCCACGCATTTTTCATAAGACATCTTGCTGGTGTTAAGGCAAAGGTTATAGTTCTTAGCGTTTTCCCAGTCCCAGCCGGTGTAGTGAAGATAGTATTCACAGCGTTCCTTGTCAGTCTTTTCAATAATTCTGCGTGCTTCCTTTTCAGGAGTTCCGTACATATCAATAAAGTTTTTCATTGCAGTCTCTTCATCAGAATATATGAAAACCTTTATTACATCATCTCTGTCCTTGAGAATGTAGTCAGCACAACGTCCGACAATGATTGCAGGCTCTTTGTCAGCAAGCTGTCTGATGATTTCGGCCTGATAATTGAACAGGTTTCCGTCTGATGTGAAATCAGGATGGTCAGGGTCAAGAAGTGCACCCTTATATACGCCCTTTCTTCTGAAGAAACCGGGATTTTTTATCTTTTCATCAACAAGCTCAAAAAAGCGTTCGTTAATACCACTTTCATCACTTGCCAGCTTGATAAGTTCCTTGTCATAGTACTTGTAGCCAAGCTCCTGCGACAACATTTTTCCAATGGTTTTACCACCACTACCCATTTTTCTTGCAATAGTAATAATACGAGCCATAAATAAACCTCCCTATAATATTGAGTATATGAAGTTTTGTTTCATCTTTGAAAGTCGGGGGAATAGTTTTATTCGCCGAGATAAGCCTTCTTTACTGATTCATCATTGATAAGGTCAGAAGCCTTGCCTGAAAGAACAATGTTACCTGTTTCGAGAACATAAGCCCTGTCAGCAATAGAAAGAGCCTTTTTCGCATTCTGTTCAACCAGCAGTACAGTAGTTCCTGTTTCTCTGATTGACTGGATGATGTCAAAAATTTCGCTTACAAGAATAGGGGAAAGTCCCATAGAAGGTTCGTCCATAACGATAATGCTGGGCTGAGACATCAAAGCTCTGCCCATAGCAAGCATCTGCTGTTCACCACCTGAAAGAGTACCTGCTATCTGGGATTTACGTTCAGCAAGTCGGGGGAAACGGTCATAAACCATCTGCATATCCTTAGCAATTCCGTCCTTGTCCTTTCTTGTGAAAGCACCCAGCTTCAGGTTGTCAAGTACAGTAAGGTTCTGGAATATTCTTCGTCCTTCAGGAACGTGAGCCATACCCATCTTTACGATTTTGTGAGCAGGTGTCTTGGTGAGTTCAACGCCGTTAAAAAGAATAGAACCGCTTTTTACAGGTAAAAGCCCAGTAATAGCGTGAAGTGTAGTAGTTTTTCCTGCACCGTTTGCACCGATAAGTGCAATAACCTCGCCCTGATTTACCTCAAAGGAAATGCCTTTAAGAGCAGTAATCATACCGTAATTTACGGCAAGGTCCTTTATTTCCAATAATGCCATTTAACATTCCCTCCTTAATCGCCAAGATAAGCTTTGATAACTTCAGGATTGCTGAGAACTTCTGATGTTTCACCTTCGCAGAGAAGTCTGCCGAAGTTAAGAACAGACAGCTTTTCGCAGATACCTGATACAAGGCTCATATCGTGTTCGATAAGCAGTATTGTCATATCAAAGTTATCTCTTACAAATCTTATAGTTTCCATAAGTTCTGCTGTTTCGTTAGGGTTCATACCTGCAGCAGGCTCATCAAGGAGCAGAAGCTTTGGCTGAGTAGCAAGAGCACGGGCAATTTCCAGCTTACGCTGTTTACCATAAGGTAAGCCTGAAGCAGGAAGGTCAGCCTCTTTGTCAAGGTCAAATACCTTGAGAAGCTCAAGAGCCTTCTTGTCCATAGCCTTTTCGGTCTTGAAAAAGCGAGGGAGCCTGAAAATTCCTTCAGGAGTGCTGTATTTGTAGTGATTGTGCAAACCAACCTTAACGTTGTCAAGCACACTCAGATTATTGAACAGTCTGATATTCTGGAATGTACGGGCAATACCGTGTCGGTTAATCTGAATAGTGCTTTTGCCTGTAATGTTTTTACCGTCCAGCATTATTGCTCCTGCAGTTGGCTTATACACACCTGTCAGCAGGTTGAAGACTGTAGTTTTTCCTGCACCGTTAGGACCGATAAGACCATACAAAGCACCTTTTTCAATTTTGATGTTGAACTCGTCAACAGCACGAAGTCCACCAAAGGAGATACCGAGATTTTTTACTTCCAACATAGCCATATTATTCAGCCTCCTTTGCTTTGCGTGAAAAAGTTTTCTTGAAGAAAGCTTTTGTCTTGTCTGTGTAATTGCTGATATATGATTTGATTGTAGCGTTTGAAGTTATAATCATCATAACAATGAGAATGATTGAATAGAAGAGCATACGATACTGGCTGAATTCTCTCAGAAGCTCAGGGAGAAGTGTAAGCACGATTGCCGCAATAACGCTTCCTCTGATGTTACCGATACCACCAAGCACCACAAATACGAGAATGAGAATAGAAAGGTTATAGTCGAACTTTGAAGCCTGCAGGGTGTAGAAGTTATGTGAATAAAGAGAACCTGCAACACCTGCAAGGAAAGCAGTAAGACCAAAAGTAATAAGCTTGTATTTTGTGATGTTAAGACCTACAGATTCAGCAGCGATTCTGTTATCTCTTATTGACATTACTGCACGGCCTGTACGGGAATTTACAAAGTTGTATGCAATAATAAGTGTGATAAGAAGTACGATAGCCGCTATAAGAAAATTGGAGTCGTTAGGTGTACCACTGATACCCAAAGCACCGTTAATAAGCATTTTTCCGTCTGTAGCCATATTCATATCACTTGCACTCTTTAATGAGAAGTGAATACCTGTTTCGTCAACGCCGAGATAAATGGCAGCAAAAACATTCTTGATGATTTCGCCGAAAGCGAGTGTAACAATAGCAAGATAGTCGCCTTTGAGACGAAGCACAGGAATGCCGATTATAATGCCGAAGATTGCTGCACAGATACCACCAACAACAAGTGCCAGAGGGAATCTGATAAGCGGATTTGCAATAGATTCTGCAGTAGAAATAGAGAAAATAGCACTGGTGTATGCACCGATGCACATAAATCCAGCCTGTCCGAGGCTAAGCTCACCAAGAATACCTACTGTAAGGTTGAGTGAAACAGCAAGGATTGAATAAACACACAGTGGAACAAGCAGGTCTTTAAGCATACTTGAAATGCTGTCTGTTGCAACAAGAGTCTGCATTATTATAAAAGCAGCTATAACCATTAAATATGTAATAAAACTCTTTCGAGTCTGAGGTTTGATTAATTTAGATTTCACCGAAAACCGTTCCTTTCAGATTATTATACTTTTTCGTTTGTCTTTTTACCGAGAATACCTGTCGGCTTAATCATAAGCACCAGGATAAGTACGGCAAAAACTATAGCGTCTGCAAGCTGAGGTGAAATATAAGCTCTGCCTAAGATTTCGATTACACCGATAAGGATACCACCAATCATAGCACCGGGGATTGAACCGATACCACCAAAAACAGCAGCAACGAAAGCCTTGATACCGGGCATAGCACCTGTTGTATTTGACAGAGTCGGATATGCAGAGCAGAGAAGTGTACCTGCAATAGCTGCAAGGCCTGAACCGATAGCGAAAGTAAGAGAAATTGTACGGTTTATGTTTACGCCCATAAGCTGAGCTGCGTGTTTATCTTCCGAAACGGCAAGCATTGCACGTCCGCTTTTTGTCTTGTTGATAAACAGCGAAAGTCCTATAACAATCAGAACAGAAACGATAATTGCAACAGATGTTTCACCTGCAATAACAATCTGACCGTCAAACAGTTTTATGCTTGGAACGTTTACTACAGAAGTAAAGTTTACAGGTTTTGCACCAAAAATCAGAAGCGCAATATTCTGCAGGAAATAGCTCACACCGATTGCAGTAATAAGTACAGCAAGGGAAGTTGCCTGTCGTAATGGTTTATAAGCAACCTTTTCAATGGTAATTCCCAGTAATGTACAAACCACAACTGCCAGAGCTATTGAAAGCCAGGGATTCATTCCCATAGTTGTCATAGCTGTGAAAACAACATAGCCACCCACCATAATAACGTCTCCGTGGGCAAAGTTCAGCATTTTGGCAATACCATAAACAAGGGTGTACCCCAATGCAATAACCGCATAGATACTGCCAAGGCTGATTCCGTTTATAAGATTATTCAAAAACCCCATTTAGAACATACCTCATTTCAGATAAATATATACAATTAATTATAACACATTTTCTGAACAAATGCAACTAAAAAACAACAAAAAAACCGACGGCAATTTACCGTCGGTTTAATTAACTGTTTTAAGTATTAGTCAAGAGCTGAATAAGCACCGTCCTTGATTACAACAGCCTTAGGGTTCTTTGAAACTTCACCTGTCTTAGCCCAAGTCATACCTGTACCTGTGAGACCGTCATATGAGAAGCCGTCTGCAGAAATTGCAGCTGAAAGCTTTTCGCAGATTTCCTTAGCATCCATATCGCCTGTAATCTTTTCCTGTTCGATGAGCTTAGCAAGAATGTAAATTCCGTCATAAGCGTCAGCAGCGAACTGGTTAGGAACTTCGTCATTATAAGCAGCCTTGTATGCTGTTACAAACTTCTGTGTAGCTTCGTCAGCAGCGTCAGCAGCAAATGGTGTAAGAAGCATTACGCCTTCTGCAAGTGATGTATCGAAGTTTTCGATTGAGAGAATACCGTCAAGACCATCACAACCAAAGAAGATTGGTGAGAAGTCTGCAGCCTTGCTCTGTGTAAGAATCAATGAAGCCTGCTGATAGTAGATTGGAAGGAATACGAGTTCAGCACCAGCTGACTTACAAGCACTGATCTGTGCAGAGAAATCTGTCTTGCTGTCCTTTGTGAATGACTGTTCAGCAACGATTTCAAGACCCTTAGCTTCAGCTTCAGCCTTGAATGTGTTGAAGATGCCTGATGAATAAGCGTCTGAGCTGTCATAGATTACAGCAACCTTCTTAGCAACTGCGTTGTCAGCAATATAGTCAGCTGAAGCAACACCCTGGTTTGAGTCAGTAAAGCAAATCTGGAAGCAGTTGTCGTTCTTTACAACATCGTCAGCAGAAGCTGAAGGTGTGAACTGGAAGATGTTATCTGCTTTTGATTTTTCAATTACAGCAAGGCAAGAACCTGATGTAACTGTTCCGAGCATAATCTGCATATCCTTGTCTTTAAGTGAGTTGTAAGCGTTTACAGCCTTGTCGCCCGGATCAGCTTCGTCGTCTTCAAAAACGAGCTTGAGTGTCTGGCCGTTGATGCCACCGTTGTCATTGATTTCCTTTACAGCGAGTTCTGCTGCGTTCTTAACAGCTGTACCGTACTGTGCTGCATCACCTGTAAGAGGACCGCTACCACCGATTACGATTTCGTCAGCTTTCTTTTCTTCTTTACCGCAAGCTGCGAAGCAAGTTGCTGTCAACACAGAAGCTACGGCAAATGCAAGAATCTTTTTGATTTTCATAGTTGATTCACTCCTTTAAAAAATCCACAATTACTTATGGTTACTATTAATATACCATTAAAGCAAAACCTTTGTCAATACCTATTCAATAAAAATTCCATAATAAGGCGGGATATGTATACAAATTGTGAAGAAATAATAAGCCAAATGTTAAATTAGCAAAACGGTCTTGAAATTCGGGGTAAAAAAGAGTATAATATATTAAGTTGTTAAAAAATAAATTAACGGAGGGTGTTAAAATGTTAGTTTCTGCTAAGGAAATGCTGACAAAGGCTATTGAAGGAAAATATGCTGTAGGTCAGTTCAACATCAACAATCTTGAATGGACAAAGGCTATTCTGCTTACTGCTGAAGAGCTGAAATCACCTGTAATTCTCGGTGTATCTGAAGGTGCAGGAAA
>DEPR01000076.1:4918-7277 GCA_002358895.1 Ruminococcus sp. UBA3387 | reverse complement strand
AGAAAATATTATAATGGGTAAGGTGATATTATGACAAAACTAAAGAAACGTATTATAATTTCAGTATCAATTATTGTGGCAGTTCTGATTGTTGCTTTGGGGTTGCTTACCATACCGTCAGCAGAAACGGATATTAAAATATTAGGTGATGACTACAAGTATCATCTGTATGATAAATACAGCGATGATTTGGTTCATTATTGTAATATGGCTAACTGGGTGTATGATGAAGATACAGGATTTTATGATGATTATTATGATATTACTTATAGTATTCCTGCAGATGAAGAGGGCAAGGACAAAGTAATTGACTATAAGGGCAGAAAATTATATTTTTCTATTTATTGTAAATATAGGGGCGAAGAAATAAAAATTACATTTGAGGGTACAAAAAGAATATTTGACGTTTATTCCTGGAAAATGGTAGAGAATGAGCTTTTTCCAATAAAGGATAGTAATGCAGAATTAGCATATGAAATGGAATATGCAGAGAAATTTTAAATACATTAAAAATTTCCGTTTTCCCCTTGAAAAATTCTTTAAATATGGTATAATGGACTTGGTAATGTTATAAATTATTATAATGAAAATATGAGGTGGTTGAAATGACAGAAATGGAACTTTACAAGCTTTGGTGTGAAAAGGCTGTTGATGACCCTGATTTGCAGACAGAGCTTAAGGCTATCGAGGGGGACGAAGAAGCTATTAAGGATAGATTTTACCGTGACCTCGAATTCGGTACAGGTGGTCTCCGTGGTGTTATCGGTGCAGGTGCTTACAGATTGAACATCTACACAATCAGACGTGCTACACAGGGACTTGCTGATTATGTAAACGGTGCATTTGAAAACGGCTCTGTTGCTATTGCTTATGACTCAAGAATCAAATCAGATGTTTTTGCTAAGGAAGCAGCTTCTGTATTGGCTGCTAACGGCATCAAGGTTTATATTTATCCTGAGCTTATGCCGACTCCTATGCTTTCCTGGGCTGTAAGAAAGCTTCAGTGCAACGCCGGTATCGTTGTTACTGCTTCTCATAACCCTGCTAAGTATAACGGCTATAAGGTTTATGGCGATGACGGTTGTCAGATTACTCTTGACGTTGCCAATACTGTTATCGGTAAGATTAACGCTGTTCCGATGTTTGATGGTGCAAAGCTTATGAGCTTTGATGAAGGCGTTGCAACAGGCAAGATTAATCTTATCGGTCAGGACGTGTTTGACGCATATCTTGACAAGGTTCAGGAACAGGGCGTTCATACTGAACTTGTTGCAGACAGTGGACTTAAAGTAGTTTACACACCACTTAACGGTACAGGTAACAAGCCTGTAAGAGCTATTCTCAAGAGAATCGGTATCAAGGAAGTAACAGTAGTTCCTGAGCAGGAAAATCCTGACGGAAACTTCCCGACCTGTCCATTCCCTAACCCTGAAATCAAAGAAGCACTTGCAAAGGGTCTTGAACTCTGTAAGACTGTAAAGCCTGATTTGCTTCTTGCAACTGACCCTGACGCTGACCGTGTTGGTATTGCAGTACCTTCACCTGAAGGGGACTATGTATTGTTCTCAGGTAACGAAGTCGGTGCATTGCTGTTTGAATACATCTGCGAAGAAAGAACAAAGATGGGCACAATGCCAAAGAACCCTGTAGGCGTTAAGACAATCGTAACAACAGACATTGTTAAGGCTATGGCTGAAAACTACGGCGTTGAGCTTAGAAACGTACTCACAGGCTTTAAGTTTATCGGTGAACAGATCGGCTTCCTTGAAAAGGATGGAGAAGATGATAGATATATCTTCGGCTTTGAAGAAAGCTATGGCTACCTTGCCGGCTCATATGTTCGAGACAAGGACGCTGTTGTTGCTTCAATGCTTATCTGCGAAATGGCTGCATTCTACAGAACAAAGGGCATTTCACTTCTCCAGGCAAGAGACGCTATGTATAAGAAGTACGGCAACTATGTTCATTCACAGAGCTCATTCACTTGCGAAGGTGCAAGCGGTATGGAAAGAATGAAAGAGCTTATGTCAATGCTGAGAACAGATACACCAAAGGTTATCGGTGGTCTTAAAGTATTGTCATTCTCTGACTATATTGCATCAGAAACTGTTGATTTTGCAACAGGTGAAAAGACAGAAATTACACTTCCTAAGTCAGATGTTCTGGCATTCAACCTTGAAAATGGTGCAAGCGTAATTATCCGTCCGTCAGGTACAGAGCCAAAGATTAAGGCTTACTATACAACAATCGGTGAAACACAGGAAGCAGCAACAAAGCTCCGTGATATTATCGCTGATGATTTCAAGAATATTCTTGGCTTCTAATTAATCTATAAGTCCCCGACCGAAAGGTTGGGGAC
>DEPR01000076.1:983-4887 GCA_002358895.1 Ruminococcus sp. UBA3387 | reverse complement strand
TTTTTATGCCTTAAAGCATATTTTGGGTTCTGTCCGAATATACTGTGTTAGCAAGTAAAGGCAACACCGTCAGACCAGCGGCTGCCGACTTTGCAAATACAGCGTTGCCTTGACAACATTTATAGGAGGATTAGTTTATGGAAACTATGGATTTTAAAGTAAATCGAGAAACGTTTGTGGCAAATCGTACAGTTCTCGACAGCAGCTGCGAACAGGCAATAGAACGTGATTTCGTATTGCCTGATTATAACCCCGATATTTTCAGGATACTTAAATGCTGTGTTATTCCAAGAGTTGTATCTCATAGCATTAACGGTGAAAAGCTGACATTTGAGCTGTCTGTGCTTATAAGAGTGCTTTATCAGAGTGAGGGAAGCTCTAAGGTGAATTGTCTCGAACAGAAAATGAGCTATTCAAAATCTGTGGATTTGAATGGGGAGTGCCAGAACCCTGTGGTTAAGATTATCCCGAGAACTGATTATGTTAATTGCCGTGTGGTAAATCAGAGACGACTTGATGTAAGAGGTGCGGTTTCAGCAAGAGTAAAGGTTGTGGGCGAGAAAAAACAACAGGTGGTTACAGACGCAAAGGGAGGTAATATCCAGCTGAAAAAATCCTTGGTTACATATCCATCAAAAAGGCTGACGTCTGCTAAACGTGTTACAGTTATCGAGGATCTGGAGCTGGGTGAAGCAAAGCCACCTGTTGATGCGGTTATCCGCACCGATTGCAATGTCTTTCCAAGTGAACTTAAAATTATTGCAGGAAAACTTGTAACAAAGGGAGATGCGGAGATTTCAATGCTTTATACCTGCACAGATGATGAGGGTAACGATTCGGTTGAAACTATGCGTTTTGCTATCCCCTTCAGTCAGATTGTTGATGTTGACGGCATTGATGACGGCTATGAGGCTTTTGTGGATATCTGCCCCGCAGGTTGCGATATTATGCCTAAAGGGGAGAACGGCACAGAGCTGGAATGTGAACTGGTGATGCTGGTAAACTGTACTGCTGTTAAGTATGACACCTGTGAGGTTGTATGCGATGCGTATTCCACCTGTTATGAGTGCGAAATGGAAAACAGCGATTGCCGTATTGACAGTATGCCTGTAAATATAAACGATACCCACAGCACCACAACACAGATTTCCTACAACGAAGAGGAGATTAAATGTATATATGATGTGTGGTGTGATACAGATAATATTTCTTCAAGATTTGATGAGGAGAATAATAAGTTTGTGATTTCAGGTAACGTGAGATTTTCGCTAATGGGCAAAAACGAAAGTGAATGTCCGGTTTATCTGGAAACAGATACGGCTTTTGAACACGACGTTGAATTATCGGAGAATTGCAAGGGCGAGAACAGCTATGTTGAGCCGAAGATTTGTGTGAAGAATTGCTCTTATCATATGATTGACGGCAATACGATTGAGGCGAAGGCTGAGCTGCAGATTGGTGGTTATCTTTATGAAGCCTGTGCAAGAACAATGCTAAGTGATTTGAAGGTGTGTACCGATAAGCCGAAGGATAAAAAGGCTGAATATGCCCTGAAGCTTTGCTATTGCAACGGTGAGGAGGATATCTGGGAGATAGCCAAGAAGTATTCCACATCAATTAATGCTATCCTTGAGGAAAATGACCTTGAAGAAGATAAATCTGATAATTACGGAATGTTGCTTATTCCATTGATAAATTAACACGGGAAAGGACTGAATTTATATATGCAGAAAGATATTTACACGGATATTGCCACTCGTACTGACGGGGACATTTATATAGGCGTTGTGGGGCCTGTAAGAACAGGAAAATCCACATTTATAAAGCAGTTTATGGAGCAGTTTGTTATTCCTAATATCGAAAGCGATTTTCGCCGTGAACGTGCAGTTGATGAGCTTCCTCAGTCGGCAGGAGGAAAGACAATTATGACAACCGAGCCTAAGTTTATTCCTGAAGAAGCCGTTCAGGTTGCTCTTGAGGACGGTGCAAGGTTCAATGTGAGAATGATAGATTGTGTGGGATATATTATTCCCAGTGCAATCGGATATTTTGAAAACGAGATGCCACGAATGGTGGTAACCCCCTGGTTTGATGCAGAAGTACCATTCAATATGGCAGCCGAGGTAGGGACACAAAAGGTTATCACCGAACATTCCACTATCGGGCTTGTGGTTACAACTGACGGGAGCATTACAGACCTGCCGAGAGATGAATATGAGGAATGTGAAGAAAGGGTAATCGAAGAGCTGAAGCAGATAAATAAGCCTTTTGTGGTGCTTATGAACAGCGTTGACCCTGAGGCTGAGTCGGTGAAGGAGCTTTGCATTGACCTGAGCAAAAAATATGACACAACGGTTATTCCTGTGAACTGCCTTGAACTATCGGAGTCGGACATCAAAACAATCCTCACACAGATTTTGTACACCTTCCCAATCAAGGAAATCAACATTGAAATGCCGTCCTGGATTAACACTCTTGATAAAGGGCATTGGCTTAAAGAAAACATTTTCAGCCATATAAAATCCTCTGCTGCACCCTTGCAGAATTTGCGTGAAATCAAATGTTGTGCAGAAGATATTTCGGATTGTGAGCATATTATAAGCAGTGAAGTAAAGACTATTGACCTGGGCAATGGCTCGGCAGTTATTTCCGTAGAAATCAATCCGAAGCTGTTTTATCAGATTATCGGTGAGGCAACGGGGCTGAAAATCGAAAATGAAAGCGACCTTATGCCACAGATTCTCCAGCTTGTGAAGATGAAAAACAAATTTGCGAAATTTGCAGATGCTTTGGAAGATGTGGAAGCAAAGGGCTATGGCGTTGTAATGCCGTCTATTGATGAGCTTAGCCTTGATGAGCCTGAAATCATCAAGCAGGGTGGAAAGTATGGTATACGCCTGAAGGCTACTGCACCGTCAATTCATATGATGAAAGCAACTATAAATACAGAGGTTGCACCGATTGTCGGCTCTGAAAAGCAGTCGGAAGAGCTGGTTTTATATATGCTTAATGATTTTGAGGAATCGCCACAGAAAATCTGGGAGTCAAATATTTTCGGCAAGTCCTTGAATGAGCTTGTAAATGAGGGGCTTCACAGCAAAATGGCAAAGCTACCTGATGACGCAAGGCTGAAGCTTCGTGAAACGGTGGAAAGAATGATAAACGAGGGCTGTTCGGGGCTGATTTGCTTTATTCTATAAATAAAAAAAGGCGACATACATAGCTTGCTATGCAGTCGCCTGAAATTTTGCTTTCGAATATCCACAGATTACTTCCTGCAAATACTTGCATAATTTCTCTCATTTTGCATTGTAAATCAGCTGGGATTGCAAGTTTGCACATCAATTTCTATCATTTTTCTAAAATTTGATAGAAAATCGGCTTAAAATTTAAACAATTTGAATTTTTTTATTATAATACTTGCATTTTGTGATTTAATGTGTTATAATGTAAAAGCAGTGAGTTTTGGAGAACGAAAAACAGGTGTAATATGTTAAGTTTCCGGAATTCTAAGTAATATTTTAAGATAGGAGTAGATTAACGTGGCAATTACAAATGCTTACCTCAAAGAGGTATACGAAAAGTGCGAAAAAAGAAATGCCGGTGAAAAGGAATTTCTCCAGGCAGTAAAGGAAGTTCTCGAAAGCCTTGAACCTGTTATCGAGAAGAGACCTGATTTTGTTGAAGCAGGCATCATTGAAAGAATGGTTGAGCCTGAAAGACAGGTTCAGTTCAGAGTTTCCTGGGTTGACGACAATGGTAAGGTACAGGTTAACCGTGGTTACAGAGTACAGTTCAACTCTGCAATCGGTCCATACAAGGGTGGTATCAGACTTCACCCATCAGTTTGTGCTTCAGTAATCAAGTTCCTTGGTTTTGAGCAGACATTCAAGAACAGCCTTAC
>DEPR01000076.1:592-846 GCA_002358895.1 Ruminococcus sp. UBA3387 | reverse complement strand
ATCGGTGCTGACACAGACGTTCCTGCAGGAGACATCGGTACAGGCTCAAGAGAAATCGGTTATATGTTCGGTCAGTACAAGAGATTGAGAAACGAATTCACAGGCGTTCTTACAGGTAAGGATATGTCATGTGGCGGTTCACTCATCAGACCTGAAGCTACAGGTTACGGTGCTGTTTACTACACAGTTGAAATGCTCAAGACTCTTGGAGAAGACGTTAAGGGCAAGACATTTGCAGTATCAGGCTTCGGTAA
>DEPR01000076.1:0-551 GCA_002358895.1 Ruminococcus sp. UBA3387 | reverse complement strand
GTTGCTTGGGGTACAGTTAAGAAGGTTAACGAGCTTGGTGGTAAGGTTGTAACACTTTCAGGTCCTGACGGATACATCTATGATGAAGATGGTATCAGCACAGAAGAAAAGGTTAACTACCTCCTTGAAATGAGAGCTTCTTGCAGAGATAAGGTTCAGGACTATGCTGACAAGTTCGGCGTACCATTCTTCCCTGGTGAAAAGCCTTGGGGCGTAAAGGCTGACATCATTATGCCTTGTGCTACACAGAACGAAGTTGGTCTTGAAGACGCTAAGAAGATTGTTGCAAACGGCGTTAAGTACTACGTTGAAGTTGCTAATATGCCTACAACAAACGAAGCTGTTGAATACCTGAAGGAAAACAATGTTGTTATTGCTCCTTCAAAGGCAGTTAACGCAGGTGGTGTAGCAGTTTCAGGTCTTGAAATGTCCCAGAACTCAATGAGATACAACTGGACAGAAGAAGAAGTTGACGCTAAGCTCCAGCAGATTATGAAGAACATCTACAAGAATTCATATGATGCAGCTAAGGAATACGGTATGGAAGGCGA
>DEPR01000080.1:13747-14007 GCA_002358895.1 Ruminococcus sp. UBA3387 | reverse complement strand
CCCTTCTTATGTCTGTCCTCATACTCAATGTGATACTTGTCAGCCTCTGCTCTTGCTTCTTCAAGTGTCTTGATTTCGTTAAAGTCAACGCCTGAATATTTCTTGACTGCTTCAACCATTGTCAGACGCTCAAATGGCTTGCCCAGGTCAATTTCGTGTTCACCATAAGGAATTAAAGTCTTTCCGCAAACTTCGTTTGCCAAATATCTGAACATATTTTCAGTCAGATCCATCATACCATAATAGTCTGTATATGCCTG
>DEPR01000080.1:13369-13701 GCA_002358895.1 Ruminococcus sp. UBA3387 | reverse complement strand
GGGTTATGTCTTGCGTCAACGCCTTCGTTTCTGAAAACTCGACCGATTTCATATACTCTTTCAAGTCCACCGACAATAAGTCTTTTCAGATAAAGCTCAAGTGAAATTCTCAGCTTTACATCTTCGCTGAGTGCATTATAATGAGTTTCAAAAGGTCTTGCTGCCGCACCGCCTGCATTGGATACAAGCATTGGTGTTTCAACTTCGATAAAGTCCTGCTTATCAAGATATTTTCTGATACAGCTGATAACCTTTGAACGCTTCTGGAATGTATCCATTACATCAGGATTGCAGATAAGGTCAACATATCTCTGACGATATCTTGTATCCTG
>DEPR01000080.1:11718-13202 GCA_002358895.1 Ruminococcus sp. UBA3387 | reverse complement strand
AAGTCCTTGAACTGTTCTTCGCCAACATCATTCATACGAACATAAATCTGCATTCTGTCAGTCTTATCACGAACATCAATGAAGTTAGCTTTACCCATATCACGCTTTGACATCATTCTGCCTGCGATACGGACAGTTTCTCTCTTTTCTTCAAGCTTAGCCTTGAAAAGCTCCTCATCTTCCCCTGCTTCTTCCTTAGCCTGAGCCTCGATTTCTTCATATCTCTTCTTAGCCTCAGCGTTATGGATAGTTACGTCATACTTAGTAATAACGAACGGGTCAGCGTCCTTTGCTCTCATATCATCAAGCTTTTCAAGACGGATTTTCTTCAATATATTTATATCTTCCTGTGTCATTTCCTCCACAGGCTCGTTGTTAAGCAATTCTTCGCTCATTTTTACAACTTCCTTTCATATGTCCTTTACTTTGAAATTTCCAATACCTCAAACTTCAAAGTACCAACAGGTGCTTCAACTTCAAAAACATCTCCGACTTTTTTCTTCAAAGCTGCTTTACCGATTGGTGATTCGTCAGAAATCTTATGATTATCAGGGTCAGACTCTGTTGAACCAACAATCTGGAGTTCTTCAATTTCATCAAACTCAAGGTCACGGATTTTCACAATAGAACCAACGCTGACTTCTGTAACAGAAATATCGTCATCATCAACAACGACAGCATTTGCAATAATATTTTCCAGTTCTGCAATTCTTGCTTCAAGAATACCCTGTTCGTTCTTTGCTTCATCATACTCAGCGTTTTCTGAAAGGTCTCCGAATGAACGTGCTTCTTTAAGTTTCTCTGCAACCTCACCTCTACGGACTGTTACAAGATAGTCAAGGTCTGCCTGAAGCTTTTCATAACCTGCTTTTGAAACTGTATTTGTCTTTACACTCATAATAATATTCTCCTTTAAAAATATTTATAGTTATCAACAATATATTATAACTCATTTGCTTTAAAAAGTCAATATCTGCATAAGATTTAAAACAATCCTCCCACCGATTGATGAGAGGATTATCGTTATATTATTATTTAAAATACTTAACGCCGTTTTCAAATATCTTCTGGTCCTTAACGCCAGGAACGTTTTTGCAGATATCATTACCGATACGCTCGGAATGACCCATTTTACCAAGAACTCTGCCGTCAGGTGATGTAATACCTTCGATAGCGTCGATTGATGTATTAGGATTGCACTGAATATCAAGTGTTGGATTGCCCTTGAAGTCAACGTACTGTGTAGCAATCTGACCGTTTTCAGCAAGTCTTGCAATTTCCTCAGCTGTCGCAACAAAACGTCCTTCACCGTGGGAAATAGCGATAGTATGAACATCATCAACTTCACAAGATGCAAGCCAAGGTGATTTATTAGATGCGATTCTTGTATTAACCAT
The DNA here is from genome assembly GCA_002358895.1 of Ruminococcus sp. UBA3387. Lineage (GTDB taxonomy): Bacteria > Bacillota > Clostridia > Oscillospirales > Ruminococcaceae > FB2012. The sequence continues at coordinate 11,805 of DEPR01000080.1, read as the reverse complement.
CTTGGACTGGTGTCTTGCGATAGTATTGAATGTAAGAGTCGGTGAATCATCTCTCATATCAACGATTTCGCCATACGGCACAAGACC
>DEPR01000080.1:9921-11561 GCA_002358895.1 Ruminococcus sp. UBA3387 | reverse complement strand
TTACCACTTCCGTCAGGCTCATCACCGCCACTGAAACCACCCGGAAGCATAACAATCTGCGATTCGTTAATCTTCTTTTCCATTTCCTTAACTGAATCTTCAATCATCTGGGCATTAAGGTTTCTTACAACAAAAATATCAGCTTCTGCACCTGCTTTTTCAAATGCTCTTGCTGTATCGTACTCACAGTTTGTACCTGGGAATACAGGGATAAGAACCTTAGGCTTAGAGACCTTAATTGCAGGAGCTACTCTTGTTTCAGCCTTATAACTGTATGTCTTTGGAGTATAGTCAGGCTCTTCAATCTTTGCAGGGAAAACAGGCTCAAGCTTATTTGCCCAGAGATTTTCAAGTTTGTTCATATCAATAGTATATCTATCGGTTGCGATAGTATACTCCTTGGTTGTGATACCGATTACCTTTTCATCTGTTTCAACGCCCTCGGCAAGCTCGATTACAAAGCCACCATAGCAAGGACGGAACAAATCCTGAGGTGCAACAGTTGAGGTGAACCTGAAACCAATCTTGTTACCAAAGCCCATTTTTGCAACAGCTTCGGAAACACCACCGAATGAAACTGCCCAGCAAGAACGAACCTTACCCTCAGCGATAAGCTTTTCAACCTTCTTGAACACATTTCTCAATGACTCAAAGTTTACTACATTGTTTTCGTCATACTCAGGTTTGATATAGATAACTTCAGAATTTATTCTCTTGAATTCCTGTGAAACGATATTGTTTGTTTTAGCAGTAGAGACTGCAAATGAAACAAGTGTTGGCGGTACGTCGATTTCTTCAAATGTACCTGACATTGAGTCCTTACCACCGATTGAGCCACAGCTCAGTTCAAGCTGTGCTTTATATGCACCGAGAAGTGCTGCAAAAGGCTTACCCCAACGTGTAGGGTTATTCTGTGTTCTTTCAAAGTATTCCTGGAATGTAAGCCAGCAATGCTCATATGTACCACCTGTTGCAACAACCTTTGCAACAGATTCAACTACTGCTGAAATTGCACCGTGATATGGGCTTTGTGATGAGAGATATGGATTAAAGCCCCAGCCCATAATTGAAGCTGTGTTTGTTTCTCCCTTGAGTACAGGGATTTTAGCTGCCATAGCCTGTGTTGGTGTATTCTGATACTTACCACCATAAGGCATCAGTACTGTTCCTGCACCGATAGTTGAGTCAAATCTTTCAACAAGACCCTTTTGTGAACATATATTGAGATTTGAAATCATAGCTTCCCATCTGTCAGGGGTATCTTCGCCAGCGTCCTCGTTGCCCATAACAGGAGTATCAACTGAAACAGTTGTATGCTTTTCAGCACCATTTGAGTTAAGGAACTCTCTTGAAAGGTCAACAATCTGAACGCCGTTCCAGTTCATTTTAAGTCTTGGCTCATCTGTTACTCTTGCAACCAATGTAGCTTCGAGGTTTTCCTTTGCAGCTTCTGCCATAAACTTTTCAACGTCTGACTTAGCGATAACAACTGCCATTCTTTCCTGTGATTCAGAAATAGCAAGCTCTGTACCATCAAGTCCGTCATACTTCTTAGGAACTGCGTCAAGGTTGATTACAAGTCCGTCTGTAAGCTCACCGATAGCGACAGATACACCACCTGCACCAAAGTCATTACAACG
>DEPR01000080.1:3462-9896 GCA_002358895.1 Ruminococcus sp. UBA3387 | reverse complement strand
ATCATTCTTGTAACTTCAGGGTTTCTGAACAATCTCTGGAGTTTTCTTTCTTCAGGTGCATTACCCTTCTGAACTTCAGCTCCACAGCTTGTAAGAGATTCCAATGTATGTGATTTAGATGAACCTGTAGCACCACCACAGCCATCACGGCCTGTTTTGCCACCAAGGAGAATTACAACGTCATCAGCTGTTGGTCTTTCACGTCTTACATTTGAAGCAGGAGCAGCACCAACAACGGCACCGATTTCCATTCTCTTTGCAACATAGCCAGGGTGATAAAGCTCTGAAACGTGGCCTGTTGCAAGACCAATCTGGTTACCGTATGATGAATAGCCGTTAGCAGCACCAACAACAATTTTTCTCTGTGGAAGCTTTCCTGTAATTGTATCTTCAACAGGAACAAGAGGATTACCTGCACCTGTTACTCTCATTGCCTGATACACATATGAACGTCCTGAAAGCGGGTCACGGATAGCTCCGCCAAGACAAGTAGCCGCACCACCGAAAGGTTCGATTTCTGTTGGGTGGTTATGTGTTTCATTTTTAAACATCAACAGCCAGTCCTCGTCAACTCCGTCAACGTCAACCTTGATTTTAACAGAACAAGCATTGATTTCTTCACTTTCGTCCAGGTCATTGAGAAGCCCCTGTTTTTTCAATGTCTTTGCACCGATAACAGCAAGGTCCATAAGTGTAATAGGCTTATCAGTTCTTCCCTCATATAGATTCTTACGAGTTTTGATATAGTCAGCATAAGTAGCAGCGATATAGTCAGCCTTGATGTCTACATCATCAATAATAGTAGAGAATGTTGTATGACGGCAATGGTCAGACCAGTATGTATCAATCATACGGATTTCTGTTATTGTCGGATTTCTCTTTTCTGTATCTCTGAAATAAGCCTGACAGAACTTGATGTCATCAAAGTCCATAGCAAGTCCCATTGAGCCAAGCATTTCTTTAAGCTCATCATCAGTAGAATAGATAAAACCTTCAACAGTTTCAACTTCAGTAGGGATGTCATATTTTACATCAAGAGTTTCAAAAGTTTCAAGTGTAGCTTCACGGGATTCAATAGGGTTAATCATATAGCCTTTGATTTCAGCCAGTTCTTCCTCAGAGAGATTACCCTTTACAATATAAATTCTTGCAGATTTAACTGCAGGTCTTTTGCCACCTGTAAGCAATGAAATACACTGTGAGCAAGAGTCTGCTCGCTGGTCAAACTGTCCAGGGAGATATTCTACTGCAAACACAAATTCATCAGATGCAAGCTCAGGCAGATGGTCATAGGTAACGTCAACAGCAGGCTCAGAAAATACTACAGGCACTGCAAGCTTAAAGTCATCAATAGACAAGCCTTCTGCATCATAACGATTGATTACTCTCAAGGATTTCAGATTTTCAAGCCCCAGAGCAGATTTAATGCCACCGATAAGTGAAGCAGCTTCTACTGCAAATTCAGGCTTTTTTTCAACATAAATACGATAAACTGACATACGCACAACTCCTAAATCATTTTTTAAATACTAAAATATTATACAACATTTTCCGACTGTTTGTCAACTAAATTGACCTAACAATTCCCACTTTCCTCAGATTATCGATTTAATTTTTCCTTACCCTTTGTTTTTATGAAAAAAAGTTACAATTTTTTTGGAAACACCCCTTTACTTTTTATTTAATGTGTGATATAATGTTGATAAGTATTAATAAGGAGGATATACTATGCTCAAAATTATGAAAAGGATCACTGCAGGTGTTGCAGCAGTAAGCTGTTTAACTACAATTTTACCTTCTGCACTTTTCGCTTCGGCAGCTGACCCCATTAAATATGAAGCAGAAGATTGCGTTATTGTAGCAGATACATATAAAATAACTGAAGATGAATCTGTTTCCGGTGGCAAATTTGTAGATTTTGAAGGCGACTTCACCTGTACTTTTACCGTTAATGTTGAAAAACCAGGTTACTATGATGTTAACCTGGTCAGCAAAGCTAAATTAGGTAACAAAAAGAATAAAGTTCAGGCAAACGGTGTTTCATATGGTGAATTTGAATCAAAAGTTTCCGGTTTCTATTCTTCTACCGTTCCTAACGTAAAGCTTAACGCAGGTGAAAACACAGTTGAAATCGTTTCAACTTATGGCTGGATTCAATTTGACTACATGACAATTACAGATTCAGCTACAGTAAACACTGACTATTACAGTGGAGTTTCATCACAATTGATCAACTCTAATTCGACAGGTACAACTCAGCGTCTTATGCAATTCCTCTGTGACAGCTACGGTAAGTATATTATTTCCGGTCAGCAAGCTGATAACGGTTATCAAAGCAGCGACGTAAAGTCTATTGAAGCTCTTACAGGTGAGCTTCCTGCTATCATCGGCCTTGACCTGATGGATTATTCACAGTCAAGTGCTACTGAGCACGGCTCAACCAGTATCGCTATTGAAAAAGCTATTGAAGTTTCACAGGCAGGCGGTATCGTTTCTCTCACATGGCACTGGAGAATGTATGACGAATATCTTCTTGACGGAAAAGATGATGGCTTGCCACGTTGGTGGAACTCTTTCTACTCAAGAAATGTCGACTTTACTAAATTTGACCTTGAAAAAATTATGAGCAATCCTAACAGTGCAGAATATAAGCGTCTTGTCAGTGATATTGATGTTATCGCCGAACAGCTTAAGAGACTCCAGGAGCTTGACATTCCTGTTCTCTTCAGACCTCTTCACGAAGCAGGTGGTGACTACCAATATAATAACCCTTGGTTCTGGTGGGGTTCAGCAGGCGGAGAAACATATATCAAGCTCTGGAAGCTGATGTATGACCGTCTGGCAAATGTTGCAGGCCTCAACAACCTTATCTGGGTTTGGAACGGTCAAAGCGTTGATTACTACCCAGGTGACGATTATGTAGACATCATTTCTGAAGATATTTACAATTACAAAAATGATTTCCAGCCAAACTCAAACAGATTTATCCGTGCTAATGAATACACAGAGTCAGATAAAATCGTTGCACTCTCAGAAACAGGAAACCTGTTTGATCCGGACGAAGCGTTTGACATTAATGCAAAGTGGAGCTGGTTTATGTCATGGACAGGTGAATATTCAGTAAACGGCGACTACAACAATGCCAACGATAAAGCAATCTGGAAGACAGTTTATAATAGTGATAAGGTTATTACTCTTTCCGAATTACCAGATTTCCAAACATACGAAATAGAAGACACAACTCCAGCCACTAACGTTAAAGTTAATCTTTCCGAAAAGGAAGTTAAGCTTGGTGATATGTTCCATCTTGCTGCCGCTCTGACTCCAACAAATTCAACTGAAATTCCTGTGTGGTCCTCTTCAGATGAAAAGGTTGCTGTTGTAGATGAAATCGGTACAGTAACTGCTGTAGGTATTGGTGAAGCTACAATCACTTGTACTGTAAAGAACGGCAAATCATCTTCATGTACAGTTTATGTAAGCCCTGTTAAGGTTGAAAACCTTAAAGTTACTTCATCAACAAGTTCTTCTGTAACTTTGTCCTGGGCTGCTATTGATACAGTAGACGATTATGATGTTATGATTCTTGACAAGGACGGCGTTGAACTTAATGTTGTAACTTCAGATTCAAACACATTTGAAGTTAAAGGTCTTGATAGCAATTCTTCATATATGTTCAGAGTAAGAGCTCATAAAACATATAATGGCAAGGAATTCTACGGTGAATACTCTGCTCTTGTTTCCGGACAGACAGCTACTTCATCTGACCCAAACAGAATTGATACTGACACTTCAGGCAATGGAACTCCTACTATTAATACAACTACAGGTTCAAACGGAAGCAGTTCTTCAAACAAGGCTGATAACAGTGCTAACACAGGTTCTGCAGCTTTAGGTTCATTTGGTCTTACATTGGCAGGTGCTTATGTAATTCTTGCTTCTAAGAAAAGAAAATAAATAGTAATATTTAAGACGTCAACCAAAAGTTGACGTCTTTTTTTTGCTTCCTATACCTATACATAACCAACCAGGTCTTTCATAAAGCTTTCTTCAACATCAATGATTTCCTTTGCAAGTTTTCGGCTGTCCGCAGATGCACAAGTATATTTATTCATATACTTTGCAACAGATTTGATACCCATATGGCAACCGTCCATAAGCAATTCTGCCACCTTTTCACGGCTGTCATCATTAAGCATTTTCATTTCTGTTCCCATCTTTGCAAACATTGTTGCCATAGGCTTCGGGTCTTTTTCGTCAACGTCATACTTATTCAGCAGTATATGACATTTATCGCCGATTTTTGCGTGCTTATCGTTATAATCATCTACCATTGTACGAAATCTGTCGTCCTCAATATATGAATACAAATTTTCGATATTGTTTGTAGCATACTTACAACCCTGATTACACGCTTTAAGCAATGATATTGTATCAAAATTTTTCATTTTGCACACCTTCTTTCACAATTAGTATGCATAGAAAAAATATTTTTATACTTAACAAAAAACCGACTGGCATAAAACCAATCGGCTGAAATTTATTTGAATTTTTCTTTCAATTTATCAAAGAAGCTCTGACGTTTCTGATAATTTTTATCAGTAGAGGATACATCAAATAGCTTTATAATTTCCTTCTGCTCTTTTGTAAGGTTTTTAGGTATTTCGATACCAACTCTTACATAGTGGTCGCCCCTGCTCTTCTGATAAAGTCTCTGGACACCCTTATCACGGAGTCTGAACACTGTTCCCGGCTGTGTGCCCTCCGGAATATCATACTTCACTTTTCCGTCAATAGTAGGAACTACAATCTCGCTACCAAGTGCAGCCTGACCGAAAGTAATAGGAATATCTGTCCATATATCAAATCCCTTTCGCTCAAAAATCGGGTCAGGTCTTACATTTACAAGTATATGCAGATCACCGCTTGGTCCGCCGTTTATACCACAATGTCCTGCACCTGCTACACGCAATGTCTGACCGTCATCAATACCTGCAGGAATTTCAATTTCTCTTGTTGACGCTTTTCTTACCATACCCTTGCCTGAACAGCTCTTACAAGGTGTTTCAATAATTCTGCCCTTACCACCACAACGGTTACATCTCGACTGCTGTGAAATATTACCGAAAGGTGTTCTCTGAGTAATTCTTACCTGACCTGTACCGTTACAGTCAGGACAGGTTTTTGGTGATGTACCTGCCTGTGCACCTGTGCCGTGGCAATCGGTACACTGCTCAAGCTTATTAAGGCGAACTGACTTTTTGACGCCCTTGCAAGCATCCATAAAGTCGATATTTATACGGGCTTCAATATCTTCTCCCTGTCTTGGTGCATTAGGGTTTGCCTGACGACCTCCGCCGAAACCAAAGCCACCAAAAAATGAATTAAGTATATCGTCCATACCCCCGAAGCCACCAAAGCCTCCTCCCTGTCCTGCACCGAAATTAGGGTCTACGCCTGCGTGGCCGAACTGGTCATACTTAGCTCTTTTATCAGGGTCGGACAGCACCTCATAAGCCTCGTTAGCTTCTTTGAATTTTGCTTCACACTCTTTATCATCAGGGTGCAAATCAGGGTGATACTGTTTTGCAAGCTTACGATAAGCCTTTTTCAGCTCATCATCACTTGCACCTTTAGAAACGCCCAGCACCTCATAATAATCTCTTTTGTCTGCCATATATTCACTCCCTTATACAGTCTAACCGCAGAGTATATTTCAACTCTGCGGTAGATATATAAATCAATTATTCAGCGTCAGTAAACTCAGCGTCGATTACGTCATCGCCACCGTTATTTGCCTGAGCACCACCCATATTATTTGGGTCAAAGCCCTGAGCACCTGCTGCCTGCTGTGCCTGTGCAGCCTGCTGATATACGTTAGTAGCAATCTTCTGGAAAGTTTCTTCAAGGTCCTTATGCTTAGCCTTGATGTCCTCGATATCAGTACCCTTGAGAGCTTCCTTCAATGCATCAATCTTTGTCTGGCACTGGCTCTTTTCATCAGCAGAAACCTTATCACCGAACTCGTTAAGTGCCTTTTCAGCCTGGAATGCAAGCTGGTCAGCGTTGTTTCTTGCATCAACCTCTTCCTTCTTCTTAGCGTCCTCAGCTGCAAAAGCTTCAGCTTCCTTAACAGCCTTATCAATATCTTCCTTAGACATATTTGTTGAGGAAGTGATTGTGATATCCTGTTCCTTACCTGTGCCCAGGTCCTTAGCAGAAACGTGAACGATACCGTTTGCGTCAATATCAAATGTTACTTCAATCTGTGGGATACCTCTTGGTGCAGGAGCAATACCGTCAAGACGGAACATACCCAACTGCTTGTTATCCTTGGCAAACTCACGTTCACCCTGAAGTACATTGATATCTACTGCTGACTGGTTATCAGCTGCAGTTGAGAAAATCTGTGATTTCTTTGTAGGAATTGTTGT
>DEPR01000080.1:2718-3413 GCA_002358895.1 Ruminococcus sp. UBA3387 | reverse complement strand
ACGCCACCCATTGTTTCAAGGCCGAGTGAAAGTGGAGTTACGTCGAGGAGGAGCAAGCCGTCCTTAACGTCGCCACCGAGTACGCCACCCTGATATGCAGCACCCAAAGCTACGCACTCGTCAGGGTTAATACCCTTGAATGGCTCCTTGCCGATAAAGTTCTTTACAGCTTCCTGAACTGCAGGAATTCTTGAAGAACCACCAACCATAAGAACCTTATTCAAATCGCTTGTTGAGAGGCCACTATCTGAAAGTGCCTGACGAACAGGAGCCATTGTAGCTTCAACAAGGTCTGATGTCATTTCGTTGAACTTAGCTTGTGTAAGTGTAAGTTCAAGGTGTTTAGGACCTGTAGCGTCAGCTGTAATAAATGGAAGGCTGATTGTTGATGAAGGTGTTGAAGAAAGTTCAATCTTAGCCTTTTCAGCAGCTTCCTTCAATCTCTGCATAGCCATTTTATCATTACCAAGGTCAATTCCCTCAGATTTCTTGAATTCTTCAATCATCCAGTTGATAATTCTCTGGTCGAAGTCATCACCACCGAGACGGTTGTTACCTGCTGTAGCAAGTACTTCAGTTACGCCGTCGCCCATTTCAATGATTGAAACGTCGAATGTACCACCACCCAGGTCATAAACCATAACCTTCTGGTCATCTTCCTTATCTATACCGTATGAAAGTGCGGCAGCTGTAGG
>DEPR01000080.1:0-2684 GCA_002358895.1 Ruminococcus sp. UBA3387 | reverse complement strand
TCATTGATAATTCTCTTTACGTTAAGCCCTGCAATCTGTCCTGCATCCTTTGTTGCCTGTCTCTGAGCGTCTGTAAAGTAAGCAGGAACTGTGATAACAGCATCTGTTACCTTTTCGCCGAGATAGCTTTCTGCGTCAGCTTTCAGCTTCTGCAAAATCATTGCTGAGATTTCCTGTGGTGTATACTCCTTACCACCCATCTTAGCCTTATAATCTGAGCCCATATGTCTCTTGATTGAGATAACTGTATTATCATAGTTTGTTACTGCCTGTCTTTTAGCAACCTGACCAACAAGTCTGTCTCCGTTCTTTGATACGCCAACAACTGATGGAGTTGTTCTTGCACCTTCGCTGTTAGGGATAACGACTGCTTCGCCACCCTCCATAACTGCTACACATGAGTTAGTTGTACCCAAGTCAATACCAATAATCTTTGCCATAATAAATCTCCTTTACAATTGACAGTTGACAATTGACATTTGACAATTATAACTGTCTAAATATTTTCATTGTTTTTTGTACTTTTAACTATTGTAATTAAAATTTTATTTAATTCACTACAATCTGCCTGAATGCTTTGATATTGAATGTCAGACAAGTAATCACATTCAAATAATAATTCTAACCAATACTCCGTTTCACTGGCTTCTTTTAAAGCAATGTTCATTTTAGATAAAAAATCTTTTCTGCTTTGTGCTTGACTTGCTTCACGAACATTTGCTCCTATGCTTGTTCCACTTCTTAGAATTTGTTTTGATAAAGTATATTCTTTCTTTTCATCACACAAGTATTGATATAATTTTATTATCCTTATTGCGAATTTCTTGCTTTTTTCGTCGATAACATTATTCATAATATTGACCTCTTATTATCAATTGTCCATTGTCCATTTTCAATTGTCAATTGATTAAGGGTTTGCAACGACTACCATTGCATATCTTATTACTTTATCGCCGATTTTATATCCCTTCTGGAAAGTCTGTGCCACCACATTCTCACCAAGCTCAGGGTCTTCAATCTGATTCACTGCGTTTGCAATATTCGGGTCGAATGTTTCTCCCGTCGGGTCGATAACCTCAACATTGAGCTTTTTAAGCGTTTCCATAAACTGATTGAATATCATCTGGACTCCTGCTTTATAGCTTTCGTCCTGCGTTTCAGTCTGCAAAGCTCTTTCAAAGTTATCAATCACAGGTAGTATCTCACCGATTGCATTGCCTGTTGCCATTGCTGTAATTTCAAGGCGTTCTTTTGCTGAACGTTTTCTGAAATTATCATACTCTGCCATCAACCTTAAATACTGGTCTTTTGTTTCTTCAAGCTGTTCTTTCAGCTTTTCTTCTTCAGTTTTTTCAGGCTGACATTCTTCTTTCTTCTCTTCTTCACACACCTGTTCGGTCTGCTTGGAAGACTGTTCTTCCTGTTCTACTGGTTCTTCCTGAGTTTCTGTTTCTTTTTCCATTTCAGTTGCCATCGTTCTTCGCCTGCCTTTCCTATTAATCTTCATATTCATCATCACGCTCTTCCAGCAAATCGGTTATACGCTGTGAGAAATATTCCAGATACGGAATAAACTTGGCATAGTCAAGTCGCATAGGACCAATAAGTCCTAAAGCTCCCACGTTACGTCCCTTCTTTGAAAAAGGAGCAGTAATAATAGATGAATTATGAATTACAAAGCTGTCATTTTCGGGAGAAAACATTACCTGCAAGCCACTGAAAGTGTCATCAATAAAACTCATTATCTCCCTCTTGTTATCAAGAAAACTTATAATCTCATTCTGGTTAAATTCCTTGCAAGTAAGCAGGTTCTTCTCGCCCTTTACTGTTACATCCTGAGATACAAATTCTCTCGAAAGCTGTAAAATCTCCGATACCAACGGTGAAAGGGACATCATATATGTACCCATTGCTGTTGATATATTATTGAGAAATTCTTCGGAAATATCATCAAGTGCGATACCGTGAAGATTTTCTTTCAGGAAGTTATCAAAAAATTCAAGCTGGTCGTGTGTAAGGTCAAACTCAAGTCTGCACACCTTATTCTTAATGCTACCATTTGAAGTAATCATAAGAATAACATACATTCTCTTACCTGTCGGAATTACCTCAACCTTTGAAATCAAGGAAAATCTCGGTGATGAATTGGCAACAACCGTTGCACACTTTGTCAGCTCTGCCAATGCCATAGACGCTGACTGTACCAGATCTTCTTCAGTTACCGCATTATCAGGTATCATAGAATCAAGAGTTTCTTTTTCTTCATCACTCAAAGGATTCTGCTCCATAATCTGGTCAACATAAAGCCTGTAACCATTATAAGTAGGAACTCTTCCTGCTGAAGTATGAGGCTGTTCAAGATAGCCCTGTTTTTCAAGCTCAGCCATTTCGTTTCTGATTGTTGCTGATGAAGCCTGAACGTGGTTCATTATTGTTTTTGAACCAACAGGCTCACCCGATACAATATACTCTTCAACTACTGCTGAAAGAATTTTCAGTTTTCGGCTATCCATTTGCTCACCCTCTCACTTTTAGCACTTGAACTTTTTGAGTGTTAGCACTCATTATCCTTGAGTGCTAATTATAGTTTATACCATTTTTTCATAATTGTCAATAGGTTTCCTATTATTTTTTCACTAAATTTTAAATTTATTTTTCCCTGCTTTTTGTGCAAAGATACATAG
>DEPR01000024.1:13408-15878 GCA_002358895.1 Ruminococcus sp. UBA3387 | reverse complement strand
TTTTTTTATTAAAAATATAAAAATTTTAAAAAAGTACTTGACAAGGGTGAAATCATGTAGTATAATGATATGGCTGTCACATAGATCGGGGCGTAACTCAGTTTGGTAGAGTGCTTGGTTTGGGACCAAGATGCCGCAGGTTCAAGTCCTGTCGCCCCGACCAAAAAATAAAAGTAAGCCGAAGAAATTGAGGCTTGCTTTATTTTTTTGCTTGCAGGTCGGTATACTGATTTGAACTTTTTTGAAATTTATGTCATTGTTACTAAAAAGCCACCCCATCCAGGGTGGCTTTCTTTTATATTATATCCCCACCAACCGACTTATCTGCAACACTTTCAAAATCAATTCCACTTGCCTCACAAAGCCATAGCTTTGTGTACATCGCTATCGGCGATGCCTCAGGGAGAGATGAGATGTGCAAATCATCAAAGAGTTTGGTGCTTTCATAATCTGCACCACGGGAAACTCCTGTGATGTAAACCTTGATTCCCAAATTATACGCACGTTTGAAAAATTCCTTGGCAGTGTCGGATTTTGTGTCGGTTGTGCCTGAATGATAACTGCCAAGAAGTATGTATCTTGTGTCAGCATTCAGTTCAGGATATGCCATTCCAACATATGATTCAAGCCTGAGTATCCCGTTGCTCCTCTCATTGAGCTTTGAATAGGGCAGAGGAGTCGCCTGGTCAGTACTTTCAGAAAAATCAGGATTGATAGTTAAATTGTATTTGTCATCAAAACTGCCGTAATAAGTGTCGTATATGCTGTAAAAGCTGTCAGAATATGCCTGGCTGGCAATTAATCTTGTGCCCCTGTGTATCTTGATTGTGTCATCGGGGTTTTTGTAGCTGACAAATACTCCACGTCCGTTGCCAAGCTCAATAAACCTGATTGCACCACGAAGATTTTCTATTCCGTTGGCTTTTGGATGCTCGATTGGATAATTGCTTGAAACAAGACAAACGGGAATGCTGTCGTTGCCGATAACATATCCGAGTGCAGCCGATGTGTATTGCAAAGTGTCAGTACCGTGAGTTACAATTATTCCGTCGTATTCTTTAGTGAGGTTTGAGCAAACACATTCGCATAAAGCTCTGATGGTGCTTCCTGTGTTGTTCTCGCTTAATTCTGTGTATGGCTGAATAGCATCATATTCAAAATCTATGCCATATTTTTTGTTGTATTCATCTAAAAGCTTGTATGGCTTGGAACTGTCAGTGGAAATGTATTCTCCATTAAGTGTGCTTCCAATAGTTCCACCTGTAAAAATAAAAAGAAGCTTCATTATTTCACCTCGTGATGTATGTGATAATATAATAGTAACATTTTAAAAAATCCTTGTCAATATGGAAGTAATTGTTGGATTACTATTGACAAATCGGGGGTAATGTGGTTTAATATTAAGGGTATATTAGTTTTTAAAAGGAAGGTATAATAATGAAATTAAATAAAATTTTTGCGTTGTTGTCTGCCTCTGCATTGGCAGTAACATCTTTTGTATCTTGTAGTATAGGAAGGGAAAATCCTACTTACAATATCACAAAAAAACAGCTACATAAAATCGGCATTGTACAGCTTACAGAGAATTCACAGCTTAATACAGTAAGAGATACTATTGTTGAAACTCTCGCAGAGCTTGGTTATGTTGATAAGGAAAACTGTTCTATAGAAATTAAAAATGCTAATGGTGAACCATCAGCAATAGAACAGATTTTAGAGCAGTTTAAAAACGATGAAACAAATGTAATAGTTGCTATCGGAACAACCAGTGCACAGCTTGCAGTTTCATATTCAGAAGAAATTCCTGTTGTGTTTTCAGCAGTTGAAGACCCTGTAGGTGCAGGAGTAGTAACTTCACTTAAAAAGCCTGGCGGAAATATTACAGGGGTTTCAGACAAAATTTCGGTTAATAAGATTCTGACTCTCGCAGAACAGATTAAGCCGGATATTGAAACACTTGGTTTTATGTATAGTACAAGTGATGATAATTCTGTGTCCTGCCTTTTGGAGTTAAGAGAATATTGCGAAAAGAATGATATTACCCTAAGAGAAACAAAGGTAACAACTTCCTCACAGGTTTATGAAAAAGCGAGCAGACTTGCAGAAAAGTGTGATGCTGTGTTCGTACCTGACGACCAGATAGTATCAGGTTCACTTGATAAAGTAAGTCAGGCATTGAAAGAGCCTAAAATTCCTTTGTTCGTTGCATCTGGTGAAATGGCAAAATATGCGGGACTTGCAACAATGGGAATTGAGTATTCCGAAGTAGGCGTTGCAACAGCAGATATGGTAGCAAAAATCCTGAGTGGTGAAAAAACAGCAGGAGAGATTTCAGTAAAGACATTTGATAAGTCATTGAAGACTTATGTTAATGTAACAGTAGCAAAAGAACTTGGTATTGAAATTCCTGATGAAATTCTTGGCAACAAAAATACAGTTGTACTTAAATAAAAGAGAAAGCGAATGGTAA
>DEPR01000024.1:0-13308 GCA_002358895.1 Ruminococcus sp. UBA3387 | reverse complement strand
CAATTAAAAGCCCTGCAATAAGATTGCCAATGCAGTGTGTAATATCCCAGGGTAGCCCTGCTATAATCCAGGCAATAGTCTGTCTGAAGTCAAAACCGAATAATATGGCCTGAGACGGTGCGTATAAAGTTCCGTATGCTAAACCGTGTAATGCACAGATAAGAGGAAAAACGAAAGCACCGACTTTAAGTGGTATGCGTCTTACGAGCATAGTTATTCCCCAGAGTACTGCCCAGGTGTATAGGTATGGAATCCACCAGGGAGCAAAGCCTGCGTATAACCCGGTAATCATTACAAATACATAAATGGGTACAAGTCCTTTTGTGCCATAAACTATGGTAAACACCATTGTGAACATTCCGAGCAGGTGAATGTTGGGAGCAAACTCCATAATTATTTTTGAACAGAACATAAGTGTTCCGAGAGTTGCGAATATGGTCATTTCCCTTATGGTGAGAAAAGGCTTCTTATCCCTCTGTGTATGTGAGCTCATAATGTTCTCCATCACTTATTTCAGTTACATCAGCACCTGTCATCAGATATTCCCCGTCCTTGCTTATGGCCCAGTATGCACCGTCCAAATCATAGTCAGCACGAATACCGATTACTTTCTGAATAAACAGTCCGTAGTCGCTTTCTTCACCTTCAAGTAAATTCTGTTCCATTAATGCGTCGCCAAGATTGTTCTTATCAGTTTTCAGTGTGAATGTAATGGATTTGTTTTCAGCGATAACTTCAACTTCGATTGTCTTATCGCCCGAACCCAGTTCGGCGTCCTCTGTGTATGTAGCGTCAGCCCATACACCTGTAAGCTTTTCTTCATTGCTTGTAGCAACTGAGTCTGTTACGTCTGTCTTTTCGTTTTCTTCAGCTTTACAACCTGTTATGCAAATAAATATTGCAAAGCAGAGTAGTGAAGCCAGTAAACTTTTGATTGTTTTTTTCATAAAAATCCTTCTTTCCGTTATATTTGCACGAAAAGTATAAGCAAAAAGCACCCTTCATAAGAAGAGTGCTGAAATGACAATAAAAGGTACCCTGCCGTACCACCTGCCCACTCTTCCGTTTGCCCAAGAGTATTTTGCAGAACACAGAACGATAAGCATTCCGACTTGTGAGCAAAGCCCAGATACGGCAATGGCTGTTGCCACGGATTCTCACCGTGTTCCCTTATCCTCTAACATATTATCGGGTAATATGTCCGACAAAGCTAAATAAGCTATGAACTGTGTCTATTCTTTTTGTACAGATAAATGATACCATAATGTTCTCAACTTGTCAACGTAATTTGACAATAACTATAAAAATATGATATATTAAATATGTATATGATTTTTTTGGAGGATGTATTGTGAAGAGCAGAAAAATACTTATTTTTGTATTAGTAATAATTATGTCGTTTTCAGCTTTGATGCCTGTGTCGGCAGAGAGTCTTATGAGTGAAGAAAGTATGCATCAAACCGAGCCTGACTATGAAAATGACCCGTTGTATCTGAGATATCAGAATCAGCCTATGACTATGGCTGAAATCTATGGTGCTTCAGAGCTTGCACACGATACCAGGTTTAATAAAACAGACAGAGTCTATGGTATAGATGTTTCATATTTCAATGAAGAAATAGATTGGAATAAAGTAAAAAAAGCGGGAATTGACTTTGTTATAATCCGTGCAGGCTACAGAGGCTATGTAAATGGTGCGTTGGTTGAAGACGTGATGTTCAAAGAAAACCTTGCAGGTGCCAAAAAAGCAGGAGTTGCAGTCGGTCTGTATTTCTTTACACAAGCAATAAGTACAAAAGAAGCTAAAGAGGAAGCAGAATTTGTACTTGATATGCTTGATGGCGAAACGCTTGAATTGCCGATTTATTTTGATATAGAAGAAATAAGCTATGGCAGTTCAAGATTTGATAAAGCTAATCTTTCTTATAACGCAAAAACAAATATCTGTAAAACCTTCTGCAATACAATAAAAAGTGCAGGCTACAGAGCAGGTGTCTATGCAAGTAAATATTGGCTTACAAGCCTTATAGACGGAGAATATCTTGGCAAGTATTATGATATATGGATAGCCCGATATAATACGGAAGTTGACTATGACGGCGAGTATAATATGTGGCAATATACAGGGCAGGGACGTGTCAGTGGTGTGCCGACTGTAGTGGATATGAACGTACTTTATATGTCAAAAATGCCACCGTCAGTTGCAAATCTGACTGCTGATAATTATACAGGCTCAGAAATTACTCTTTCCTGGAACGATAATTCTATTGTACAGGGTTATAAAGTATATGCTGAAAATATGGCTACAGGAAAAGTGAAAGCTGTAGCACAGACAACCGATACATCTGTAACACTTCCGATTCCATATGGACAAACGGGCTTTTTCGTAAGGGCGTATTACAAAATCGGTGATAGTTATAGCTATTCAACCAATTCATTTACTATAAAAGTAAACTCAAAGCAGGTTACAGAATTAACTGTAACAGAGCGTAAGCAGACATATCTTACATTAGGTTGGACAAAGCTTGAACAAGCAAGCGGTTACCAGATAATGATGTATAATGAAGAGCTTGGAGGCTATGCAGTTGTGGGCTATAGCAATGAGCCGACATACACGATAGACGGTCTCGATGTTGGTGCTGAATATAGGTTCAGGGTTGTGCCGTATTATAATGAAGACGGCTCAGCAGATTTTAACGAAATGACAAGTGAATATGGAGTGCTGTCCGATGAGCTTGTTACAGGAACACTTACAGGAAAAGCCACAAACGTTTCAGGCAAGGTTACAGGCACAACAAGAGTAACAGCAATGTGGGATAGAATTGCAGAAAACTGCAACGGCTATGAAATATTGTTGCACGACTATTCAAAAGGAAAGTCATATGTTGTGGGTACTGCATCAGCATATGCTAATAGCTACCTTATAACAGGACTTAAACCTGGCAGTAATTACAGAGTAGCAGTCAGAGCATTTTATTATGTTGACGGCAAGAAAATTCAGGGCTATTGTTCAACTTCAGCTGATGTAATTACATATTCAAATCCTGTTACTAACCTGACTGCAATACGGAATTCATCAACTTCAGCCAAACTGACCTGGACAAAATCAACAGGTGCAGACGGATATTATATCTATGAGATTATTGACGGTAAGTATGTCAGAATAGGAAGTAGCCTTACTAATAGCTATGTGGCTGAAAATCTGCCTGAATATACAACACGAAAGTTCAGTGTCAAGGCCTATAGAAATTTCGGCGAAAAGGATTATCTAAGTGCACCTTGTAAAGCTGTGTCCTTGAATCTTGCAGCAGCACCGACAAAATTCAGTATCAGCGATTATACCGAAACTACACTTACAATAAAATGGAATAAGATTACCGACGCAACAAAGTATAAGGTAGAGCTGTATACAAACACAGGAAAATTGCTCAGAACACACTACACAAAAAATACTTATATAAAGTTTACAAAGCTGACAAAGAATACAACATATAAAGTTATCGTAAAAGCTGTCTACGGTAGTTTGCTGAGTGAAAAATCTGTAACACAGGTTGTGTCTACAAGACGTACACCACCAACAGCTCTGAAGTTTACTTCAGTAGGAAGTACTTATGCAACTTTAAGCTGGAAAAAGGTTTCGGGTGCAACAAACTATTGGATTTATAAATACAATCCGAGCACAAAGAAATATACTAAGTATAAAGAAGTGGGAAATGTTTCATCGGCTAAGCTGACAGGACTTACAAGAAATACATCACATAGATTTTTTGTGTGTGCTGTTAAGAAAACAACGTTAAAAGACTTCCAGTCCCACCATTCAGCAGGAATAACTGTCTGGACAAAAAGATAAAGGAAAAGTGAGGTGCAGTTATGGAAATTAAGAGTTTAAACCGTGCAGAAGCCTTCAGATATATGGGCCAGCGTGGTGAAATAACTGCACAGCTTAAAGGGCTTGTTGACGAGTGTGAAAAAGAATTGCTTAAAGCAATAAAGCCAAGATATGTGTATAAAGCATTTGGTATTGAGCATAGTGAGATCGGTGTTGTGATAAAAAATACAACTCTGACACTTGAAGGCTGGGATATAAAAGAGCATCTGAAAGATTGTACAAAATGTGTTCTTTTGTGTGCAACTGTGTCAGCAGATGTTGATAAGCTTGTGAGAACATATGAAGCTACGGATATGGCAAAAGCATTTGTGGCAGATAGCCTGGCATCAGTAGCAGTTGAGCAGGTGTGCAATAAAGCCGAAGAAGAAATAAAAAATAAGCTTGACGGATATAACTTCACCTGGAGGTTTTCGCCTGGGTATGGTGATTTTCCCATTGATTTACAGCAAAAATTTCTGGAAATACTTGATGCACCTAAAAGGATTGGCGTTAATACTACAGAAAATATGTTGCTTGTTCCGAGAAAATCAGTTACTGCCGTTATCGGCTTGTCCAAGGGTGAAATATCAAAAGGAAAACGAGGCTGTGTCAGCTGTAATATGTATGACAGATGTGAATATAGACTAAGAGGTGAACATTGTGGAGTTTAAAAAGCTGTTAGAAAAAGAATTTGTGTGCCTTGACGGAGCAATGGGTACAATGCTTCAGGCAAAAGGTCTGAAAATGGGCGAAATACCTGAAGTGCTTAATGTAGAAAAACCCGATTGGCTTGTTGATATACATAAGCAGTATATTAATGCAGGTGCAAATATAATCTATGCCAATACTTTTGGTGCAAACAGATATAAGCTTGCCGATTGTGGTTATAGCGTTGATGAACTTGTCAGTGCAGGTGTTGCAAACGCTAAAAAAGCCTGCGAAGATACCGATACTCTGGTGGCACTCGATATAGGACCAATAGGCCAGCTTTTGGAGCCAACGGGTACATTGTCCTTTGAAGAGGCATATGACATCTTCAAAGAGGAGATAATTGCAGGAAAAGACAGCGATTTGATTGTCATTGAAACAATGACAGACCTCTATGAACTTAAAGCTGCCGTTCTTGCAGCAAAGGAAAATTCAGACAAGCCTGTTATGTGCACAATGACTTTTGAGGAGAATATGCGTACCTTTACTGGTTGTTCCGTAAGCTCAATGGCTCTGACACTTGAGGGACTCGGCGTTGATGCAATCGGACTTAACTGTTCACTGGGTCCTAAGGAGATTTACCCTATAGTTCAAGAGCTTTGTAAGTGGACAAACCTGCCTGTTATCGTGAAACCTAATGCAGGACTTCCTGACCCTGTAACAAATGAGTATAGCATTACACCGTATGAGTTTGCAAAGCTTATGTCAGAGCTTATCCCTCTCGGAGTCAAGATTTTTGGTGGATGTTGTGGTACAAAACCCGACTATATTAAAGCCCTGTCAGAAATGTTGAGAGATAAAAAGTGTGTGAAAATTCACAATTATATCCCATCGGCCTGCTGTACCCCGTCAAACACAGTTATCATAAACAGGCCAAGGATTATCGGTGAACGTATTAATCCAACAGGAAAACAGCGTTTTAAAACAGCTTTGCTGGAGGGAGATATCGACTATATTTTAGGGCAGGCTATTGAACAGGTGCACGCTGGAGCAGATATTCTTGACGTAAATGTGGGCTTACCTGGAATTGACGAAAAAGAAATGATGTCAAAGGTCGTGAAAGACCTCCAAGGCGTAACCGATTTGCCACTTCAGCTTGATTCAACAAACCCTGAAGTCCTTGAGCGGGCTTTGCGTGTCTATAATGGTAAACCTGTTGTAAATTCAGTTAACGGTGAGGAAAAATCATTGCAGACTGTTTTGCCATTAGTTAAAAAATATGGTGCAGCAGTTGTGGGGCTTTGTCTTGATGAAAATGGTATTCCAAAAACTGCTGAAGGTAGATTTGAAATCGCAAAGAAAATTCTTGACCGTGCATTGAAGCTGGGCATAAAGCGTGAAGATGTGTATATAGACTGCCTTACCCTGACCGTTTCAGCCGAACAGGAAGGTGCAATTGAAACGTTGAATGCACTTGAAAGGGTAAAAAATGAGCTGGGACTAAAAACAGTTCTCGGTGTGTCGAATATAAGCTTTGGCCTGCCTGAAAGAGTGATAATTAATCATAATTTCCTTGCAATGGCTCTGACAAAAGGTCTTGACCTGCCGATTATAAACCCTAATCTTGATGCAATGACAGCTACAGTGAAAGCGTTTAATGTTCTTGCAGGATATGATAAAAACTCTGTGGAGTATATCGGTTGCTATGGGAATAAAGATAAAATTACAGCAGAACCTGTTAAGTCAGAAATTGACCTGCCTTATGCACTTGCAAACGGATTGAAAAACGAGGGTGCAAAGCTGACAGAGGAACTGTTGAAAACCACAGACCCAATGGAAATTATAAATGGCATACTCATTCCTGCACTTGATAAAACGGGTGAGGATTTTGAAGCGGGTAAAATCTTTCTGCCACAGCTTATTCTAACAGCTGGTGTTGCACAGTCTTGTTTTGAGGTTATAAAAAATTATTTTGCAAAAACGGGAGAAAAATCTGTGTCAAAAGGCAAAATTATTATTGCAACAGTGAAAGGTGATATCCACGATATCGGTAAGAATATTGTAAAGGTATTGCTTGAAAACTATGGCTTCGATATAATTGATTTGGGAAAAGATGTGGACTATCAGACTGTACTTGAATGTGCTGTTGAAAATAATGTGCATCTTGTGGGATTGTCAGCACTTATGACAACAACACTTGACAGTATGAAAAAGACAATAGATTTGTTGCGTGAAAACAATATTGATTGCAAAATTATGGTGGGTGGAGCTGTGCTTACTCCTGAATATGCAGAGCAGATTGGTGCAGACTTTTATGCAAAGGACGCAAAGGAATCCTGCGATATTGCTAAAAAAGTTTTTGAAGAATATTATCCTGACTAAAACGGAGGGGAAGCTTATGCTTCCTCTTTTTGTATAAGTTTTCAGTTTTGTCCCATAATTACTGTACAAATATCTGGAGGGATAATATGACAAAAATTCAGAAATCATTAACTCTGGCACTGGTTGCCTCACTTGCTATAGCGATTTTCCCGTATCACCCATCAGCTGAAAATATGTTGTTTTCAGGCTTTTCCCTTGGTTGGTCATCAAGATTAGAGAATAACAGAAATAAGCAGATTGAAATTCTTGATGAAGATACAGAAATAACATATTCGTTCAGAATCAGTGAATGGCTGATGGAATTGTTTGATTAGTCCGTTTTTGCGTACAGTTTAACAAAGAAAACCGTTTGACATTTGTATACTGCCGTGTTAAAATAAAAGTATAAATGTTGAGTGAGGTGTTAGTGATGCTGAAGCTGATTACAGGTGGAAACCATACCGACAGAGAATCAGTCTTTATTCAGGATATCCGAAGAATGACCGAGCAGGGGGAAGATGTAATTGTAATTATCCCTGACCAGTTTTCTTTTGAGTATGACAAAATGCTGTATAAAGCTCTTGGTGCAAAGAATTTCAATAAAATCACAACAGTTGGCTTCAATCGACTTGCTCAACTGCTTGAAAAACAGTACGGCTACGATTCAAAAGATAATGCCGATGATAATGCTGTTATTATCACAATGTATAAGGCTGTAAAACAGCTGAAAAATTCAGGTGATGTGCGTTTTTATGAACGTGCTTTAACCAAGAATTCCTTTATTGCCGAGAGTATTAACCTTATCAACGAGTTTATACGTTGGGGAATAACTCCTGAAGACCTTAGAATAGCGTCTGAAAGAACAGAGGGAAGCCTGTCATCCAAGCTTTTTGACCTTTCGAGACTGTATGAGTTTTTTATGGATGAGCTTGAAAAAGCTGGGCTCAAAAATAGCCTGACAACTTTGGGCGAGTGCTGTGAAATCGTAAAAGAACAGCAGTTTTTCAAAAATAAATGTGTGTTCATTGATTCATTTTCAGACTTTTCTCTGGACGAATATAAGCTGATTGAGTGTGCAATTATCCAAGCTAAAATGGTTGCGTTCTCTTTCACAATGTCTCACGATAATAAAGCAAGATTTAACCAGACTCCTTTTGCTATGACGTTAAGGACCATAGGCAATCTTAAAAGACTGGCAATGGAAAATAATAAAAATATAGTTGAGGAGCAACTGAAATCAGAAACTGACTGCAATCAGGAAATTAAGCACATTGATGTAAACCTCTATAAGTCAAAGCCCGATATAATGGTTAATGCACAGAGTGTAAAGCTTTTGTCTGCAACAGATTTGTATGAGGAAATGGAATATGTCTGTGCAGAGATTTCAAGACTTGTTCGAGAAGAAGGCTATAAATATAAGGATATTGCCCTTCTTGCTGGTAATGTGAATGAGATATACCCAGTAATAGAGGGCGTGTTTGACAGATATGAGCTTCCGTATTTTATCGACTTTAAGCGTGGAGCAGGGCAGTCGTCATTGGTAATATATCTGAAAAGTCTGATGGATTGTCTGCTGACAAGAAAATGGAATACAGAGAAAATTTTAAGGTATGTTAAATCACCTCTTGCAGACTTCTTTGACTATGATATATGTGATCTTGAAAACTATTGTATAAAATGGAATGTCAATGGTGATATGTGGCTGAATGACTTTACAGCAAAAGCTGACGAAGGCTCATTGAACCGTATAAACCAGACAAGAAAAGCTATTATCGAACCTCTGCAGAAATTTAAGGAAAGCTGTAACGGAGCTACTGCAAAAGAAATTTGTACAGCATTTTACCAGTTGCTTGAGAATATCCATCTGTCCCAGCAGATGTTTTCAAAGATAAAAATTGCAAGCTCACTTAATAACGAAACTGAGTTTGAGCTTGCAAGAGAGTTTAAACAGCTGTGGCAAACGGTGCTGTCTGCCGTGTCAGCTGTCTATACTAATATTGATGATAAAATGTCTCTGAGAGAGTTTTATGAGATATTAACCCTTATGATTTCTCAGATGTCCGTGTCAAATCCACCCCAGAAAGCTGATTGTATTCGAATTGGTTCAACCGACCGTTCCCGACTTTCAGGGGTTAAAGTTGCCTTTGTTGTGGAAACAAATGAGGGCGTTTTTCCTGCAAATATTTCAAACTCAGGACTTCTGACAAATAGAGATAAAAAACAGCTTGAAAAGCTTGAGTTTCCTGTTATAAATAGTTCACTTGAACAGATTGACGCACAAAGACTGAATGTTTATATGGCACTTACTATGCCAACGGATAAGCTGTATGTTACATATTCCGAGTCGGATAATAAGGGCGAAGCAAAACGCCCGTCAGTAGTTGTTCCAATGATGAACAGAATGTTTGAAAATATAGAGAGCAAAATTCAGGATATCAAAACAGAGTTTTTCTGTACATCATACAGAACAGCAATGTATAAGTATCTTGAAAACTGCAATGACAGAAGAAAGAATATTTCATCTATTAAAGAGTCAATTAATAGCTCACCTGAATATAACAATAAGCTTAAAAGTGTTTTTGACTCAGCAGACAGAAAGTCTCACAAATTGTCAGAACAAATGGCAAATGAACTGTTTTTCCATAAGGATTTGAATATGTCTGCAACAAGAGTTAATGACTTTTATAGTTGCCCGTTTTCCTATTATTGCAAATATGGACTCCACCTGCGAAAGCCATATAAAGTTGAAATTAATTCGTTGAGTACGGGTAATCTTGTACATAGTTGTTTTGAAAAAATGATGAGCACACAGGTTGAGGGGAAGAAAGTCTATAACGAGGACTTTACGAAACTGAGTGATAAGATTATCCGAAGCACAATCCACGAGGAGTTCAATAAATATATTGAATCTGAAATGGGTGGCGATTTTGGCAAGAATGCAACCTTCAGAGAGAATATGAAGCGACTTGAGCAGTCTACATTCCACGCAGTTAAGAATATTCAGACTGAGTTTGAAAATTGCCTGTTCGTACCTGAAGCCTTTGAGTTCAATCTTACAAAAGAAAACGGCGAAAGTATATTGAAGCTTGATGTAGCTGAGGATATCCACATCAATATCCGAGGAAGTATCGACAGAGCTGATGTGTTTACCGATGAAAACGGACAGAGATATATCCGTATAGTTGACTATAAAACAGGTGGTACTGAATTCCGCTTGGAGGACTTGTATAACGGCCTTAATCTCCAGATGCTGATTTACCTTCTTGCTGTTACCCAGCGTATAAATGAGCTTAATGAAGACGGAAAGCTGAAGCCATCAGGTATTCTTTATTCCCATATCAAATATGTTGATGCGAAAATGACACCTGTTGAAATAGAGGAGTTGAAAGAAAATGGTATCCTTAAAGAAAAGGTGTTCATTAAGCGAGCAGAAAGATACAAACCTGACGGAATGATTGTAGAGAACGAGTTTACACTTGAAGCAATGAATAAGCATTTCGGTTATGTTTTTACACCTTTTAAAACTTCAAAAAGTGGAAGCTTAGGGAATAATAAAGACGTTTATGTAACAGAGCAGTATTTCCTCGGTCTTGAGCAGTTTGCACTGAGAAAGATTTATGAACTCGCCGATAAGCTTAAAACGGGTGAAATCCCTGCTGACCCAATCAGCACAAAAAAAGGATTGAAATGTACATATTGCGACTATTGGGGTATTTGTGGTAACTATAATCCGAAAAATCCACGAATGACCAATAAAAAAGCCGATATTGAGAAGCTTAATGAAGCGATACAGGAATTGGTTGATAATACAAAAAAGGCATCTGAAAATTAATTCAGATGCCTGATTTTATTTTGCTTGTTCAAGTGCCTGTGCAAGCTGAGCAGGACAGGAAGTGCCTCTGCCGTTGCAGTCAATTCCTTTGAGTCGCTGAATAACATCGTCAACCTTCATTCCCACAACAAGATTGGAAATTCCCTGAGTGTTACCATTGCAGCCACCTACAAACCGAACACTTTTAACAATGTCTCCTTCAACTTCAATTTTTATTTCCCGAGAGCATACCCCACGGGTTTTGTAATTTATTGTTTTCATTTTATCAAAACCTTTCGAGGCTATTGTGCGTAAATCCGTCAAATTTATGCGTGAACTTTGACTTTCTGCTCATTTTCCTGAATAAGTCGGCAAAGCTTGTTTATGTTTTCTTCATCAGTAACATTGCTTCCGATGTAAGCAACATTTGAGTTGTACATACCGTGGAAGTCAGAGCCACCTGTAATAATAAGCCCGTTTTCTTCAGCAATTCTTCTGAGTTCAGCACGCTGATTTTCGTCAGCAGAGTAGTGGTCAACCTCAATGCCGTCAATCTTACCCTTGGCAATAAGGTCTTTCAGCAACTCAATATTGTTGAACATATATGGATGAGCCATAACAGCAATACCCTTTGATGAGTGAATTAAATCAAGAACGAAGTTTACATCAGGATATTCTCTTGTTACAAGACACTCACCGTCAGGATATCCGAAAAGTCTGTTGTTGAGTTCGCCGTAAAGCTCTGTAGCATATCCGTAGTTAACGAGAGCACGCATAATGTGCTGTTTGTATATACTCTTTGAGCCTTTTGTGTATGCTTTTACAGCGTCAGAAGGTATAGGATATCTTTCCATAACCTTAGTAATCATATCTTTGGCACATTCTTTTCTGATTTCACAGGATTTAAGGCAAAGCCCCTCAAGTCTGTCAGGTTTCTGTGGAGCATAGCAGAGAATATGTACCTTTTCGTTTCTCACCTTGTCCCAGGCTGAAAGCTCAACAGCAGGGATAATTTTAACGCCGTACCTTTCACCAAGCACCTTTGCTCTGTTTGAAGAAGAAAGAGTGTCGTGGTCAGTAATTGCAAGAAAATCAAGATTCATCCTTTTTGCTTGTAAAATAACTTCTTCAATTCCGAGAGAACCGTCAGAAAGGGTAGTATGACAGTGTAAATCGCCAATCATATTAATATATTCCTTTCAAAAGTAATAAGGATAAATGCTATAGTTAATATAACTGTATATATTATATCATATTTCAAGAATAATTGCAAGTATTCCTGCAAGGAGGATAAAATTTAAATTTGATTTTTAGGGGAATTAATCAAAAAGCTCCTTTTCAAACCAGACATCTTTTACGGAAAATTTCTTACCGTTAAGATATTCAAGACTACCTGAATCAGTAGTGAAATCAAAGGAAATTTTATAAGAATAAAGAGCCTGAGTTTTGATGTTGAAACTACGATTCACTTTGTTTATGCCATATTTCCCATCACCCAGCAGAGGATAGCCCTCATAAGCCATATGTGCTCTTATCTGATGTGTCCTTCCCGTAATAAGATTTACTTCCAGCAATGCAAGATTTTTCTCACGGTTTACTTTCAGTATGTCATATTCCGTAATCATAGTCTTATTATCTTTTGTTTTGTGGGAAGTTATTTTTACTACCTTTGTCTGCTCATTTCTCTGGTGATAAGCAGTCAGCACATCGTGGCTATTCGGTGGAATACCAACGGTAATGCAAAGATAATGTTTGTGAATTTCTCTGTCCCTGATTTTCTGATTGAGTATTCTGAGGCTCTCAGCATTTTTTGCACAAATAACAATCCCACCTGTGTTTCGGTCAATTCTGTTGCATAACGCAGGGGTGAATGATAGCTCATCATCTGGGTTGTATTCACCCTTGTCGTAAAGATAATGAAGCACACGATTTATAAGCGTGTCAACGGTGCCACTCTCGTCCTCGTGAACAACAAGCCCGCATTTTTTGTCCAAAAGCATAATGTTCTCGTCTTCGTAAACAATATTGAGTGAAACAGGTGCTTTCAGAAAAGCAAAGCTGTCATTATTGTTTTCAAAAAACTCATCATTGATGTATAACTGCATAACATCTCCCTCGTTAAGTCTTGTGGAGATTTCACATCGCTTTCCGTTGAGCTTTATGCGTTTGAGTCTGATGTATTTGTATAGCAGATTTTTCGGAAGTAAAGGCACAGCCTTTGCAAGAAATTTGTCAACACGCTGTCCTGAATCGTTTTTGTTTATGATAAACTCTTTCATATTGAGAACTCCTGTAGTTTTCTTATTTTTATTTTAACATATAAATGTGAATTTTGCTCTTTACAAATATAAAGATTTAGTGTATAATATAATCAAACATTAGTTCGTTTTTGTCTTGGAGGCATTATGGATAGATTTAAACTTGTATCTGAATATAAATTAGCAGGTGACCAGCCTGAGGCTGTTGATAAGCTTGTGGACGGCATAAATAATGGTATGAAAGAACAGACCCTACTTGGTGTTACAGGCTCGGGAAAAACCTTTACAATGGCGAATGTTATTGAAAGAGTTAATAAGCCTACATTGGTTCTTGCTCATAATAAAATATTGGCTGCACAGCT
>DEPR01000026.1:15012-20170 GCA_002358895.1 Ruminococcus sp. UBA3387 | reverse complement strand
CACCCCTTGACAAATTTTTCGGGAGTGATATAATATTATTATATTTGAAATGCTTTGACGGAAACGTAATTGGCAGAAGCAGTTTTTCCAGAGAGTCGTGTTAGGTGAAAGTCGACAAACTGTGGCTTATTAGTATCATTCCTGAGCAGGAGGGCTGAAACAAAGTAGGCTCTTTCGGTTACTCACCGTTAAAAGAGATTTGAGTGGTACAGCTTTTGCTGTGCAATCAGAGTGGTAACACGGAGTTTTCAGCTTCGCCTCTGTTTCTGAGGCGGGGCTTATTTTTATGAAGAGGAAGGATAAATATGCTGACACTTGATAAGGTCTATCACGCAAGACACGTTCTTAAAGAGGTTGTAAGACCAACAGAAGTTATCTCTGCACCTAAAATCAACCCTAAGGCCAATGTGTTTCTGAAAACAGAAAATCTTCAGATTACAGGCTCGTTTAAGGTGAGAGGTGCATATTATAAGATTTCACAGCTTTCGGATGAGGAAAAATCTCACGGCGTAATTGCCTGCTCTGCGGGAAATCACGCACAGGGCGTTGCACTTGCTGCACAGAAAAACGGAATCAAATCTGTTATCTGTCTCCCTGACGGTGCACCTATTTCAAAGGTTGAAGCTACAAAGAGCTATGGAGCAGAAATCTGTCTTGTTGAGGGCGTTTATGATGACGCTTATAACAGAGCTATTCAGCTGAGAGATGAAAAAAATTACACCTTCATTCATCCTTTTGATGATGAAAATGTAATTGCAGGTCAGGGTACTATCGGTCTTGAACTTATGGACCAGCTTCCAAGCCTTGACGCAGTAGTAGTTCCTGTAGGCGGTGGCGGACTTATCTCAGGCGTTGCGTTTGCTTTGAAGTCGCTTAACCCGAATATCAAGGTGTATGGCGTTCAGGCGAGTGGTGCTGCTTCAATGGTTGAGTCGCTTGCAGAGGATAAGATAAAATGCCTTGACAGCGTTTCAACTATCGCTGACGGAATCAAGGTTAAAGAGCCCGGTGTAAATACATTTGAGCTTTGTAAAAAGTATGTCGACGAGATTGTAACTGTTACGGATGACGAGGTTTCATCTGCAATTCTGGCACTTATCGAACAGCATAAGCTTATTGCTGAGGGTGCCGGTGCAGTTTCTGTTGCAGCAGTTATGTTCGATAAAGTCCCTGTTGAGGGCAAGAATGTTGTATGCCTTGTTTCAGGTGGTAACATTGATGTTACAATTCTTTCGAGAATTATCAAGAGAGGTCTTCTCAAATCAGGCAGGTCCGATACACTTACAATTCAGCTTGAAGATAAGCCCGGACAGCTTGTGGGAGTATCATCAGTTATTGCCAAGCTGGGTGGTAACGTAGTTTCCGTTCACCACGAAAGAGCCGGTGAGGACAGTGATATTACAGACTGTCTGCTCAGAATTGTTATGGAAACAAGAAACTATGACCACATCAAGCAGATACGTCAGGGCCTTGCTGACGCAGGATTTAAGATTGTCAATAAGTAATACATAAAGGAGAAATTGAAATGGCACAGACAGTTTATACAAAAAATGCACCTGATGCAATAGGACCATATTCACAGGCCAAAATCGTCGGAGGACTTGTTTTTACATCGGGACAGATTGCAATTAACCCTGCAACAGGAGCAGTTGAAGCTGACACAATCGAAGGTCAGACAAAGCAGGTTTGTGAAAACCTGAAAGCACTTCTTGAAGCAGCAGGTACTTCACTTGACAAGGCTGTCAAGACAGTATGCTTTTTGAAAAATATGTCCGATTTTGCTGTGTTCAACGGAATTTATGCAGAGTATTTTACGAGCAAGCCTGCACGTTCTTGTGTAGCTGCTAAGGAGCTTCCAAAGGACGTTCTTGTTGAAGTTGAAGTGATTGCAGAGATTTAGTTTGATTTCAGGCAGGATTTCCTGCCTGATTTTTGCATGGAGTGAGAGAAATGAAGTTCAAGCCATTGGTGTTCAGGCTTTTACATAACGGCAAAAATTATTGTCTTACCTTTTTGAAATGGGTTTGCATTGCAATTATAATCGGAGCTGTTGGTGGCGGAATAGGAACGCTTTTTTATAAGGCGGTTACTCTCGCCAACAGTTTCAGAAGCCATTATCCTTATATAATCTTTCTGTTACCACTTGGAGGGTTAGCAATAGCAGGGCTTTATAAGATATGCAGGCTGAAAGAAGACCCCGGTACTAACCTTATAATAAGTTCTGTCAGAACAAAGGACCACGTTCCTTTTGTTATTGCCCCGTTGATTTTCGTGTCTACCACAATTACTCATCTGCTGGGTGGTTCGGCAGGACGAGAGGGTGCAGCATTACAGCTGGGAGGCAGTATCGGTGGCAAAATCGGAGAGATGCTCAAGCTGAACGAAAGAGATATGAGCGTTGTGATAATGTGTGGAATGAGTGCAGTTTTTGCATCTCTTTTCGGCACACCTCTGACGGCTGCCTTTTTTGCAATGGAGGTAATCAGCGTCGGTGTTATCTATTATGTGGGGCTTATTCCTTGCATCGGTTCGGCGTTGGTTGCATACAAGCTGTCAACATTCTTCGGTGCAAAGCCTGAGATTTTCCATATTGCTGACTATGTGCCGAAACTGAATGTTATTTCTGTTGCACAGGTAGCTTTGCTTGCAGGCTTGTGTGCATTGGTGAGCATAGTTTTCTGTCTTGTGATGAAATACACGCATTTTAAGCTGAAGGTTACTTTTACAAATGCATATATCCGTGCTTTGGTAGGTGGCTGTGCAATAATTTTATTGACACTTATTATTGGCAATCAGGATTATAACGGTGCAGGTTCTCATATAATCGCTGCTGCTATTGAACAGGGCGATGCACATTGGTACAGCTTTATTCTTAAAATTGGGTTTACGGCGATTACAATCGGTGCAGGGTATAAGGGTGGCGAAATTGTACCGACAATGTTTATCGGCTCGACCTTCGGTTGTGCTGTTGCTCCACTTTTAGGTATGTCGCCACAATTCGGTGCTGCTGTCGGACTTATTGCTCTTTTCTGCGGAGTGGTGAACTGTCCTGTTGCATCAATCTTTCTGAGCATTGAAATGTTCGGCACAGAGGGACTTCTGCTGTTTGCTTTCGCTTGTGGTGTAAGCTATATGATGTCGGGATATTACGGGCTTTACAGCTCTCAGAAAATCGTCTATTCAAAGCTCTCACCAAAATACATAAATAAAAACACAAAATAAAGGAAAGCTTATAAGGGCGATGTTTGTACAGAAGTTTTACGTGTATATTGAGGAAAACCCTTTTGAAAAAGGGTTATTCCTCAAACTCCTTTCCTAAAACTTTTAGCTAAATTTCAGCCCCATAGGGTACCTATCATAACCTTGAGAAAAACTTCTCGTTGGTAAGTACCCTATGGGGCTGAAATTTCATTTAAAGTCTTTGTAAAGGGGGTACGGGGGATAAACTTTCTTCAGAAAGGTTTCCCCCGACATTTACATATAAAAGCTTCTATATGAACATTACCCTTAATAAGCTTTCCTTTATTCGTTAAATCTTAAAATGTACAGGCATTCCGTTTTTCATTGGAATTGGAATTTCGCCCTGTATAAGAGGCAGGAAGTAGTCGATTGCTTCAGGCAACACATCATTTTCGTCTGTATTTATCCACTCTCTCGGGAAGAATTTTTCGTGATTAGCAATAAGTGTTGCATCTGCACTGTCAATGGCGATGGTATATGGGTTGTTTGATACTCTCTTGAACACCATTGTTACACCTGTTTTGCCCTCAAGTGCAGCATTTACACCTTCTGCACCGATAAGTTCAGCCTCGTCAAGGTCGGTCTTTGAGTTAAGATGTGAAGAGCATCTCTGCATAACGTTTAGTTCGATAGAACGAACCTTGCAACCGATTCTGTCTCGGACAAGATTTTCAAGGAGCTTTCCGATACCTGAAAGATACTTGTGTCCGAACACATCAACGGCACCCGACTGGTAGCTTCCGTCAGCTTCAGGCATTTCAACGCCCTCGGAAACAGCAACTACAACTGCTTTATGCTCAGCCTGTGCTTTTTTTACGTCCTCGATAAATTTATCTGCCGTAAATCCACATTCAGGGAGGTAGATGAGCTGAGGAGCAATCTCGTTGTTTGCACGAAGTACACAGGTTGAAGCTGTAAGCCAGCCTGCGTGACGACCCATAATCTCTACTATTGTAACAGACTTTGCAGAATAAACAGAGCTGTCACGGATAATTTCCTGCATAGTTACGGCAAGATATTTAGCTGCTGAGCCAAAGCCCGGTGTATGGTCGGTTTCGGGCAGGTCGTTGTCGATAGTTTTTGGAATACCCACAACTTTTATATCCTCGCTTCTTTCTTTGAAGAAAGCTGAAAGCTTTGCAACGGTATCCATTGAGTCATTTCCGCCGATATAGAAAAATGCTCCGATATTATGCCTTTTAAAGCAGTTCAGGATAGTATCGTATACTGCTGTGTCAGCAACAGGATCAGGGAGCTTATATCTGCAGGAGCCAAGTGCAGTAGATGGAGTAACCTTTAAAATTTCCATATCTTCTTCGGTTTTAAGCAGACTTCCCATATCAACAAGATTGTCATTGATAACACCCTCAATGCCATTGACTGAGCCATAAACCACGTCTATTTCAGGTGATTTCATAGCTTGTCTGCATACACCAAGCAGGGAAGCGTTGATTGCACAGGTTGGTCCTCCTGACTGGGCAACGGCAATATTCATAAATTTATCAATCCTTTCAGATAGTATTCTTAAATAGCACCCTCGGTGCAATAGTTCATATATATTATATCATATTTTTTTACCTTTTTCAACATTTTGCTTTTACAATAAAACGCTTGCAATTTCAGATGTTATGAGTTATAATAATTTTAGATTGTAGAAAAGGGGTGCTGAAATGAGTTTTGAGCTTGTACAGGGCGTAAGTGCAGAGAATTTTGATGAAGTTCACTCTGCTTATTCAGTAGAAGAAAACGGCATTTCAGCTATTGTCAGTGCAGAGCAGATGTTCCCTCTGATTATTGACCTGATAAAGCAACTTGATGAACCTGTGTTTTTCTTTATTGAGCTTCCCTGCAAAGAGGAAGAGGAGCTTAAACTGAGAAAATCAAAGACTGACCCAATGCACTATAATCTTTATTATCT
>DEPR01000026.1:7833-14937 GCA_002358895.1 Ruminococcus sp. UBA3387 | reverse complement strand
GCTTCTTATAAATGACGGGCTGTGCAGATTCGGATTCGGTGCACATAATAGCGGAGAGGAAATATATTGTCTGAAATATCAGATGATTTCGGTTTTCGGAGATGCAAAAAAATTCAGCAAGTGCTTTGGAAAGCATAAAATCCCTTGTGAACAAGGATTTATCACACTATGGGACACCTTTTCAGATGAAACACCGGGAGTAAGCTCATCGGTGGAGATAAATGGCGAAACAGTTTATGATATTGTGGGAAATCTCAAGTCAGAGGGTATTTACCACGCTGACATTGTTGAAGAATAGAATGGAGGAGTATTAATGAATATATGGCACGATATTTCACCTAAGGCGATTACAAGAGAAGATTTTACTGCTGTAATTGAAATTCCAAAAGGCTCAAAGGTTAAGTATGAGCTTGACAAAACAACAGGTCTTTTGAAAATGGACAGAATTCTTTATACATCTACCCACTATCCTGCAAACTACGGTTTTATTCCGAGAACTTATGCAGATGACGGAGACCCACTTGATGTGCTGGTGCTTTGTTCTGAAACATTACAGCCCCTTTCCCTGGTGCAGTGTTATCCAATTGGCGTAATTATTATGCTTGATAACGGTGCTGCTGATGAAAAGATTATCTGTATTCCTGAAAATGACCCGACATATAATGTATATAAAGACATTGCAGAGCTTCCAAAGCATGTATTTGACGAGATGTCCCACTTCTTTATGGTGTATAAAACCCTTGAGCATAAGGAGACGGTTATCGACGATGTAAAGGGACCTGAAGAAGCAAAGAAAATTGTACAGCATTGTATTGACAATTATATAGAAAACTACTGCAGATAGTTGTTGTATTATATTTAAAGCCCAAGATGTTGCTTGGGCTTTATTTTTTGTGCATTTTCACAACAAATTCGATAAAAAAACCAATTTTTTATTCAAAAACACGATAAATTTACAAATCTCAAAACTTTTTTATCGGAGTTCAGAACAGCATTAATCAAAAAAATGCTGTGATGACAATGTTATTTAAAACAAATATTGTAATAATTAATTGCTTTAACTAATTTGAGTGTAACCGATTTGTCATATTTGACTGTATTTTTCTATCAGTATTTGTGTGAAACATAAATAATTGGGCGAAATTGTGCTTTTTTGATAAAAAGCCATTGACGGACACTATATGTTGTGGTATAATTAATTCATCGGATGAAACCGTTTTGTATCCCGTTGTAACCGATTTGTAGGGAAAATTTTTATTTCAAAGTCGGAAAAGATGTTAAATTGCTGAAAATACATTAATAAAAAATTTACAAATTACAATAAAGTTACCTGTACAAGGGCAAAAGTTACAATGAAAACTTTTAACAAAACTCATAGAAATTAAGTTCTGGAAAAATTTTTTTATTAAAAAATGCGATTTTGGCAAAATTCACGGTTGCAATTTCTTAATATATGGTGTATAATTAAGGTGCGGTGGTGAAAAGTGCGAAAAAGTGGTAAGCGTTCCCTTTTGGCACAAGCCACAGACACTATGTATTAAGGAGGCGAACATCTTGTTGACAACAATGCTGACAGGCAATTACAGCCAGTCAATGGACGCAAAGGGTCGTATGACATTTCCTGCGAAGTTAAGAGAAATTATCGGCGAGAGGTTCGTCGTTACAAAAGGCATTGATGGTTGCTTGTTTGTTTATTCCCTTGAGGACTTTGAAGCAAGAGCAAAAAAGATAAGTGCTTTGCCACTTGCTCAGGGTAGAAATATCCAGCGTAACTTTATGGCTAATGCTGTTGAGGTTGAAGCGGACAAGCAGGGAAGAATTCTTGTTCCTCAGCCTTTGAGAGAGGTTGCGGGGCTGACTAAGGATATTATTGTTGCGGGTGTTTCCAACAGATGTGAAATCTGGGACAAGGACAGATGGGAAGAGCTTAACAACAATATTGATGAGCAGGCTATGATTGATGCTATGGAGGGGCTTGATTTTTAGTGGAATTCAAGCATATTTCAGTTCTTGCAGAAGAATCAATTAACGGACTTAACGTAAAACCTGAGGGAATATATGTTGACGGCACTGTGGGAGGTGCAGGACATTCAGGAATGATTGCAAGATTGCTTGATGCCGATAAGGGCGGAAAGCTAATTGCACTTGACCGCGACCCTGAAGCTGTAAAGATTGCAACGGAGCGTCTGGGCGGTTTGCCTGCTACGGTAGTGAGGGCAAATTATTCTGAGATGGACAGAGTTCTTGAAGATTTGGGTATCGACAAGGTTGACGGAATTTTTTTGGACCTTGGCGTTTCATCATATCAGCTGGATAACGGGGACAGAGGATTTTCCTATCACAAAGATGCTCCACTTGATATGCGAATGAGTAAAGAGGGCTTATCGGCTGAGGATGTTGTGAACAGCTGGCCTTTTGAGGAACTGCGAAGAATACTGTTTGAATATGGGGAAGAAAAATTTGCTCCGTCTATTGCGAAGAATATAATCAAACACAGAGAAATTGCTCCCATAAAGACAACTATGGAGCTTGCAGAAATAATAAAAGAGGCTGTGCCTCAGAAAGTAAGACGAGAAAAAAATCCTTGCAAGAAGAGTTTTCAGGCTATAAGAATTGCAGTTAATGATGAGTTCGGCCATCTTGATTCTGCATTGGACAAGGCTTTCGGGCTTTTGAAGAAGAATGGCAGACTTGCAGTTATTACGTTCCATTCGTTAGAAGACAGAATGGTCAAGCAGAGATTTGTTTCTTATACAAAAGGTTGCACTTGCCCACCTGATTTTCCACAATGCGTGTGCGGAAAAACTCCGAGAGGCAAGCTGATTACAAGAAAGCCTGTTGAGCCGTCGGCTGAAGAGCTTGAGATGAACAACAGAAGCAGAAGCGCAAAGCTGAGAGTAATTGAGAAGATAAAAGAAGATTAGTAGTATTTGATAGAGGTAGGACAAGCTGTCCGTGAAAAGAGGTGTGGTTTGAATGGCAAAAATGAATAACCTGGCTTATGATTATTCTGCATATGACAGAGAGTTTTATGCTGACGAAAAGAAAATCAGACACAGACAAAATACAGCTCTTTTGAAAAGAAAAAATTCACTTGCAAGATTTATTGGAATTGCAGTTGTAACAATGACATTGATGTTTCTTATGATTTACGGCAAAGTTGAGCTTTCAAGTCTTTATGACAAACAGGCTCAGATGGAAGTGGAACTTGCACAGCTTATAAATGAGAATATCAGCCTTGAATCTGAGCTTGCAACAAAAACTGGTCTTTCAAAAGTTGAAGAATATGCTGAAAAAGAGCTTGGACTTCAGAAGCTGGACAAATCACAGATTGAATATGTTGAAGTGGAAAAGGATACATACGCAGAGGTTATTGAACCTGAAAACGAAAATGTATTTGTAAAAATGAAGAACTGGTTTTCCGATGCATTGGAATATATCGGAATAAAATAAAATAGAATAACTATGAAGAAAGTTAGGGACAAAAATTGTGCTTAGCTTTCTTGTTATATTATTTTGTATGCAAAAAATGCAAAAATCTATTGAATTGATTATGAATAGTGGGTTTTATATATACGAAAGGAGCTATTATGACTGACAGGCCAACGACGAAAATGATAAGAAGATTGGGCTGTATAGCTGTTATTGTTGTGCTTGTGGTTGTGTATATCGGCGTGCAGGTTTTTACAACGGCAGTTGCAGAGTCGGATAAGTGGCAGGAGCTTGCAAATTCACAGCAGTTGAAAAGCACAGTGGTTCAGGCATCGAGAGGTACGATTTTTGACAGTACGGGACAGGTGCTTGCTAAGAGTGCTACGGTTTATACTGTATATTGCGACCAGAAGATGCTCTGGGACGATTTTATTTCTCAAAAAGATGTGATAATCTCAGATTATAAAGAAACGCTGGCAAAGACAAAGGATAAAGATAAAATTGCTGAGTATACAGAAAAACTCAGCAAGGCTAAGACTTCTGAGGAGTGCTTTGCTGACCTTGTGGCTTTTATGTCGGCAACCCTGGAAATAGATACAAAGGACATCAAAGAAAAAATTCAGAACGACAAAGACCGTTATGTGATTCTCAAAAAAGAAGTGGAAAAGAGCGTTGCTGATAAAATCGAGGAGTATCTCTCGGAGGAGGAACTTGACGGTATCAGATGCGACCCGACTACAAAGAGGTTTTATCCACAGAATGAGCTTGCTGCAAACGTTGTGGGACATCTGAACTATGACGGCGACGGTATCTATGGTCTTGAGGCTTATTATGAAGATTATCTTGCGGGAATTGACGGACGTGTTGTAACAGCTACAGCACGAAACGGTACAGAAATCCCGTATAAATACAAACAGAGCTATGACGCTCAGGACGGAGATTCACTGCACCTGAATATTGATATAAATATTCAGTATCATCTTGAAAATGCTCTGGCTGAAGCGGTTGAAAAGCATATGCCTGCAGAACGTGCAACGGGAATTATTATGAACCCGAAAACAGGTCAGGTTTATGCAATGGCTACGAACTACAGCTATGACCCTAATAATCCTGCTGAAATTACAAATCAGAAGATTGTAGAACAACTGGCAGAAATGGAAGAGGATTCTGAGGAGTACGGTGAATTGAGGCTGAACGCCTGGTCAACCCAGTGGAAGAACAAAGCTATTTCCGAGCTTTATTTCCCCGGATCTGTATTCAAGGTAATTACAGGCTCATCTGCACTTGAAGAAAAGGCGATTACGTTGAACGATTCGTTCTATTGCAATACTTTTATTCAGGTTGCTGATACTAAAATCAACTGCTGGTCTACTCACGACCACGGCTCGCAGAATCTTGCGTTATCTATGCTTAACTCTTGTAACCCGGCATTTGTGCAGATAGGACAGAGGTTGGGCAAGGAAGAATTTTCAGAATACTTCGAAGCATATGGATTTACGGAACGAACAGGAATTGACCTGCCAAGTGAGGCGACAAGTATCTATATGCCACTTTCAAGAATGGGAAGTGTAGAGCTTGCTTCTTCATCTTTCGGTCAGACAAACAAGATTACTCCTATTCAGATGATTACTGCTTATTCTGCAGTAGTGAACGGTGGATATCTGGTTACTCCACACGTTGTTGATAAGATAACAGACTCCAACGGAAATGTGGTAAAGAGCTTTGATACTGAGGTTAAACGTCAGGTTATTTCTGAAGAAACCTCTGCACAGATGAGAGAAATCCTTGAGGGCGTTGTAAATGGTCAGACAGGTTCAAACTGTTATATAAAAGGCTATCGAATCGGTGGTAAGTCGGGTACTTCACAGAAGCTGGACACAGACAACAGTACAACTTATGTTGCTTCATATTGTGCGTTTGCACCTGCTGACGACCCTGAAGTGATTATGCTTGTAATGGTTGACCATCCTACAAGTGGCGTATACTACGGAAGCCAGGTAGCAGCACCGATTTGTGTAGATGTGTTCACGAATATTCTGCCTTATCTGGGACTTTTCCCTGAATATACTGAAGAAGAACTGGAAACAATGCAGGTATCAGTTCCTAATGTGGAATATTCAACCATTGAAAGTGCAACACAGACACTTGAAAGCCTTGGACTTAATGTAAAAATCCAGGGTGAGGGTGATTCGGTTGTCAAGCAGATCCCACTTGGAGTATCGGTTGAAAAGGACAGCACGGTTGTGCTTTATACAGATGAATCCTATGAAACAAATGTTGTTACAGTTCCTAATATTGCAGGGCTTACAAGAAACCAGGCTCAGCAGACTCTTGAACAGTACGGATTGAACCTGACGGTTGAGGGAAGTGCAGCAGATGAATCTGACGCAATAGCTTCAACAGACCAGAGCTATGTATACGGTGCAACAGTACCTGAAGGAACGGCTGTAAGTGTAACATTTGTACAGCAGACAGTAGGATCACAGTAAATATAAATAAGGATGATGCATAAATGAAACTTTATGAACTTATTAAAGGCGTTGCAACAACAAATTTGCCTGATATGGAGATTACTGATTTAACTTCTGATAACAGGAAGGAAATCAAAGAGGGCGGAATGTTTGTCTGCATCAAGGGTAACACTTTTGACGGTCATACTGCGGCTGAGCAGATGATAGAAAAGGGTGCGTCTGTTGTTGTGGTTGAACGGGACCTTGGATTGCCTAATCAGATTGTTGTAGCAGATTCAAGAAGTGCATATACCGAGCTTTGTGCATCGTGGTTCGGACACCCTGAAAGAGAAATGAAGCTCGTGGGCGTAACTGGTACAAACGGCAAGACTACAATCACTACGGTGCTGAAAAAGGTTTTATCCGAGTTTGGCTGTAAAACAGGACTTATCGGTACTTGTCAGAATGAAATCGGCGATGAGATTATCCCGACTTCAAGAACAACTCCTGAGCCTTATGACCTGTTTGAGCTGTTCAGAAAAATGGCTGACACAGGCTGTGAGTATGTGGTTATGGAAGTGTCATCACAGGGGCTGGAGCAAAAGCGTGTCGGTCCTTGCCAGTTTAAAATCGGCGTATTTACAAACCTTACTCAGGACCATCTTGATGTTCACGGCTCAATGGAAAACTATTATCAGGCAAAGAAGATGCTTTTTGATAAATCTGAAAGCGGTCTTATAAATATTGATGATATGGCAGGAAAGAGATTCCGTAAGGAAATTCCTTGCCCGACAAAGACATATTCAGCAGAAGAAAAGGCTGATTTCTATGCAGAAGATATTATTCTTTCGGCAGATGGAGTGAAGTATGTTTTCTGCGACAGAACAAGCAAGTATAATGTTGATTTCAAAATGCCCGGGCTTTTCAATGTTTCAAACTCTTTGGCTGTAATCGCTTGTTGCGAAACCTTGGGGTTTGATGTTGAAACGGCAATCAAATATATTAACTCAATGCAGGGTGTAAGAGGAAGAGCTGAGGTTGTACCTACAGGCAGAGATTTTACTGTAATCTGCGACTATGCTCACACTCCTGATGCTATTGTAAATGTACTTTCAGCTATAAAAGGCTCAGCTAAGGGCAAGGTAAAATGCCTTTTCGGCTGTGGTGGAAACAGAGATGCTACTAAGCGTCCACTTATGGCTGCAGCTGCTGCCGATAATGC
>DEPR01000026.1:0-7731 GCA_002358895.1 Ruminococcus sp. UBA3387 | reverse complement strand
TAATCAAAGATGTGCTTGAAGGTCTTAAAGGCAAGGATACTCCGTATGTTACAATCTGTGATAGAAGAGAAGCTATCCATTGGGCAGTTCAGAATGCAGAAAAGGACGATGTAATCGTGCTTGCAGGTAAGGGACACGAGGACTATCAGATTCTTGCAGGTGGAGAAAAAATTCATTTTGATGAAAGAGAAGTCGTTGCTGAAGCATTAAAGGCAATGAAATAAAGATATAAACAGACAACAAAAGATGGGTGCATAAGTATGGAGAAAATGACTCTGGCTGAAATAATTGACGCAGTAGACGGAAGCTTTGGCTATCCGTCTGATGTGTTTGTTGATAACATTTCAACCGATACAAGAACAATAAAAGAAGGCTCTGTATTTGTGGCAATCAAGGGTGAAAAATCTGACGGCCACGATTATGCAGTAAAGGCTATGGGGCTGGGTGCTGTTGCAGTTATTTCCGAAAGGGCTGTTGACGGTGCAAAGTGTATTATTGTAGACTCTACAAGAAAAGCCTTGCTTGACCTTGCTGCATATTACAGAAGCAAATTTCAGATTCCCGTAGTAGGAATCACAGGAAGTGTGGGAAAAACTACAACCAAGGAAATGATTGCACTTGTTGTGGCAGAGCAGTTCAACACT
Source organism: Ruminococcus sp. UBA3387 (assembly GCA_002358895.1). Classification (GTDB taxonomy): domain Bacteria; phylum Bacillota; class Clostridia; order Oscillospirales; family Ruminococcaceae; genus FB2012. Next base: position 7,087 of record DEPR01000026.1, on the reverse strand, counting down.
TTGAAAACTGAGGGCAACCACAATAACGAAATCGGTGTGCCCTGGACACTTTTCGGGCTTAATAATGAACACAAGGCTGCGGTTATTGAAATGGGTATGAACCACGAAGGTGAGATTTCAAGACTTTCACTTTGTTCACAGCCTACTATTGCAGTTATTACCAATATCGGTATGTCGCATATCGAAAACCTTGGCAGTCAGGAAAATATACTGAAAGCCAAGATGGAAATTCTGGACGGTGCTGATTATAATGCACCACTTATTCTCAGCTATGATGATAAAATGCTGAAGAATGTGGAAATTCACGAGGGAAGAAAAGCAGTTTATTATTCTGTCAAGAAAAAAGACTGCGACGTATATGCAACCGATATCTGTGATAACGGTGAGGCTGTAAGCTTTACAGTGAACTATCCTGAGGGTAAGATTCAGGCAAAGATAAACTGTATGGGTGAGCATAATGTAAAAAATGCTCTTGCAGCGTTCTGCGTTGGTCTGGAGCTGGGCATTTCATCTGAAAAAATTGTTGCAGGTATCGAAAAATTCAAGCCTGACGGACTGAGGCAGAATATCGTTAAGTCCCGGGGCAGAACTTTTATTGTGGACTGCTATAACGCTTCACCTGACTCAATGAAGTCTGCGTTGAAGGTGCTTTCAAAAATTGAAGTTAAAGGTAATGGCAGAAGAATTGCTGTTCTGGCAGATATGCTGGAGCTTGGTGATATGTCAAAGAAGCTTCACAGGCTTGTGGGCGAATATGTTGCGACAGCTGAATGTGATATGCTTCTGTGCTTTGGTGAAAATTCAGCTTATTATATTGAGGGTGCAGTAAAAAAAGGCTTTGAAGCCGAAAGCTACAGGCACTTTGACAGCCGTGAACAGCTGGCAGAGTACTTAAAAAAAGCTTTGCAGGAAAATGACGCTGTGCTTTTCAAGGGTAGTCGTGGAATGAAGCTTGAAGAGGTAATCAAGGCACTGGATTAGATAATAAAACAAATTATGATATGGTATTAAGCCGGGAATATGATGGGGAACAATGAATTTCTTGGCTTTTTACTTTCTATGATAAACTATAAAAGGAGGTTTTTTATTGGCTAAAAAGAGAACAGACGGCCACAATCCAAGCATTGTGGTTAAAGGCCTTTCGGGAAATAAACCTGTTGCACAGGCAAGAAAGTCATTGAATTTCAGATTTATTTTCAGTGAAATAGATAAACCTTTTTTTATACTGATGCTGGTACTTCTTGTATTCGGCATAACAATGATGTTTTCTGCCAGCTTTGCAAGTAGTATATATGAACACGGTGATGGTTATTTTTATCTGAAGAAACAGCTTATTTTTGCAATAGTCGGAGTTATTGCTATGCTGATAATTTCAACTATTGACTATCATTTTCTTCAGAATACAAAGGTTGCCTATCTTTCGTTTCTGGGTACGCTGGCATTAACGCTGTTTACGGCACTTTTCGGTGTTTCAACAGCTGACGCAAGCAGATGGATTATTATTGGACCTATACGACTTCAGCCGTCGGAAATCCTTAAAATAACCTATATTATAATATTTGCATACATACTGGCGGTAAACTTCCCAAAATTCAAATCCTGGAAATATTCAATTCTGCCTTTTGCAACCATAATGGGAGTTGTTGCGATTATACTTGCGTTGCAACGACATCTGTCAGCTATAATGCTTGTTGTAATTATCGGTATTACAATGATGTTTGTAGGTGGAGTTCCAAGAAAGACATTCTGGACTTTTATCGGTGCAGGGGTTCTGGTGGTGTGTGTATTTGCCCTTATTCTCATAGTTGCAGGTGGAGGTAAGTTTTCATACGTTCTTACACGATTTGAAAGCTGGCGTGATCCGTTTTCTGATATAAGCGGTGATACGGCACAGACATATCAGGGACTTCTGGCAATAGGTTCAGGGGGTTGGTTCGGACTGGGATTCGGTAACTCAAGACAGAAGTATCTTTATCTTCCTGAGTCGCAGAACGACTTTATTTTCTCAATTGTGTGCGAAGAACTTGGCTTTATCGGAGCAATGGTTGTAATACTTCTGTTTGTAATGTTTGTGTTCAGAGGGTTCTTTATTGCTACAAAGGCAAAAGACAGATTCGGAATGCTTCTTGCAACGGGAATTGTTACACAGATTGGTATTCAGGCATTTCTGAACATTGCCGTTTCCTGTAACGCTTTCCCTAATACGGGAATTTCTCTGCCTTTCTTCAGCTATGGTGGTACAGCTCTTATGCTTCAGCTTGCAGAAGTGGGCGTACTGCTAAATATTTCAAGACAGGGCAGAATTAAAAAATAACTTAGAAAAGAGTGTTGTTATGCTGAGAGTTTTACTTGCAGGCGGAGGAACAGCAGGTCATATAAATCCTGCCCTTGCTATTGCTGAAATTATAAAATCAGAATATCCTGATGCAGAGTTTTGTTTTGTAGGTAATCCTGCAAAAATCGAGGCTAAGATTGTTCCCGAGAATGGGTATAAGTTTGAGCCTATAAAAATTGAAGGCTTTCAGCGACAGATTGATTTTGAAAACATCAAGCGTAACATAAAAGCTGTTTATTACCTTTGCAGATCAGGTAGCAGAGCTAAGCAGATATTAAAGGAATTCAAGCCTGATTTAGTAGTCGGTACAGGTGGATATGTTTCAGGTCCGATTGTAAGAAAAGCTGCAAAAATGGGTATAAAAACAGCTATCCACGAAGCTAATGCTTTTGCGGGAGTTACAACAAAAATGCTCTCAAAAGATGTGGATAGAATAATGCTGACTGTTAAGGAAACCAAAAACCTTGACCAGAGCGTTATGGATAAGGTTGTGATAACAGGACTTCCTGTAAGAAAGGCTTTTGAGCTTAAAACCAAGTCTGAGGCAAAGAGGGAACTTGGCTTTGGTGAAGACGAAATCTGTATTCTTTCAGCAGGTGGAAGCCTTGGCTCAGAAGTGCTTAATAAAGAAATTGCAAAGGTGCTTAAATGGTATCAGGATAAGAATATAAATGTAAACCATATTCATTCCTACGGCACTTATTTTGAGTATAAAAATTATGTGGATGAGCTTGAGGCTCAGGGTATCGACATTAAGAATAACCCTCGACGTCTTGTCAAGGAGTATATAAATATGCCACTTTGTATGGCGGCAGCTGACCTTGTTATTACAAGATGTGGAGCAAGCACTTTAGCTGAGCTTGAAGCTGTTGGCAGAGGTGCAATCCTTATTCCGTCACCAATGGTTGCTGAAAATCATCAGTATCATAACGGAATGGTTTTGCAGAATGCCGGTGCAGGATTCGTTTATGAAGAAAAGAATCTGAAGGATGATACTATTATAAACAAGCTTGAAGAATTAATAGCTGAGCCTGAGAAGATGGAACAGCTATCAGCAAATTCTGCAAAGCTTCATATTAAAGACACAAACGAAAGAATATTCAACGCTATTAAACCTCTTATAGAGGGATAAAGAAAACAGCTTTTCACCTATAAAAAGAAATGTGCATAGTATAATATGAATTTCTTTGAAAGGGAGAGAAGCTTTATGCAAAGGCTTAGAATAGAGGGCGAAAAAAGAATCAGTGGCGAAATTTCCGTTCAAGGAGCAAAAAACAGTGCTCTCCCGTTGCTGGCAGCCTGCCTGTTACCCAAGGGAGATGTAACGCTACATAATTGTCCACGGTTATCGGACGTTTTTGCTTCCTGCAGAATACTCAGCTGTCTTGGATGTAAATGCAAGATTGACGGAAATACTGTGCAGGTAAATACGCTTGGTTTATCGGGTAGCTTTGTACCTGACGGGCTTATGCGTGAAATGCGTTCATCTATTGTATTTATGGGTGCAATTCTCGGTAAAACGGGGAAGTGTTCACTTTCATTCCCGGGGGGCTGTGAGCTTGGCCCAAGACCTATTGACATACATTTGTCGGCATTGAAGCAGATGGGTGTTGTTATAAGAGAAGAATTCGGACTGCTTGATTGCACCTGTCCAAAAGGGCTGAAGGGTGCAAAGATTACGCTGTCCTTCCCGTCGGTTGGTGCGACTGAAAATATTATGCTTGCTGCCTGCCTTGCACAGGGTGATACTATTATTTATAACGCAGCAAGAGAACCTGAAATTTCTGACCTTGCAGGCTTTTTGAACGCTTGTGGCGCAAGGATTACGGGACAGGGCGGAAGTGTGATTTATATTACAGGTGTCAAGGAACTTCACGGTTGTGAGTATTCGGTGATGCCTGACAGAATAGTGGCTTGTACTTTGCTTGGAGCTGCGGCAATTACAGGTGGAGAAATCGCCTTGCTGAACGCAAGACCTCAGGATATTGACGCAGTTTTGCCTGTTTATGAGCAGATGGGCTGTGGGGTATATAGCTATGACGACAGAATTTATCTTAACGGAAAACGTGCTTTAAAGGCTGTAAAAACTATAAGGACTATGCCTTACCCCGGGTTTCCTACAGATGCACAGGCGATAATTATGGCTGTGCTGACAAAGGCTCAGGGAACAAGTGTTATTGTGGAAAATATTTTCGAGAATCGTTATCGCCACGTTGATGAACTGGTGAGAATGGGAAGCGATATCAAGGTTGAGGGTAAGGTTGCTGTTATTGAAGGTGTAAAAAGGCTTTATGGTGCAAATGTTGTGTCAACCGACCTGAGGGGTGGTGCAGCACTTGTTATTGCAGGGTTGGCTGCTGAGGGGACTACAGTTGTTTCAAACATAAAGTTTATTGATCGTGGCTATGAGGAAATAGAAAAACAATTTAGCTCAGTAGGTGGAAAAGTAGAAAGATTTTAATGCTTTTTATATAAAAGGAATGGTTTTAAAATGAAAGATGTAGTAAAAACCGGTGCCTATAAGGGTGAGTATAAGACCATTAACGGCAGACGTGTCAAGGTTAACAGACAGAAACGCAGAAACAATATGAGCGTTTATTATGCCTTGGCAACAGTAGTCGGAGCTGTTATTATACTTATCCTTTGTATGACCTGGATTTTCAACTATGAAGTAAAAAATATAAAAATTAACGGGCTTAGCCTTTATACCAATGAGCAGGTGCTTGTGGTTGGTGGCGTTGCCCAGAGAGGCAACCTTATAAGGACCGATACAGACCTTATTGAGGAAAGGCTGACAAAACATCTGGTTTATATTGATGATGTTCAGGTGAAAAAGAAGTATCCTACAGGGCTTGAGATTAACATTACGGAAGCAAAAAAGGCTGCAGATATAGAATATAAAGCTCAGTATTATGTGCTTTCTGAGTCGGGGAGAATTCTTGAGTGTGGTAACACCGAAAGAAATGCAGGTATACCTCTCGTAAAGGGAATAGAGCTTGAAAGTGTTAATCCGGGAGATAAACTTGCAGCAACAGATATAATGAAAACAAAGATACTTAATCAGCTTACTGAAATTATTGCTGACCTTGAGTTTGAAAACATAAAAGTTATTGACCTTTCAGACCGAACAAATATTATATTGAATTATGAGGACAGAATCAATATTTATATCGGCAGCTCGGTGGATATGGATTATAAGCTGAAATACATAAAAACAGTTATAGATGAGCGACTTGCTGAAAGCTACAGAGGAACGTTGAGATATAACGGTGTGAACAGTGGCATTTCGGCTATCCCTGAAAGTCAGGATTCGAAGATTGAGTCTTTGGACACTGCAGATGATAGTAGTATGGAAAGCAGTGAGGAAGAAGCTGATTAAAGGGCTACGTTTACAGACGTTTTTTGATTAGTGTTAGTGGATGTTTGTGTAAATATTTTCTGTTTGTAAATTTTTAATTAAAAATTCAGAAGTTGTTAATATATTCACTTTACTTTTAAAAAGATTTGTGATAATATAATAATGTGTTTAATTATGCGAAAATTTGGGCTTTAGTGAAAAATTCAGTTTGAATTATGAAAAAAAGCTAAAAATAGGAGGAAGTCAGATATGTCATACGAGTATGTAGAAGCTCCTGCAGAGGGTGCAAAGATTAAGGTAATAGGCGTAGGTGGCGGTGGCGGAAACGCACTTAACTGTATCGCCGGTGCAGGTATTGAAGGAAATGTTGAATACATTGCAATCAATACAGATATTCAGGCTTTGAAGAATTCAAAGGCTACAGAAAAAATCCAGATCGGTGCTAAGCTTACACACGGTCTCGGTGCAGGTGCTAAGCCTGAAATCGGTGAAGCATCAGCTCAGGAAAGCAAGGAAGAAATTGCTGAAGTAATCAAGGACGCTGATATGGTGTTCATTACTGCAGGTATGGGTGGCGGAACAGGTACAGGTGCTGCACCAATCGTTGCTCAGATTGCACAGGAAATGGACAAGCTTACTGTTGCGGTTGTAACAAAGCCTTTCAAATTTGAAGGACCAAAGAAAATGGAAAAGGCTGAAAGAGGTATCGATGCATTGCTTGACCACGTTGACGCACTTATCGTTATCCCAAACCAGAACCTTCTCACAGGTCAGGACAAGCTGACAATGCGTCAGTCATATGCACTTGCTGATGAAGTTCTCAAGACAGACGTAATTTCTATTGCTGAAATTATTACAAGACACGACGACATCAACGTTGACTTTGCTGATATTACAACAATCATCAAGGACGCCGGTTTTGCTCATATGGCTATCGGTCACGGTACAGGCAAGGACAAGGTTCAGGACGTTGTATCACAGGTTATTTCAAGCGACTTGTTGGAAACATCTATCAAGGGTGCAAAGAGATTGCTTGTTAACATCACAATGTCAGAAGATATTGTTGTTGACGAAATCGACAACCTTACAAATGCTATCACAGAAGCAGTTGACCCAGACGCTGAAATCATCTTTGGTAACGGCTATGATCCGAATGCTACTGATGAAGTTTGGGCAACAGTTATTGCTGCAGATTTTGATGGCAACGGTGGCAAGCCTTTGGCTCTCAAGAGAGCTGCATTTTCAGCTAACGCTCAGGCAGACGCTGAAGCAATGCACAAGGCTGGCGTAAAGGCTGCAGACAATCCAAATTACTACGACGATATATTCAACATTATCTCTAATAAGTAATTGAATGAACAGAGGCGAACCGTTGAAATGTGGTTCGCCTTTTA
>DEPR01000044.1 GCA_002358895.1 Ruminococcus sp. UBA3387 | reverse complement strand
GAGTGGAATGCCGCAATAATTGCCGCCTCAACAATCGTCCTTTCAGGTGGCTCCTGTCCCTGACAGCTGATTACCGTGTGTGAGCCTGTAATATTCTTTGTGTGAAGCCATATATCCAGCTTTTCAGCGTCCTTGCAGGTCAGCTTGTCATTCTGCTTGTTGTTTCTGCCGACCCTTATTTCAAACCCGTCCGAAGATATAAATTTTATCGGTGGCAAAGCCTTTGGTGGCTTGCCTTTAACTCTTGAAAGTTTAACATAGCCCTGCTCTGCAAGCTCTGCACGAAGCTCCGACACCTCACTCTCGGTTGTCGCTCTTGTTAGAGAATCAAAAACCGAGTCGATATACAAAAGCTCCTCCTCACCCTCTTTTATAAGGGCTGTCAGCTTTTTCTCAGCCGTGTCAGCCTTTCGGTATTCGTGATAATATTTCTGTGCATTCTGTGAAGCATTCAGCCTTTTGTCAAGCTGAATCTTCACTTTAGGACAGTCAGGCTCATAGAAATCGTCCACCTCAACAGACCCCTGCCCCTTTTCAATCTGATAAAGATTTGCCATAATCAGATCCCCGTATTTTTTCAGCTTATCACGGTTTGCACACTCTTTCAGCTCCTGACGCTGATTGGCAGTACGTCTTGCAATTCTGTCCGTTGTATTCACAAGAAGCTTGAACAAATCCTGAGCCTTCTGCTTCATTCTCGCAACGCTATCACGCTGAGAATAGAAATAATCAAGCAGTTCACTCGGCGACTCAAACTCCTTTGTTACCATAAGATTGCCGTACTGAGAAATATCCGTAAAGCAAAAATCCTTCAGCAGTCCGTCTTTTGTTTTCAGCACAGTATACTTATTCTGCCCCGACTTAATTTCATCTGCAGTCTTTTTCAGATAAAAGGTGAGCCTGTCGAAATGCTCGTCCGTCATATCCTCAACTATAATTTCACTGCCCCTTGCAGTATAATGCTCGGCTTCCCTTGCAAAAACAGGAGAAATGCCCTCAACAACTTTCATCAGAGCTTTAGGTAAGGTCTGCTTGCTATGCTCTTTTACAGTATTGCAAATTTCTCTGCTATCGTTGTCAAGCAAGGACAGTCTTTCCTCTTTCGGTGGCAGAGTGTATGTCATTCCGGGAAGCACCATTCTCACGGCCGACATATCCTGACCCACACGTTTTATACTATCAACAATTTTCCCCTCTGAGTTTATCAGAATAAGATTTGAATGACGACCCATTATCTCTATGGCAAGAGTAAATCGGCATATGTCCCCCATCTCATTGGCTGAATCAAAATCAAAATACAGAATTCTCTCAAATCCGTCCTGACGTATATCAATAAGCTTACCTGATGAAAGATGCTTTCTCATAAGCATACAAAACATCGGCGGTGTCTTTGGATTTTCAATCTCTGCTTTTGTAACGTGAACTCTGGCTGCTCCTGCACCTGTGTTGAAAAGCAATCGGTAGGAGCCGTCCCTTGTTCTTATTGTAAAAAGTATTTCCTCTCTCGACGGCTGATGGATTTTGTCCACTCTGCCACCAATCAAAGGCTCTAACTGGTCTTTAACAAGTCTTAAAAAAACTCCGTCCAATGCCATTTATCTGTCTTTCCTTTCCTGGGTTAAACCTCATAGGACACTATGTCCTTGTTTGATTTTGCCTGAGTAATGCTGAGTGACGGGAATTTATCTGTCAGCTCATCTGCAAGCTCATCAAAGAATATGCTTTCTGTATAAAAATGCCCTGCGTCAAAAATGCAGACGCCGTGATTATATGCATCAATAAATACATCGTGCTTCACATCACCCGTAATATAACCGTCCAGTTTATTTGCAATTACTGCAGGCAAAAAGCTTCCGCCACTGCCTGAGCAGACTGCAACTCTTTTCATTTTCTTACCTGTGTCGATATATCTTACAACGCGATTTCCCAGCTTATTTTTTATATCCTTAGCCATTTCCGTCGGCATAACCTCATTTTCCAATGTACAGATATAGCCCGTCGGGTGGCCATTTTCTCTTGTGAGAGGCTCATCAGGTATCAGCCCCAGCTTTTTGCAGAGAATGTCATTAAGCCCACCCTCTGCAGAATCAAAATTTGTGTGCATACAAATTGCGTTCACACCACCTGTCGCTAAAATAACAGCGGGATTTTCAGGTTCAAGATACTTCAGGCCACCAAAAATCACAGGGTGATGGGAGATAACCAAATCGCATTTTGATTTAACGGCTTCCTCAGCCACGTCCTTTGTTATATCCAGTGCCATAAGCACCTTTGTTACAGTCTTGTCCTCACTCCCCACAAGCAAGCCACTGTTGTCATAGCTTTCCTGCAAAGAGAATGGTGCAATCCTGTTAATTTCGTCATAAATTTCCTTAACCGTTACCATTTTAGCAACTCCTTTATTTCAGCAAAAGCTCTGCAATACCAAGCAGTCTTTCGCCCTCATTCTGTTTATCTGCCGACTTGAGCATACCCTCACCTGCAACCTGCAGTCTCTTAGACTGATGCTTGAGATACTCCATTCCCTTGTCGTCATCTTTCGACACCAATCCACCATAGAGATACCTGTCATCACAAGGATATTCAGGCTGACTACCTTTGAACTGCACCTGCATAACCGAATATACAAAGCCTTTGTCTTCACAGCCAAGCTCTTTTCTTACTTCAAAGCCTTCCTCATAAAGCCACTTTCTCAGCACTTCACTTTTAGTCATAGGCTGAAGCACAAGGTTAATCTTTTTATCTTTAAGCTGTTCACATTTCCCCACAAGTCTTGCAATCAGCTCACCACCCATACCTGCCATAACAACATCAGTTACACCTTCCATTGGCACATTATCCAGTCCGTCAGAAAGAATTGTTGTAACCTTGTCGGTCAGCCCTGCTTTTTCAGCAGTTTTCCTTGCAGATTCAAGGGGCATCTCATTCACATCACAAGCTACAACGCTGTTACATATACCCTGCTCAACGAGATACACAGCCAGATAGCCGTGGTCTGTACCAACGTCAACAGCCTTTCCCCCAGTTACAAGCTCCGCACAGGTCAGCAATCTATTATCTGTCATCAACTTCACTCACCTAAAAGTATAGGCGACCATAGGTCGCCCACACGCATTAATTATTTATGATTTCTTAAATCAGCCCTGGATATGAGCATTAAGCTTTTCAATCATTTCATTTACGTCAACGCCGTGTACATCGCAAGCCTGTCCGAGAGTTTCTCCTCTTGCTGAAGGACAATGGAGACAATGCATACCCATTTCCATAAAATACTCTGATGTTGAAACATCATAATCCATAATATCGCCGATAATTGTATCTTTTGTTACTGTAAAATCCATTTTAGTTCCTCCTTAAATATGCTTTCTTTTATTATAACCAATCTCCCCGAAAAAAGCAAGGGAATTTCGGTATTTTTTTGAAAAAGAAAGCTACTCTGAGAGTAGCTTTCACATTAATTATTCTTCTTTCATCTTTGCAAAGCATTCACTGCAGTAAACAGGTCTGTCCTCTCTTGGCTGGAAAGGAATAACTGCTTCACCACCGCAAGCTGCACAAGTTGCTGTATATGTTTGTCTACCGGCTCTTGCTGCGTTCTTTCTTGCATCACGGCAAGCCTTACATCTCTGTGGCTCGTTTTCAAAGCCTTTTTCTGCATAGAATTCCTGTTCGCCGGCTGTAAAAACAAATTCGTTTCCACAATCTTTGCATACTAATGTCTTGTCTTCATACATGGTTTTTTACCTCACTAAAAAAATTGTGCCAAGTCGGACTTGCACCGACACCTTTGCCGTTGTAGCAACGCTCTCCAATTAAGCTACCTGGCCATACAATACAAAGTTATTCACGATTTGTTCTCAACACTGATTTTAATTTTCGTCTTACCCTCTGCATTGCATTATCTACCGTTTTCTGAGGTACGTTTAATTCTAATGCTATCTGATTATAAGCCAAACCTGTTAAAAACAACTGAAATACTTTCCATTCCTGCTCTGACAACGCAGAAATAATTTTGTCATAAATTTCTTTCAGCCTTTCTCGCTCAACCACTATATTCTCAGGAATTTCGTCAGGGTCGTGCACACTTTCTTCGTCAGGTGCTTCCCAGCTTTCCTCCTTGACAATATCAGCCTGCTTATCAAAAGCTGAAATCATTTTATTTCTTATGCAAACATTAGCATAGGTTGAAAACTTCACATTTCTGTTTTCATCATAATTCTCCACAGCACTGAGAAGTCCTATAAACCCCTCCTGTGCCAGGTCATCTGAAAAAGACATTGCAAAATTCTTTGCCCTTGCTTCGATGCTGAAAATGTATCGTGAAAGCAGTTCTGCAGCAGCCTGTCTATCATTTTTTGCCTTAACGGCAAGCTCTTCATCAGACAAAGCCGAAAATCCAACAGAGCAGTTTTTATCCAATACTTTCACCACCGCATCAATTTACACATTTTATGATAGCATATCCACCAAAGATTGTCAAGCAAATGAGATTTTTTTGTAACAATTCACACATTAGAGCCTCTGCTAATGGTGATTTTGCATAATAAAATCTTAGTCCTCACAGCAATATTCAAACCTGCCTGAACTGAATATATCCCCACCATAGCAATCGTTTGCCACAACCAGTGGAAAGTCCTCAACATAAAGCTTCTTTACCGACTCACAACCTAAGTCCTCAAAAGCAATAACCTCGCAGGACTTGATACAATTACAAGCCAATGCACCACAGCCACCGATAGCACAAAGATAAATTGCCTTGTTTCTCACAATAGCGTCCACAACTTCCTGTGAACGTTCGCCTTTTCCAATCATTCCACCCAATCCGAGGTCAAGAAATCTCGGTGCAAATCTGTCCATTCTGCCTGAAGTTGTCGGACCGCAAGAGCCTATAGCCTTCCCCTCAGGAGCAGGAGTAGGACCTGCGTAATAAATAACTGCGTCCTTCAAATCATAAGGCAAATCCTTGCCCTCATCAAGCAGTGCATTTATTCTTTTATGAGCAGCGTCACGGGATGTATAAACCGTACCTGTAAGCAAAATCTTGTCTCCGCAACGGAACTCCCCTGCACGCTTTTTCAATTCCTCCACTCTGCATTTATAAACCTGTGCCATAAAGCACCTCCATAAAAATAAAAGGCGAACCAC
>DEPR01000001.1:15565-20866 GCA_002358895.1 Ruminococcus sp. UBA3387 | reverse complement strand
GCAAACAATTTATTGGTTTAAAAAAATTAAAATATTGGTCTCTATCGAAAATATTACCTTTGATATTTGTCGTATCCGATCACATAATAATATAGCAAACCCAATCAAAAAAAGAAAAGGAGTGTTAAAAATGAAAGGAATTACTTCAGATCAGGGCAGACAGACTCTTGAAAGATTCAAGATGGAAGCTGCAAACGAAGTTGGTGTAAACCTCAAGAAGGGTTACAACGGCGACCTCACATCTCGTGAAGCAGGTTCAGTAGGCGGTCAGATGGTTAAGAAGATGATCGACTCATACAAGAACCAGGGTAACAACAGCAACCAGCAGTAATTGCTGAAAATAAAAGTCGTCGGGCAATAGTCCGACGACTTTTTACTTACTTATTGAATTATAACTTCTCTTGATAATCCCTTATCATAATTGCTCAGCTGTATATCAACACAGAACACATCGTCATATCCATAGCCTGAATACTGCTTTGTAAGCACAAAACACTTCCCTTCAGGTGCACTTACGACCCTTCCGTCGGCATATACTGAACGGTATGCACAGGATATTTCGACTATATCAATCTTCTCATCATTATAATGGATAACATACTCGCCACTTTCTGCCTGCTGTATATCCTCAATATCGACTTCAGCAACAAATCTTATAAGATTTTCGTCCAGCTTTTCCTGATAATAGATTTTACCCTCAAGCTGTGTATAATTCACATTATAAATATCAGTACTGTACCACTTATCCCCTACTCTAACCTGCAAGGTAGTTTTACCAGTATTGCTACCTGCTGTTACGGTTACATAACTTCCATCTATTGATATTTCGCCAAGTCCCACACCAGACCACTTATAACCTGTGATTTCTCCTGACACAGGGTTAAGATTAACCTTGATTTTCTTTTGTTCACCGATTTTTATATCATAGCTTTCTTGTTCAAAACCATAGTCATTTTCATTAAACATACTGAAAAAGTTCACATCATATGTAATAGGAGTTTCCACGCCATTTTTATATATACCTTTAACTGTAACGGTAACCACGTCATTTTCCTCAAACGCTCCTACATTAAAGATGATACACTTTTTCATTCCATATCCACCGTTATCAACATTCAGGTAATTGGAATAATCAGTACCGTTATTTGCAGATGTCAGATTCCAGGTTTTATTCTGCAATTTTGATTTTACCGTTACTTTCACCTTAGAAAGTGATGGCGTATCATAGGAATCGCCCAGGGTTACTGAAAATGCATAACCCATATCGTTTGCACAATACAGCTCATAAGGCATATTCTTTGCAGGCCAGCAGATATAGTCGCCTGTAAACTTTTCAGTTCTTGAATTATCAAAGGAATACATTGCAGAATATCTGTTTGCAAAGCCAAAGCCTGTATAAAGCATTGACGGATTCAAAATCCATCGTCTATGGCCAAGTTTTGTTATATTTGTTTCGTCTGTATCCTCCATATATCCTGCTGTAATTGCTGACGCAAGGTTTGAATATCCACTTGCGATATTGCTATGGCTTGAGCCATAATAACCCAGATTATAAAAATCGTCTGCCATATCGCTTGGCTGTGTGGGATAATGGGAAAGCACGTTATTCTTTTCCATAAGCACACTTGCGTGCTGGGTATATGTATTATACTCACTCTTTAATGTTACGTCAGACGGCAGGCCTGCTACATATCTGCAGAAGTTCAACGCATTAAGTCCGTTTGTCATTGATTCAGCTGAAAGTTTTCCTGCCACATAGGGGCTATTTATAGAATAGTCCTCATCAAATGTAACAGGCTCACCGCTGCTGAATGAAAGCTGGTTATACTTAGCCACAATCTGCTCCTGTGTAGGATTATTAAGTCCATACGCTCCTGCGGAAAGGCTGAACGCAGACATTACGGCTACTGCTGTTAAGGCAGAAATTACTTTTTTAAACATATTTCTATACACTTTAGTTTCCTCCCCTTGAACATTTTATACTTATATTATAAATCTATTAATCATATATGTCAACAAATGATAATTTTTAATGAACAACCCGTTTAATTTTACTGATAATTCTTTTTATTCCCTTTTCAGGCTTAAAAAAATGCTGATAATCCTTTGAATTTTTCCAATGGCCTCCCCATTTCCAGCCATATTTTGTGAAAATCCTATAACACAAATCCTGTTCATCGATTTTATGCTGAAAATCTTTTGTTCTGTCTGCATAAGGTTTTGATGCCACCGGCATTATTTTTTCTCCCACGATATAAGGATTATACAATGGATTTATATCCACAGCCAGTCCCATACCGTGCATTGAAATCACATCGGTATCTGCAATAGTTCTGTAATTGAAGCAGGAGGAATTATTATCTGTCATAACCTTATCGTCGTCTGCGTCATACTCGTCCACAAGTCTGATTTTCTCAATAAGATATTTATTTTCAAAAAGCTCTGAAAATATCTCAAGCATTTCTTTTGCTATCTTTTTATTGCAAATCAGTTCACCGTTACACTTTTCGCCATTGAAATTAATATATCGGACATTGAGATATGCCAAATCAGACAACTGTATCCTATCATTTTTATGATAGGATACGCCTGTTATTTTCTGTTCCACTTCAAAAGGAATATTCTCAGCTGTAAAGCCTTCTCTGAGAGTAAACATACTTACACCTCGAAACAGTTATCATTCGCATTTCCAGAAATACGCTGAATATGGTGGCAGTTCACTTCCTCCACCGAAGTCGTGCCATTCACCTGTAATAAGGTCAACTGCCCTGCCACAACCTGCATCAAAATGTGCTGTAAACGGCCGGTCATCGGCATTCACGGCAACAAACACACGCTCGCCCTCAAATTCACGTTCCACTATACACTGCTTATTTGTCAGCACAGGTACTTTCAATGCACCGTGGCAGAGTGCTTTTGACTCTCTATGAGCTTTCGCAAGCTTTGATATCCAGTCTGTCAGCTCATTCCACTCAGGCTTTTCAAATGACACTCTCAATGCAGGGTCGCCCTGGCTCTTATCGGCTTTTGTACCCCATTCTGAGCCGTAATAAACACAAGGGATACCAGGCATACCGAACATCAATGCATAGACCAGAGACAGGTGCTTCTCATTTGCAAGTACAGATGCAATTCTTGAGACGTCGTGGTTATCCACAAAGCTCAGGAGATGCATTCCACGGTATCTGCACCAGTTCTCAGGTCCGAACTGATTTTTCAGCGAATGGCAAATTTCAAACATATTCATACAATTAAAGCTGGAATACAGCCCCTTATAGCACTCATAGTTTGTGGCACTGTCGAGCATATCGCAATTCACCCAACGGGAATAGTCGCCGTGCAAAAGTTCACCCAACAAGAAGAAATCATCTTTCAATGATTTGCACATATTACGCAGATTCTTGAGGAAATCAAAATCAAGGCAATATGCCACATCAAGACGCAATCCGTCGATATCGAACTCCTCAACCCAGCCTTTTACGCACTCAAAGATATGATTTACCACCTCAGGATTGTGCAAATTCAGCTTAACAAGGTCATAATAGCCTTCCCAGCCTTCATACCAGAGGCCGTCGTTATAATTGGAATTGCCACTAAAATTAATATTAAACCAATCTTTATATCTTGAGTTCTCACGATTTTTCAGCACGTCCTGAAACGCCCAGAAGCCTCTTCCGACGTGATTGAAAACGCCGTCCAGCACAACTTTTATTCCATTATCGTGGAGTGCTTTACAAACCTCGGCAAAATCCTTATTCTCACCTAAACGGCAATCAATTTTACTATAGTCCCTTGTGTTATAGCCGTGGGTATCCGACTCAAACACAGGTGAAAAATATATAGCATTACAGCCAAGCTTCTTTATATGAGGAATCCAATCCTTTACCTTTAAAATTCTGCTCTGTTTTTCACCTTCGTTTTCAAATGGTGCACCACAAAAGCCCAATGGATAAATCTGATAAAACACACTTTCATATGCCCACATTATTATCATTCCTTTCGCTTAAAATGTTAACTTTATTATACCATAAAACTAAGCAAAGCACAATGATTTTTTCTATAAAGCCACAATTATCCAAGTGCAACGTCAAGGGTCATCATTATAAGAAAGCCTATCATCACGCCAAAGGTTCCCAGATGAGGATAGTCCCCCAGATGGGCTTCCGGAATAAGCTCTTCTACCACCACATAGAGCATAGCTCCTGCTGCAAAGGCAAGCAGCCAAGGCATAAGAGGAACAACTGCACCTGCTATCAGCACGGTAAGTATACCAAAAATCGGCTCAACCAGTCCTGACATCATACCATACAAAAAGGATTTTCTTCTGCTATAGCCACTTTGTCTCAGTGGCAGAGAGATAGCTGCTCCTTCGGGGAAGTTTTGTATTCCGATACCCATTGCAAGGGCAAAGGCTGCTGCCAGCAGTACATTACTGTTATCCTGCACAGCCAAGGAAAATGCCAGCCCCACTGCCATACCCTCGGGGATGTTATGCAAAGTTACAGCAAACACGAGCATAGAGGATTTTTTTAGCCCGTTTTCAACACCTTTTTCCCTGTCCAGACCCGGGTGGAAATAAGGCAAAAGCTTATCAAGTGCCATTAAAAACAGCACTCCCAGCACAAATCCTCCACCTGCGGGAATCCAGCCGATTTTTCCGAGCTCCTCGGCTTTTTCGATAGCAGGAATAAGCAGACTCCAGACAGATGCCGCAATCATTACACCTGCTGCAAATCCCAGAAAAATCCGTTCAATTTTTTCTGAGCTTTTATCCTTCTTCATAAAAAACACAACGGCAGCACCAAGAGTTGTCATTAAAAATGTAAAGCCTGTTCCTGCTGCTGCCAACAGTACACTATTCATATAAATATGTCCTTTCATAATATGTTATGTCTATATATTTCGACACAATACACATTATGCTGACTCACATTTATATGACACATTTTTCTCTGTTTTCCATTTAATTTTTATATTAAAACTCTTGCTATATTCAAAAAACTATGCTATACTAACCGTAGAAGATTGTTCTTCAAATATATTCTCAGGAGGTATTATTATGGCTAACAAATACGCCGGAACACAGACAGAAAAGAACCTTGAAGCAGCATTTGCCGGTGAATCTCAGGCAAGAAACAAATATACATATTTTGCTTCAAAGGCAAAGAAAGAGGGATTTGAACAGATTGCTGCTCTTTTCCTCAAAACAGCTGACAACGAAAAGGAACACGCTAAGCTTTGGTTCAAAGAACTCAACGGCATTGGCGACACAGCAGAAAACCTTGCAGCAGCTGCTGAAGG
>DEPR01000001.1:10067-15532 GCA_002358895.1 Ruminococcus sp. UBA3387 | reverse complement strand
ACGAATGGACAGATATGTACGATGGATTTGCAAAGACAGCAGACGAAGAAGGCTTCCCTGAGCTTGCGGCTAAATTCCGTTTGGTAGCAGCTATTGAAAAACAGCACGAAGAACGCTACCGTGCATTGCTCAAAAATGTTGAAATGGCTGAAGTTTTTGCTAAGAGTGAAGTTAAGGTTTGGGAATGCCGTAACTGCGGACACATTGTTGTTGGCACAAAGGCTCCTGAAATCTGCCCTACTTGCGCTCATCCACAGAGCTACTTCGAAATTCACGCTGAAAATTACTAATACTTTCAGACACAAAAAGAGGATTTCCAATTTGGAAATCCTCTTTATTTTTTATTTTATTAACCAACGAGACCTGAACGCTCAACACCTTCGATAAAGTATCTCTGCAAGAATACATACATTATCAGGATTGGTGTGATTGAAAGGATACAACCTGCTTCAAGCCATACGATAACCTGTCTCATATTAACGTTCTGGTTATTGAACAACTGAAGCTTCAAGTTAGCGTTAAGGTTCTGGAGTTCCAACGCAACAGTACTGTTGTCCTTAAAGAATGATGATGAAACATAGAAGTCGTTCCAATACCAAACGATTGAGAACAGGAATACTGTCAGGAATGCTGAAGATGCGTTAGGAATCATAACCTTTATGTAGGTTTTCAATGGGCCACAACCGTCAAGGTATGCAGCGTCTTCAAGTTCCTTAGGCAGACCTCTGAAGGACTGACGGAATATGAAGATGAACAAGCCTGCTTTAATTCCGTTTGCAAACAATGCAGGGAGATACATTGCCCAAGCTGTGTCGATAAGTCCACCGCCTGCAACGTCCATACCAAATGGGAATCTGAACTGCATATACAAAGGAATTGATGTAATCTGTGGTGGCACAACGATCATAAAGATAACGATTGCAAACAACAGATTTTTGCCCTTGAACTTAAATCTCGCAAATCCGTAACCTGTAAGTGAGCAAGTAATCAACTGGAGAATACAAGCTACAAGGTTAAGTCTGATTGTATTGAGAAGTGTGAAATCATATTCCATTACTTCCCAAACCTGCTTAACGTTATCCATTGTTAAACTCTTTGGAAGCCATACGATTGATGGGTCGCTCATCTGTTCTGCAGGTCTGAATGCTGTTGAAATCATAAATATCAGAGGATAAAGGATAACAAAGCAAAGACCAAACAAAATCAAGAATCTGAATATCGGCCATACTGCACCTGTGAATGCTCTACGTCTGTTATAACTAATCTGGTCAGGAGTAAGGTATTTTTCAATGCCCTCTTCTTTCATTCTTTTATAACGGGCTTTTACAGCAGCCTTTCGTTCTTTTTCGAACTGTTTTTCTTCTTTTTTAGTTGCCACTTTTATCCCCCCTTACTCAACTTCATAGTATACAAACTTATTGATAATTGCTACAACTATTGCAAGCACAATTCCAACAATAGCAAAGTATGACCAAGCCATTGCTGCACTATATCCGTGTTCCCAGTTAGACGCCTTATTCAGAACGATTGTCATAACTTCGTTAGCAGGGTCTACGAATGAGTCTATAATGGTATAAACCAAGCTTGTAAGAATCATAGGGCTGATATATGGAATTGTAATCTTCCAGAAGTACTCCCAGGCTGTTGCACCTTCCATCTGTGCAGCTTCCTTAGCAGATGTAGGAATTGTCTGCAACGCTGAGATGAACAGGAGAATCTGGATACCTGAGCTCCAAACCAGATTAAAAATCTCGGTTGTAAGAGAGTTTATCATTTCGGTAAGAGAATCACTGATGTCCATAATTCCCAGGTAATTCAACAACTGGTCAACAAGGTTTGTTTCAAACATTGTGCTGAACTGCTCTGCACCACCTGCATATCCACCTGTATCCATATTACCGTTGATAATGTTAATTACAGGACCTGTTGCGATAATTACAGGGAGGAAGAATACTGATCTTGCAAATGTTCTTCCCTTGAACTTCTGATTAAGTATAACTGCAATAAAGATTGAGAATATCAAAATCAGAGGTGTTTTAAGTGCTGTATCTTTCAGCATATTTACCAGAGCCTGTGAGAAGTCCTGGTCGTGTCTGAAAGCGTCAATATAGTTATGCAAACCGAAGTTTGAAAGCTGGAGTCCGCCAGGACCAACCTTTGTATCATAGAAGGAATAAATCAGAGATTTAACCAGAGGCATAATGAAGAAGTAGATTGAACCGATTGCCCATACTGAGATAAATCCCAGCCCATACAAAGCTTTTCTTCTTTCATATGGAATACTGATACCCTTCTGTTTTGGAGGCATATTTGATTTTTCAGCTTTTACTTTTTTCTTACTCATCAGCTTCAATACCTCCTTCAATAGCTTCTGCAAGGTCAATTATTGTTCCGTCAACTGTTGCAGTACCCGCTGACTTATCAATTACAATCTCAACGCTCTTTGAACCGTCTGTATATGTTGTTGTAATTGAATTATTATCATCACTGATTTCATATTTTGAAATAGTCATTTTGCTTACGCTGTCAAGCACCTTAGTTGCCATCTTATACTGTGCTGCAGCTGAATCTACCCAACCCTCATAATTTGTATAATACAAATCGTCAAAGTCTGTATCCTTC
This sequence comes from Ruminococcus sp. UBA3387, assembly GCA_002358895.1. GTDB lineage: Bacteria > Bacillota > Clostridia > Oscillospirales > Ruminococcaceae > FB2012. The sequence goes on along the minus strand of DEPR01000001.1, from coordinate 12,910 downwards.
AATTCTGAGCTTTCCTCATAAGTAAAGTCATAGTGGATAGCTGAACCTGCTGCAAGAGCAAGCATATAAGTTTCATTGATATCTGAACTTGCGTTGATAGCCTTTGTTGAATAAGGAACATATCCGTGGATAACCATCTGATAGAATGGAATATCGAAGTCTACAATATTAAATCCACTTGAGTAAACAGGAACATTTGTAATATTGTTTACATATGGGAGAACATAAGCGTTAGCACCATCTGCGATAACATTTCCAACCTCTGCCTGAGCTTTTTCATAGCCGGCAACGATTGTATTCATTGTCTGTTCTCTGCCGGAAGTATTTTTCTTTGAGTGGTCGCTTATAAGCTTTGTTGAGTAATCGCCGAAGCCGATTGACTTAACTGAATTATCCTTACAGCTTGCAATGATTTCTTCGAATATCTTTGAATATTCCTTTGGTGCAATCAAAGCAGGTGAAACGCCCTTTTCAGCAACGCCGAAGGCCGGGTTATACACACTCTGTCTTGAATATGCATTTGAAATTCTGATTGCTGTACTTGTAAGAATCATATAGCCCCATTTACCTGAACTCATTGTAAAGTTATTGAGTGATGGGTAAACTTCAGCTCCACTTTCATTCAGGAACTCATAGAATGCATCTTCGCCGCCCAATGTACCTGAAGGTTTGATTTCAGTTGAAACCTTTTTCTTAATAGAATCGTTGGTCCACTCGTTGTAGTTTGCAACGATATTTTCAACGCCTTCCTCTTTAAGCTCGTCTACAATTTTAGCAGCCTGTTCAAAGCCTGTGATTTCAGTCTTCAACTCAACAGGTACACCCACAATAGATTTTGCTTTAAGAACTCCACCAAAAAGGTCGATATAGAGGCTTGTTTTATCCTCTGTTACCTTTGATGTAAGGCCTTTTTCTTCGATAAGATAGTTTCTGTAAACCTCTGCACAATCTGCATAATTCACTTCTTCTTCCTTATCAACAGGGAAGAATTTGATACCAAATCTTTCGCCCTTTATTTTACCGTTTCTTTCAAATACAGTAATTTCATTTGAGCCTTCGCCACTCATAAAGAAGCTGTCTGAGCTTCTTGTTTCAAAAACAAAGTTACAAGTATTATATGACTGTTTATTCTGTCCGCTTACCTGAGCCTCAACATAAGCATTGGCATCACCATCTGTAGCGATTGCAACGATACCGGAATTTCCGGACACGTTAGCCATAACAGGGAGATAAGCCTGCTCAGTTATCTGAGGAGCGGTTGTTGGAACCATTGTATAATCTCTGCCGTAGATACGGGTTGAGAATGAGTCATAATTTGTTTTGCCATTATTGTAGTTAATTACAGCACCACTTCCGTCCGGTACGATAAAGTACCCTTCGGTTGCGTTTCCTTCCATATCAGTTGCAGGAGCTGCACCGAATGAAGGACAGAGTATAATTTTTGTCAGAACTGTTCCGTCTACAGCATTTGTATCCTTTTCGTCGATTTCATCTGTATCAACGTACACATAGAGGTTATCTTCCTGAAGCTCATAATGTACTTTAAGGGACACGCCGTCTTTTCTGTAATTGTATGTAACTACAACTTCGTTGCCTTTTACCTTATACTTAGGACTTGCCTTATAGGAATAGCTTGGAGCTGATTCGCTACGCTTTTCCTGTCTAAGGTCTCCTGTTCTTATTGCGATTGATGATGCCAGCTGTTTTCTTACAGCCTTTTTCATTGTTGAACCCTTAGCTTCATCAATTACTGTATCATCTGCAAAAGCATTAACAGGTGATGTCCACCAATACTTTCCTGATGATTTTACATACAGACAAAGTCTGTCATTTTCTTCGTCAGCATAGAGGATGAAGTTATCGTTGGATACGGCTTCCTCACAGGTTTCAAGAGCTACTGCTTCTTCATCAGTGATCGGATCAACCATATCCTCGTCTTCTTCCTCCTCTTCCTCTTCGGAAGCTTCTTTTCCTTCGTCTTCAGCGATTGCCATTACTTCGCTATTTGCATCGAGGTCTGCTTCATTATCGGCAGCCATAGAACCAAGAGGCATAAGCATTGTAAGTATCAACGCAAAGACAAGTGCTTTTTTATAAGTTTTGTTATGCATTTATTACACCACCGTTTCTTTTAGCCTCTGATTCTATACGCTATTTCTGTATAAATTGAATATCCGAATACATATACCTGCTGGAACAACGAGAGGAGCAAGATAGCAAGGAAGAGAATTACGAACATTGCTGCGATTGTTGCAACCATTGACAACAATGTCATTCCGAAGCTATACTGATGAGCTGCTTTCATTGCCTGAATCATCAGGATTACTGACCAGCCGAGTCCCACATAGTAAATACAATTTACCCAGATCGCTTCTTCCTGCACCAGAAAGTTTGACAAGAATACTGAAATATATGTACAAACTATATATGGAACCAATGAATATGCTGAGAAGATACAAATTCTTTTCAATGTACCTTCACCGTTGAACAAGGTACATATTGCCCAGTTACCGATTACCCAGGTAAAGAAGAAAACCACACTCTGCACCAGCAAAGGAATTACATTAAACAACTTTTCATAGGACATATTGAACTGGAAGCCCTGAAGTCTTGCTCTTGCAATCATTGAAATGAACAAGCCAAGTACAATTATCAAAGAAATCTTTATTGAACCTTTTTTCTTCCATCTCAAATCTTCAAAGCCTTCTACAGGATGGAAAATAACATGCTTCAGCCACCCTATTTCAGTAAATTCATACATATTATTTTCCTCCCTTCTTTGCTTTTCTTCTCTTTATCAATCTCTTGATTACGAACAATACCACGATAAGAGCTATTGCCGC
>DEPR01000001.1:6854-9928 GCA_002358895.1 Ruminococcus sp. UBA3387 | reverse complement strand
GCTGCTTTACCGAGACCGATATAAGCTGATGTATAGCCACCGTCTCTTGCGATTACTTCTTCCCAATATGGCTCGGCTTCGATATACTTACCTTCGCCATAGAGGAGATATGCTTCGTGGAGAATTGAACCGAATGTTGTTTCTGTAAACACGGTAATATCGTTCTTTGTACCGTCGATTACATAAACGTTATTACCAATAGCTTCTACAGCGTTTGGTGCAAGGAAGCTACCTCTCTGGTTAGCTGAGTTCTTACCACCGAACACGCAAATCAAATTACAAAGCTTATCATACTGGAACACACGGCCTGTTTCAAAGTCAAGAATATTAATCATTCCGTTATCTGAAACAACTATGTCAGTAAGCTTTGACTGGAAGTAGAAGTTAGAAACAAGGTTCTGTGAGTCAACCTGCTTATCACCGAAGGTATACTCATCGCCTACTTCATTATCCCATATATTATAACCTGCAGGGTTAAGCTTCTTAACTGCGTCTGTATCTGTTGAAATTTCAGTTACAGTATAGATAAATCCGTCTGCATCAAGGTCAAAGTTAGCAAACTCAGTCGGAACGCTTCTTTCCATACCGGCAATCTGGTCATTTGAAGCAATTTTTCTCCAAAGCTTATTAGCGATTACTTCTGCAGTAGCTTCTACTCGGTTTGCACCGTAGAATCCTGTAAAGCTACCGTCCTTAGAGAACTGAACGGCACCTGTATTTACAGAGCTTACTACTGAATAGATATTCTCAGCGTTATCTGCAATAACCTTTGAAGGTTTGAATGTTTCTGAATCATACAAAGCTGAATCAGGCTTCAGGTAATCCTGAACCATTTCGCACTCTGTTTCAGAAGTTACTTTAGCTTTAACGATACGGTCATTTTCTGTATCTGCTACATAAAGCATCAGGTCTCCTGTAATGGAGCTTACGTTAACGTAAACACCCGAAGGAGTATTAAAGTTTGAAAGTCCGTCGGCAGTCATTACGCCATAGTAACGGCCGATAACTTTAAGATTGATGTCAAGTCTAAGAATTCTGTGGTTTTCTGTATCTGCCACCCAGAATTCGTTATTATCGTCATCAAGGAACAAATCCTTTGCACCTTTAAGTACAACTGATGCGTCCTCGCTTACAAACAGAGGGTCGCTCGGGTCAGCTAATCTTTCAAGCTCCATTTCTTTTCCCGTGACTGACTTCTCTGCTCTGTAACCACCCTGTGATGGAACTGTATCGCCCCATCTGTCGTAGTTATATGTTCTGTAAGGCTCATCTGCAAAGGCTGTAAGTGTCATTGTCATAGCTGAACACAAAGCCATTGTCAGAGTAAGCATTCTTTTCAATGTTAATTTCATTCCAGACACTACTTATCACCTATTTCCTTTTTAAATTTTATTTGTTTTACTGATTAATCCTTAATACCTGAGTTAGCCATAGTTTCCATAACGTTACCCTGAGCAACAAGGAATACAACCAGTGGTGGGATAAGCAGCAATACAGCTGATGCGAATGTTACACCCTGACGAGCAATACCGATCTGAGCTATCTGCTGTACGATTGTCGGCAGTGTTTTCAGCTCTTCGGAGTAAATCAATGAACCACCTGTCTGGAGGTTCCAAGCTCCCTGGAATGCAAAAATTATAAGTGTCATAACTGCAGGCTTTGAGTTAGGAACAACTATCTGCCAGCAGATTCTGAACAAGCCTGCACCGTCTACCTTTGCAGCCTCAACCATTGAGTCGTGAATTGTAGACATATTCTGTCTCATAAGGAACAGACCAAGTGATGTTGAGATGTTTGGCAAAATCAGACACCAATATGTATCAATCATACCCAGTTTAGCAAGTACGAGGAACTGCATAATCCAAGTAGCATTTGATGAGAACAAAAGTGCAGTTACGATAATCTTATTGATTGCTTTTGCTCCCGGGAATTTGCACTTTGCAAGTACAAAACCGCCACAGCAGCAAACAAACAGGTTACATACACAAATTACTATAGTTGTAAAGAAGCTGTTGAATACATATCTTGAGAATGGTACCCACATACTTGCTGCAACCTTAAACATATCAGAAAAGTTTCTGAAAGTCGGATTCAAAACATAAAGCTTAGGTGGGAATACGAACAGCTCTTCAACAGGTTTCAAGGACTGGATTATTGAATAGTACAGTGGGAACACCATAAACACACCAAGAAGTGTAAGGAACACAAAGATACATATATCTCCGCCCAATGAACCGTTGACTTTCTTATGCTTATCTCTGACGTGAAGCTTTTCTATATCAACATTTTTCTTTCTTCTTTTAGCCATATCGTAATCTCACCTCCTTAGTCAAGATACTTTCCGAGGAGTTTATTTACACCCTCGTTAGCCAGAAGCATTACTAAGAACAATACGAAACATATTGCTGACGCATAACCCATTTCATAACGTGTGTTACCATAGTCAGTAGCGTGGTTCATAATTGTATGTGCTGCATAGTCTGTTGATGGGAGACCTACAAGGCTCTGTCCTACGATACCTACTGTAAATGATGTTGAAATCTGCATTACAGCTGCGAACAAAAGCTGTGGGCCCATTGATGGAATTGTAATCATAAACAATTCCTGCCATCTGTTCTTAATTCCTTCGATAGCACCTGCTTCATACATTGACTTGTCGATACCCTGGAAACCTGCACGGATAGCAAGGAATCCTGCACCCATTGAAATCCACAGCTGAACAATAATTACAACTGCAAGGATATACTTTGTATCTGTAAGGAACTGAGCAGGAGTATTGAAGATACCCAGATCCATCATTACGGCATTGAGGTAACCGTATGAGTCACCTGAAAGAATCAACTGCCAGGTTACATATACAGATGTTGTCATTGATGGTGCATAGAAAACGAATGTAAAGAATGTTTTAAAGAACGGGTTCATTTCATTAATCAGCCAAGCAATAAAGAAGCTGAGGATATATGAGAACGGACCTGTAAATATTGCAAAGATAAGAGTATTTCTTACTGCAATAAGGAATACATCGTCGTTCAGGAACAATGTATAGAAGTTTGAAAGTCCCACGAATTCAGGTG
>DEPR01000001.1:5329-6771 GCA_002358895.1 Ruminococcus sp. UBA3387 | reverse complement strand
ATGGTAAAGATTATAAACAAGAACATAAATGGAGCAAGGAGTCCGTAACAAGCCTTATTTACTTTAACCATATGCCAAGTATAAGTCCACTTATCCTGCTTATTCATTGGAGCACCGGGATTTTTCTTTTTAGCCATAAGTTACTTTTCTCCCCTTTCCTATTTCTTTTCATCAAGACCGAGATCCTGACGCTTACGAGCAATTTCTTCGTTGATATCCTTGTTATACCAGAACAATGTATCACGAGCGTTTTCATAATCGTTTACTACTGTTCTGAACGCATTCATAATGTTACGTGTTACGCCATATGAAGCAGGGATAACAGGGATTTCCACCTGTGCTGTAAGCTGTTTCTTCAAAGTTGCAACCTGAGAATTTGTCCAGGAGAGTTCCTCAAGTGCATCAAGGTTTGCTGTATCAAATCTACCCATTGTACCCAGGATTGATTCGATATCGTTACCATACTCAGCCTGAGTTTCCTTAGAAGTAAACCACTTAACGAAGTCCCAGGCACCTTCCTGGTCAGGAGCTTTCTTGAAGATGAGAGCACCTGAGCCCTGAGAAGAAGCGGCGTGGTTGATTGTACCATCTTCCTGAACTGTACCAGGTACAGGCTGGAAGTTCCAGCATCCCTTGATTTCAGGAGCAGCAACTGTCAACTGGTTAAAGAATGAATAGTTCTGAATCAGAATTGGCATATCACCTGTTCTGAAACGTGTAAATGCGTCATATGTCTGTTCAAAGCTGTATGTTGTATAGAACTTTGTCCAGGTATCGAAAGCATTGATAGCTTCCTGGGTATGGAAAGTAGTCTTTGACTGCTCTTCATTATAATAGTTGAGTCCCTGCTGGAGAAGAAGCATTGCAAATGTATTACCTGATTCAACTACAGGAGAGATATAAGTCTGTCCACCGATACTCTGCACTGCCGGAAGAATAAGACCAACTTCCATATAGTTTCTCTGGAGAACAGGAAGTGTATCAACAAGTCCTTCCCAAGTAGCCAGATCTGTTTCAGGGTCTACGCCATACTGTGAAAGAACGTCTGAACGATAGAACAGCATTGGGAATGTCTGTGATACAGGCAAGCCATAAACGCCACCGTTATACTCATAAAGTACTGTAGCCTGCTCAGAGAATCTCTTCTTAACTTCTTCGAAGTCATCATACTGTGATACGTCTGTCAATACATCACGGGCAGCAAGCTGAATCGGGAAGTCTCCACCCATAAACAGTGCAAGGTCAGGACCTTTACCTGCGAATGTAGCTTCAACTACACCACCTGTTACAAGCTGCATAGCAATTTTTGTTTTTGCTGTTGGGTTATAGTTACTGTCGATAATCTGCTGAACTGCAAGTGCGTTATCACGACCGAGCATTGTCCAGCAAATCATAGCTTCATCTTCGTTTTCAGTCAATGAGTTATAGTCCTCAAAGAATGA
>DEPR01000001.1:900-5249 GCA_002358895.1 Ruminococcus sp. UBA3387 | reverse complement strand
TGCTTCTGTGAATTCCTGGTCAGCTGTACAGATTTCTATGATATCCATTTCAAGTGGCTGTTCTCTGTACTGGCTTACCCAAGCAGAAAGTGATGTTACGTTATCCTTGATCTGCTGCATCATCTGAGGTATTCTGTCAGGCTTAGATGTACACTTATCAAGTACGATTGCCATTTTATCCAATGCTACAGCTTCAGTACCACCTGTACCTGCAAGGTCTTCGATTTCTTTCTGAAGAGCTCTCAGCTGTTTTGAATATGACTTAAAGTCGTCCATAATTGTAGGAATAGCCTGGTCAATCATATAGTTGTTGTATTCATCAGGGTCAGGACCGGTAATCTGACGAATTCGTCTGTAATAACTGTTGATGTTATATACGATTTCGTCCAAGTCACCCATTATTTCACCAATCTCACCGGGGATTGCTTCAAATGAAATAGTGTGTTCGCCTTTTTCAAGGTAGAAATACAAAGGTTCGCCGTCTGCATCTGTAGGAGATGTTACCTGCCACTTTGTATTATAGTAAAATTTAATCTGGTTAGCCTCAAGGCAAGGTACTTCGCCGTCTATGTACAATCTTCTGTTGGAATACATACCACGCATTGTATCCTGTCTTGCACGGACACCAATTTTATAATAGCCATCTTCTTCTACATTGATAATGTATGAAACAGACTGGCCTGACTGTCCCCAGCCACCTTTACCGATTGTATTATATCTTGTTTTTGTCGGGCTCTGGCCGTTTACGCAAGATGTAATAAATGAGTTTCTGTCGGCTGTCGGGAAAAGAGTTCTGTCAGATTTATAGTCAGCCATTTCAGCTTCAAGCATAATCATCTGATCTTTTGTCTTTTCAAGGTCGCTCTTACTTGGTGCTACATACTTCTCAGGCAATTCATACTGATAGAGTCTGAGATACTCAATAGCAAACTGAGCCTTGGATGATACCAATGTAATCTGGTGTTTACCTGCTTCAAAATAGAACTGAAGCGGTTCATTAAACAGACCGTCAGTATCCTTCAAAGGTGATACCTGCCAGCAGACCTGTTCAACCTGTCCGGGACGGATATCGTTTCCTCTTGCGTCCTGCTCAATTACCTGTCCGTTTTCATTTACCCATCTCTTGGGAAGTGTAATTCTCGAGGCAGTTGTATGAGGACATACTCCGTCTATAAGCAAAGCAAACTCGATTTCTGTTGTCTTGCCTGCAAGGGCTTCATAGCTCGTTTCAATGTTGTAAATTCCTGCCTCAGGAACATCAACCTCGAATGTTATGCTACCCTCCTGGTTTGACCACTTTGCCACATTCTCTTTGCCGTCAACTGATGCTACTTCAACCTCTGCACCGTTTTCAGCTTTAAGATAATCTTTTCCGTATACAGTAATATCCTGGTCCGGACGTGGGTCTTCTGCGTGCTTAGCAACATAGTTTGTGTAAGCATTCTCACGGTTGCTTGCGTCTATCAAATCTGCATTGATATCCTGAACAACTGTGCCTTCGGTGTCAGCTGTTCTTGGCTGAATCTCGTCCGCAAATGCAGGAACACAGAAAGAAGCCGACATAGCCAGCACCATTGCAGATGCAACAACACGTCTGAAAATTGTGTTATTCACTGTAAATCCACCTTTCCTTTTAATTTGCTGATAGTTTTTCTGAAAAGACTTGTACCGATCCTGATGATACTTATTTATTCAGAATTTTGTCCCTCGGGACGTCGCTTGGCTTCCGACAATGATATTTCATTGGCGAAACTCACGGCTTTTGTGCGTTTTTTATGCAAATTCAACAAGTTTTATGCATTTGTTGCTCCTTGGAAGATTTTTGGTTATTTTGTTTTAAAAACCTACAATCATTTTGTTCAAAAAGCACATTTTTTTATAAGAAATGTCAAAAAAGCATATTGAAGCTAATTAACATTATAACAATATTTATTACATTTGTCAAGTAAACAATCCCAACTAAATAGGGCTTTTTTTGTGCAATATTTACATTTGTTTATTATTCACAATGCAACATATAGCTTTTTATGCACTTTGTCCAAAAACATATTTTCGACACAAAATTCAGCACAAAGGCAAAGTGAAAAAACGTACCTTTTACTTTACTTTGTTTGACAAAATTCACTACAGATAAGACGTATACTGTACTTACACCAGAACAAAGGAAAGGAAGAAAGAAAATGGCTGTAAATATAAACGTTGAACAACAGCAACGCAGGATTATTGCACGGATATCTGGGGAACTTGACCATCACACGGCGAAACACATCAGGGCTGACATAGATTCGGCAATCAGAGAAGCAAACCCACGGGCTCTTGTGCTGGACTTTTCTGCCGTAAGTTTTATGGACAGCTCAGGGATAGGGCTTGTAATGGGAAGATACAAGATTATGACCGAACTTTCAGGTGAGGTTATCGTTGCCAATCCACCACATTACATCAGAAAGGTTATGACACTTGCCGGGCTTGACAAGCTATGTAAAATTATATCCCTCAGCTACGAAGAAAATGACAATACAAAGAAAAACTTTTTGGAGGTGGAACAGAAATGAAGCAACAGATTGTAAACGAGCTTAAAATGACTTTCCCCAGCATTTCTGAAAATGAACGGTTTTCACGTCTTGCAGTAAGTGGATTTCTATCACAGCTTAACCCTCAGGTGGACGAGCTTTCTGACATCAAGACTGCTGTATCCGAGGGGGTTACCAACTGCATAGTCCACGGTTACCGAGATACTATCGGTCTGATTTATATGCAGATACGCATTTTTAACAACTCTAAAGTTTACATAAAAATCAGAGACAAGGGTTGTGGGATAAAAGACATACAGCAGGCTATGGAGCCTCTTTTCACCACTGCTCCCGAAGAGGAACGTGCAGGACTGGGATTTGCAGTGATGGAAAGCTTTATGGACAGAATAAAGGTACGCAGCAGTGAAGGTAAAGGTACGACATTGATACTGGAAAAGACCTTGAAGTCAAGGAAGGCTTTATACTGAAAATGAAAGATAATTCAACAAAAATACTTGCAGAAGACAATCTGGGGCTTGTTCACCTTTGTGCAAACAAGTTCCGTAACAAGGGTATTGAGTATGACGATTTATATGGTGCAGGCTGTATCGGCTTATTAAAAGCGTCAAAGGCTTTTGACACAGGGCGTGGCATTAAGTTTTCAACCTATGCAGTTCCTGTGATTTTAGGTGAAATCAAACGGCTTTTCCGAGACGGTGGAACAATAAAAGTCAGCCGAAGCCTTAAAGAGCTTTCTATGCACATTTCAAGGAAACGTGAGCAATTTATGCTATCCGAAGGAAGAGAGCCGACTATTGAGGAGCTGTGCATTTTATCGGAACAGCCTATGGAAACGGTAATTGAGGCTTTGAATGTATCTTTGCCACCGCTTAGTCTGACGGAATCAGGGGATGACGCTGACGGCAGTGAATTTGACATACCCACCGAAGCTCCTGACCTGAGCATTACCGACAGATTATCCCTCCGTCAGGTAATGAACGACCTGCCTGCTGATGACAGAAAACTGATTTATCTGAGATACTTCGAGAACAAAACTCAAGTGGAAACGGCTAAATGTCTTGATATGACTCAGGTGCAGGTTTCACGCCGTGAGAAAAAATTGCTTGATTTGATGCGACAAAAACTCCACAACTGACTTGACAGAAATTAAAATATGCTATATTATATTAAAGGAATATTATTATAAGGAGAATGTAGCATGTTAAATACTGAAAAGACAATGGATAAAATTGTTGCACTCTGTAAAAGTCGTGGCTTTGTTTACCCGGGCAGCGAAATTTACGGTGGACTTGCTAACACCTGGGACTACGGTCCATTGGGTGTTGAGCTGAAAACTAACATCAAAAATGCCTGGAGAAAGAAATTCATTCAGGAAAACAAGCTGAATGTAGGTCTTGACTCAGCAATTCTTATGAACCCTCAGACCTGGGTTGCTTCAGGTCATATCGGTGGCTTCTCTGACCCACTTATGGACTGTAAAGATTGTAAGACACGCCACAGAGCTGACAACCTTATAGAAGACTTTGACGGCACAAATGTTGCAGGCTGGACAAATCAGCAGATGATGGACTACATCAACGAACACGACATTGTCTGCCCTAACTGTGGTAAGAAAAACTTTACTGACATTCGTCAGTTCAACCTTATGTTCAAAACTTTCCAGGGCGTAACAGAAGACTCAAAGGCTGAGCTTTATCTTCGTCCTGAAACTGCTCAGGGTATTTTTGTAAACTTCGCAAATATCCAGAGAACAAGCAGAAAGAAAGTACCATTCGGTGTTGCACAGATTGGTAAGTCATTCAGAAACGAAATCACACC
>DEPR01000001.1:642-848 GCA_002358895.1 Ruminococcus sp. UBA3387 | reverse complement strand
GAGCTTGAATTCTTCTGCAAACCAGGTACTGACCTTGAATGGTTTGCTTACTGGCGTGAATTCTGTAAGAACTGGCTCCTGAGCATTGGTCTCAAGGAGGAAAACATCAGACTCAGAGACCACTCACCTGAGGAGCTTTGCTTTTACTCAAAGGCAACAACAGACTTTGAATATCTCTTCCCATTCGGTTGGGGTGAACTCTGGGG
>DEPR01000001.1:245-604 GCA_002358895.1 Ruminococcus sp. UBA3387 | reverse complement strand
GCTGACAGAACAGACTATGACCTTACTCAGCACATTAACACAAGTGGCAAGAACATTGACTATTTTGACCCTGAAACAAACGAAAGATATGTTCCGTATGTTATTGAGCCATCTCTTGGTGTTGAAAGATTGTTCCTCTCAGTTGTAACCGAAGCTTATGACGAAGAAAACATAGGCACAGAGGACAAGCCTGACGTAAGAACAGTAATGCGTTTCCACCCTGCTCTTGCACCTTTCAAGGCTTGTGTACTTCCGCTTTCCAAGAAGCTTAGCGAACAGGCTACTGAACTTTGCGACTCACTTTCAAAATACTTCTGCGTTGATTATGATGAAGCTGGTTCAATCGGTAAGAGATATCG
>DEPR01000001.1:0-131 GCA_002358895.1 Ruminococcus sp. UBA3387 | reverse complement strand
GAGACCGTGATACAATGGAACAGGAAAGAATCAAGATTGAAGACCTGAGAACTTATATCGAAGCTAAACTTGAATTCTGATAAACAAAGGCAACCATTAAGGGGTAATGTTCATATAGAAGCTTTTATATG
>DEPR01000040.1:6093-9476 GCA_002358895.1 Ruminococcus sp. UBA3387 | reverse complement strand
TCGATAATAACATAAATATCTCTTTTGATAGCAGCCTCAACAACAGTGCGGATTCTTGCAACATCAGAAGTCTGATATGGCGTACCATCATCCTGAATACCATATGCACATCGAACAATATCACACTTGAAATCATCAACCATCTTGTTGAGGATAGTCTCGTTGTACATATGAGTTGACCAGTTGCTCCAGAAAAAGCTCATACCTTTTACCTGCATAGGTCTGTTGGTGTTGTCTCCGAAAATTTTGTTGCCATTTACCTTCATTTCGCCGTAGTAACTTACAGGACCGTCGTATGTTTCCTCGGCAGAAAATGCACCAATCGGCAAAACTGCAAGAATCATAACAACAGAGCATATAAAACTAAGCATTCTGTTCTTTAATGACATAATAATTACTCCTTCCTTTATTACGATATAGTCCGAAAACGTTTAAGTAACTATGTGCTTATTATAGCACGTGGCGTGGATTTGTCAAGATAAATTTTCTAAAATCGGCACATTTATTTAAAACTATTAAAAGAAATTGTGCAATATACTTAAAAACAGGGTAATTTATCCTTATAAACTCTGATTTTGTTTTAAATTATAGCTGTTTAAGCAATTCGCCTATCTCATCTCTTGTAGCAAGCCCCTCTGAAAATGCAGTAGCCCCGCCTGCAGCAGTTCCCAGCTTCAGAGCAGAGTCATAATCACCATTTTCAAGGCCTGCAATAAACCCTGCAAGCATAGAATCGCCTGCACCCACCGAGTTTTTCACACAGCCCTTGCATACACCACAGATGTGAACGTTATTATTTTCATCTATAAGCAATGCCCCGTCGCCGGCCATAGAAACAAGCACATTCTTTGCACCCATCTCTTTTAGTTTAAAGGCATATTCGGCGATTTCATCATTGTTTTTAAGGGATACACCGAATATTTCTTCAAGCTCAAAATTATTGGGCTTTATCAAAAACGGCTTGTATTTCAGCACGTTCAAAAGCAGGTCCTTTGTTGCATCAACAATAATTCTTATGTCTTTTGCGAAAAGATGCTCAAGGATTTTTTCATAAATATCATCAGGCAAAGAGCTTGGAATACTGCCTGCAAGAATAAGTGTATCGCCTTCCTGAATAGAATCAAGCTTCCCAAACAGCTCATTCAGGGCGTCATCATCAATTTCTGGTCCCTGACCGTTAAGTTCAGTTTCAGCATCAGATTTTATCTTTACGTTAATTCTTGAAAATCCCTTTTTCAGATGCACAAAATCGGTTATGATACCCTTTTCGGCAATGCCTTTTTCAATAGCTTCGCCTGTAAATCCTGCAACAAAACCTAAGGCCTTGGATTCTATGCCCAGTTCTTTAAGCACGATTGAAACATTTATACCCTTGCCACCGAAGAAAATTTCTTCTTTACTTGAACGGTTTGTCATTCCTGTTTTCATTTCATCTGCGTGTACAACATAGTCTACAGCAGGATTGAAAGTAACGGTGTATATCATAATAAACCTCCCGTATGTGTATGCTTATCTAAATAATTATACCACATATTTCGGCTTATCACAAGGGCTAAACTTTATTTTTTCAAATCTCCGTTAGCTGGGTTGTCAAGAACTTTTCCCTCAGCTGAAAATCGTGAACCGTGGCAAGGGCAGTCCCAGGAGTGTTCAGCAGAATTCCACTTCAACGCACAGCCTAAGTGAGGACATCTTTTGGTGGATAGCGACAGCAGGTTTGTTGCGGATTCAAAGCCATTTATAAAAAGCTGAGGTTTAAGAATACTTCGGGAGGGGTTGAAAACATCGCTATATGGGTTTTCCTTGCCTTCAATCATATCAGCCAATACCATCGCCGATACCATTGAGCTTGTCATACCCCATTTGTTAAAACCTGTTGCAACATAAAGCTCCCGGGATTTTTTAGAGTATCTGCCGATGTAGGGTATGCTGTCAAGGCTCATACAGTCCTGAGTTGCCCAGAAAAATTTTTCCGTGGAGTCAGGGTAATAATGTTTTGCAAAACGCCGTAATTCAGCCCAGTTGCCACCCTCTTTGCCTGTGCGATGACCACCACCGCCTAACAGCAGAAGATTACCGTAGTTTCTGAAAGACAATCCTTTGTCATTTTCGTCTACATACATTCCCTTTACATCATCGCCACCCTCCAGCCCGATAACATAAGAACGGTGCTGATACAGCTTGATAAAATAGCTTCCGTGCTTGTTTATAAAAGGAAAGTGAGTTGTAACAATAACCTTTTGTGCATTAATATTTCCCTGTTTTGTTATGGCTTTGTTCCCCACCATTTCTCTCACTTTGGTGTTCTCATAAATATTGAGACCCTTAGCAATATTAGAAACAAATTTCAACGGGTTAAACTGAGCCTGTTCAGGAAATTTAACTGCACCGGCAGTGTCAAAAGGCAAGGGAATATGCTGACAAAACTGTGCAGGATAATCTATCCTGTTAAGAGCGTTCATTTCTTCTTCAAGCTTGTTGATGTCCGAAACAGAGTATACAAAATTATCCTTGATTTCAAAGTCGCAATCAATGCCTTTACATAGCTGACGGTAAATTTCAAAAGCCTCCTTGTTGGCTTTTAAATACATCTGTGCAGTTTCAAGACCGTAGTATTTCAGAACTTTCTGATAGATAAGACCGTGCTGAAAAGTGATTTTTGCTGTGGTGTTCTTTGTTACTCCATTACAAATCCTGTCCTTTTCCACAAGTGCATAATTTACACCTCTCTGGTGCAGAAAATATGCTGTAAGAAGCCCTGCAAGACCACCACCGATTATGAGAACATCAACGTCAATATCTCCGTCAAGCCGGGAGAATTCTGGTAGTTCTGAATTAGCTGACCATACTGATTTCATTGAATTTCACTCCTGTTTTTTGTTTTATGATACCCACGTTTCAGGAGAAAATTCACCATAATATAACCTTTGCTTGATTTTAGTCTGGCAATATGATATAATTTATTTAGTGTATTTTTATTGTAAAAGGAGAATAAAAATGGAGCTTTCAGAGCTTAGAAAGGAAATTAACGAAATAGATAAAGAGCTGGTTGAGTTGTTCAAAAAGCGTATGGAGTGTAGCTTCAACGTGGCTGAATATAAAATCGCAAATAATATGGAAGTGTTTCAGGCCGACCGTGAGAATGAGATTATCCGTAGAGTTCGGAACAGTGTCCCTGAAGATCTGCAAAATTCAGCCGAGGTGTTTTTTACAACACTGATGGACATTTCAAAGTGTAAGCAGTTCCAGAAGTTTTTTGCAAAGGATAATCATATCGATTTTCAGCCTCTTGACCTTGATGGGAAGTATATTGTGGCTGTCCCTGGAACTGTGGGCTCTTATTCTCATATCGCAAGTACACAGTTTCTGAAAAACGGCACACC
>DEPR01000040.1:5293-5991 GCA_002358895.1 Ruminococcus sp. UBA3387 | reverse complement strand
AACAGCACAACAGGCTCAATCGTTCAGACCTATGGACTTATGAGGGAGCACGACTTTAAAATCTGTGCAGAAACCAAAGTAAAGGTTGACCATTGTCTTGCAGTAAAGCCGGGCGTGAAGCTTGAGGAAGTTAAGTCTATCTATTCACACGAGCAGGGCATTATGCAGTGTCAGGAGTTTATCAAAAAGCACGGATTTAAAACACATAAATATGCTAATACATCTCTGGCAGCCTGCTTCATCAAAGGCTCTGAAAAACCATTGGGAGCAATCTGCTCACAGGTCTGTGCGAAGGAACTGGGGCTTGAAATACTTGAAACAGATATAGTTGATGCTTCTGAAAATTACACAAAGTTTATGCTTATTTCCAAGAAAACGATGTGCCTTGAAAATGCAAATATTGTTTCTGTTTCATTGGCTGTACCTCATACATCATCAGCACTTTACCGTCTGCTTACAAAGTTTTCCGTAGCAGGACTGAACCTGTGTATGATTGAAAGCTCACCTGTGGCAAACACAGATTTTGATGTAATTTTCTATCTGGATTTTGAGGGCAGGATTACAACACCTGATGTAGCAAAGCTGATAAACGAGCTTAATTCCGAGCTTTCTTATTTCAAATTCCTTGGCAACTATGCCGAAGTTTAAGGAGGAAAATCTATGAGAATTGGACACGGATATGACGTCCATAAGCTGAC
>DEPR01000040.1:3387-5200 GCA_002358895.1 Ruminococcus sp. UBA3387 | reverse complement strand
TGGGACATTCCGATGCAGATGTGCTTACCCACGCCGTAATGGATTCTCTTTTAGGTGCGGCAGCTTTGGGCGATATCGGTAAGCATTTTCCTGATAACGACCCTGAATATAAGGGTGCAGACAGTATAAAACTGCTGGAGTGTGTGGTGAAAATCCTTGATGAGCAGAGGTATAAGATTTGCAATATTGACTCAACAGTAGTTGCACAAGCTCCGAAGCTTGCACCGTTTATTCAGCAGATGCGTGAAAATATAGCAAAAGCCTGCAAGCTTGATTTGTCCTGCGTGTCAATTAAGGCTACAACAGAGGAAAAGCTGGGCTTTACAGGAGAAGGCAAGGGCATTTCAGCAACAGCCGTCTGCCTGATTGATAATAAATAAATTGAACGGAACGCTTGTCGTTCCGTTTTTTGTTTGACAAATTGCAATAAAATGTCTATAATTAACAATAAATTCATTTAATCTTAAAATATTGACAAAAATAAATTTAACTGAATTACACACAATTTAATAATATAAATGGTAAATTAAGGGTGTAAAGTAAATAAAAACCCGAAAAAAAGGAAGGAGAGTAATGTGGTCAATATGAGATGTAAAAAACAAGTATATTTGAAAGGGGTTAATTTTATGAAAAAATTACAACGAAAAATTTTGTCAACTGGAATTTCTGTAACACTTTTGTTAGGTATAATTTCAATACCAGCTGTTGCAGAAGAAACTACTACTGATACTCAATCTTCAATCGTCACAAACACAATAACTAACTCCTCGATAGAAAAAATTGAATTTGAAAAAGATGAAGAATATAGTACCAATAGTAGTGGTGGTGATAGGTATTATTATAATACCGGACAAAGTTGTCCAGCACAGGCAGTTTATGGTGATGGTTACGATTTGCTTAACACACTACAAAGAGGAGATATAATATATGAAGATGCAGGAGGAGCAGATGTAACTGGACATATAGCAATTGTTGAAGGAAAATTTTATGATTATGATACTCAAAAATTTCATATTAGAATTATTGAGCCAATACTTTCTGGTGTAAAAAGAGGTATTATTGATGATGTCAGAATGGTAGAGAAAGAGGCAACAGTCTTACGTTTGAAGAATGGATTAACTACTTCCCAGGTGATGAGAATTTTAACCTTTTGTCGAAATCAATTAGGTAAAGAATGGAGTATAGATCATTATAATAGACAAACTAGTGTTGATTCAGGGCAGTGGTATTGTTCCGAGATGGTTTGGGCAGCTTATTATAGTCAAGGAATTAACATTGATGTTAATCAAAAGACAACAGGACCAATAACGCCTAAAAATATATATGATTCACCCAAATTAAAAAAGATAGTTGTATATTAAGTAGGTGATATCTAATGAAAAAAAGCAAAACATTTCTGATAATCGGCACGTTGATGTTCCTTTTTGCCATAGTATATGTGTGGATTGCAATAAATTCTCCTTGTTCATCATTTAGTATACCTACAATTGTTGTACGCATGATTTATTTAATTTATGCTTTAATCAATATTACAATGTTTGTGCTGTTCGGCGTGTTTAGTATTAAAGAGAAAAGAAAACAAAATAAAAACTTTATAGGTACAATTATTGTCTTGGTAGTGTTTGCATTGTTAGCTTGCCCTCTATATAAATTTGCAGCTGTAGACCCTTTTATGATGAGTATACATATGATGATGAGCAGATAATAAAAAACCGACTTGCGAAAGCAAGTCGGTTTTGTTATGCAATTATTTATCTTATACAGTCTCGTTCTTAACAACCTGAACGTTGTTGTAAACATCCATACCTGTACC
>DEPR01000040.1:2651-3367 GCA_002358895.1 Ruminococcus sp. UBA3387 | reverse complement strand
GCAGGAATAAGCTTACCAATAATAACGTTTTCTTTAAGACCCATAAGCTTATCAGTCTTGCCCTTGATTGCTGCGTCTGTAAGAGCCTTTGTAGTCTCCTGGAATGAAGCAGCTGAAAGGAAGCTGTCTGAGTAAGATGAAGCCTTAGTAATACCCTGAAGAACAGGAGTTGTAGTAACAAGTCTTGCGTTGATGTCGCCTACATCAATTTCCTTCTGGATTTCTTCGTTGATTGCAGCGATTTCCTGCTTGTCAACAAGTGAACCAGGGAGGAGATAACTGCTGCCTGAGTCCTCAACCTTAACTTTTCTCATCATCTGACGAACAATAACTTCGATGTGCTTGTCGTTGATGTCAACACCCTGTAAACGGTAAACCTTCTGAACTTCAGTAATAATGTAGTTCTGAACAGCCTGAATTCCGTTAACAGCAAGAATATCAGCAGGGTAGATAGAACCTTCTGTCATTGGGTCGCCGGCCTTGACTGTGTCTCCGTCACGAACCTTAATCTTATAGCCATAAGGAATTGTATAGCTTTCCTGTTCAGGACCGTTTTCAAGGTCTTCGCTTGTAACAGTAATCTGCTTTGTCTTCTTAACTTCTTCAATGCGAACAGTACCACCGATTCTTGCGATGATAGCTGCACCCTTAGGACGTCTGCTTTCGAAAAGTTCTTCAACACGAGGGAGACCCTGTGTGATGTCTTCTGCAGAAGC
>DEPR01000040.1:2163-2598 GCA_002358895.1 Ruminococcus sp. UBA3387 | reverse complement strand
AGGCTCACCGATTGACTGAGCTGAGATAACACCAACAGCTTCACCAACCTGTACCTGATTACCACTTGCAAGGTTAGCACCGTAACACTTAGCACAAACACCGTGCTTGCATTCACACTGGAGAACTGAACGGATAGCAATTCTGTCCTTGCCTTCAGCTTCAAGTGTAGCAACAATCTTCTGAGCTTCATAGTCAGTAATAAGCTTGTTGTGTGAAACAATCAGCTCACCTGTCTTTGAATCCTTGAGGTCCTCAACAAGATAACGACCAATAAGTCTTTCTGTGAGAGGCTCAATCTTTTCACGACCGTTGCGGATTTCAAATACATCAATACCGTTAGTTGTGCCACAGTCTTCTTCACGGATAATAACGTCCTGAGAAACGTCAACAAGACGTCTTGTAAGATAACCTGAGTCAGCAGTTCTGAGGGCTGT
>DEPR01000040.1:1243-2127 GCA_002358895.1 Ruminococcus sp. UBA3387 | reverse complement strand
AGACCTTTACGAGCACCACGGGAAGAAATGAAGTATTCGAGAATGTTCAAGCCTTCACGGTAGTTAGCACGGATAGGCATTTCGATAGTAGAACCGGAAGTGTTGGCGATAAGTCCACGCATACCTGCCAGCTGACGGATCTGGTTGATACTACCACGGGCACCTGAGTCAGCCATCATATTGATTGGGTTGTATGGGTCAAGACCCTTCTTCAGAGCGTCTGTAACTTCGTCAGTAGCCTTGTTCCAGATTTCGATAAACTTCTTTGATTTTTCTTCTCTTGAGATATAACCTCTCTTGTACTGCTTGTCGATAACGTCAACAGCAGCGTCAGCACGAGCAAGAATATCCTTCTTTTCTTCAGGAATTTCCGCATCGCATACAGCTACAGTAATTGCAGCCTTTGTAGAGAATTTGTATCCGAGAGCCTTGATTCTGTCAAGAACTTCAGATGTAGCAGTAGTACCGTGACGCTGAATACATCTGTCAATAAGGTCAGACATCTGACCCTTTTTAACGAGGAATGAAATTTCAAGGTCGAACTGCTTGTCTGAGTTTGTTCTGTCAACATATCCAAGGTCCTGAGGAATATTTTCGTTAAAGATAAGACGACCAACAGTAGCGTCAATAATCTTTGAAACCTGCTTGTCTCCAATCTGCTTTGTGATTTTAACCTTGATAGCAGCGTGAAGTGAAACATCACCATTGTCATAAGCCATAAGAGCTTCGTTTACATCACGGAATACCTTGCCTTCACCCTTTTCACCAGGCTTCTGAAGTGTAAGGTAGTATGAACCAAGCAACATGTCCTGTGAAGGAACAGCAACAGGGCGTCCGTCTGAAGGCTTGAGCAGGTTGTTGGCAGCAAGCATAAGGAATCTTGC
>DEPR01000040.1:836-1070 GCA_002358895.1 Ruminococcus sp. UBA3387 | reverse complement strand
TGTAGGAGCACGGTTAAGCATTACAGGGTGTCCCTGAATTACATTTTCAAGTGCGTCCCAGACCTCAGGCTTAGCACGGTCAACCATCTTTCTTGCCGATTTTATATTAATAGTAGGATTTGTGTCAACGAGTCTCTTCATAACGAAAGGCTTAAAGAGTTCAAGAGCCATTTCCTTAGGAAGACCACACTGATACATTTTCAGCTCTGGACCTACAACGATAACTGAACGTCC
>DEPR01000040.1:638-792 GCA_002358895.1 Ruminococcus sp. UBA3387 | reverse complement strand
GAGTAGTCAACACGCTTACCAAGGAGGTTCTGACGGAAACGTCCCTGCTTACCCTTGAGCATATCAGAAAGCGATTTGAATGCACGGTTGTTAGGGCCTGTTACAGGTCTGCCGTGACGACCGTTGTCAACAAGTGCGTCAACAGCTTCCTGAA
>DEPR01000040.1:0-518 GCA_002358895.1 Ruminococcus sp. UBA3387 | reverse complement strand
CGTCTGTAAAGGTCGTTAAGGTCTGAAGTTGCATATCTGCCACCGTCCAGCATAACCATTGGACGGAGTTCAGGTGGAATAACAGGAACAACGTCCATAATCATCCACTCAGGACGGTTACCTGAAAGTCTGAATGCCTCAACGATTTCAAGTCTTTTAAGGAGCTTGATTCTCTTCTGACCTGCAGGGAGGTCTTTGAGTTCTGCCTTGAGTTCAGCAGAAAGCTTTTCAAGGTCGATTTCTGAAAGAAGTTCCTTGATAGCCTCAGCACCCATACCTGCTCTGAATTCGTCCTCATACTTTTCACGCATTTCCATATAATCAACTTCTGAAAGGAGCTGACACTTTGTAAGACCTGTGTTACCTGGGTCGATTACAATATATTTTGTGAAATAGAGAACTTCTTCAAGTCTTTTCTGTGAAACTTCAAGCATCTGACCGATTCTTGAAGGTGTACCTTTGAAGTACCAGATGTGGGAAACAGGAGCAGCAAGCTCAATGTGTCCCATTCTTTCACG
>DEPR01000033.1:5646-16202 GCA_002358895.1 Ruminococcus sp. UBA3387 | reverse complement strand
TCAAAGATGGTGCCACACCAATCATTGGCCCTTTACCCAGCTTACCACATTTATCAGGCTTATCGCCTGCTGTCATTGCAAATGAGACATCAACCTCTATCGCCATATCGGGTGCAATATTATAAGCACCTATTTTTGCTCCTCTTTCACCCGTTTCCTCCTGTGAAGAAAACATTGCACAGACATTATATTTTGTATCTTTGTTTTTCAGCAAATCAAGTGCATAAATTATTGCCACAACACCTGCTCTGTCATCAAGTGCATTTGATGTAACAACATCACCCTGAAGTGCAATAAGTTCATTTTTGATTAACACTCTGTCACCTAAACAGACAACAGCTTCAGCCTGAGATTTACTCATACCGATATCAATAAAAATATCATCGATTACGGGAACAACAGTATCATCTTTTTCGAGATGTGGAGGTGTTGATGTAACAAAGCCTCTAATTATGCCACCTTTACACAAAACTTCAACTTGTTGTGAAAGCAACACTCTGTTGTCAAGCCCACCGCAGTTTGAAACCTTAAGAAAGCCTTCATCCGTTATATATGTTACAATCATACCTATTTCATCAATGTGTGCATCAAGTAAAATAGTTTTCTTTTCAACATCAAAGAATTTCGGTCTACCGTATACATTACCAAAAGCATCTACTTCACTATCAAGATATTCAGAAAGCAAAGTTTTTGCATATTCTGATGCAGAAAACTCATCACCTGAAACGCCATTTTTACTTGTTAATTCAAAAAGAACTTGTTTTATATCCATAATAACTCCGTGAATTACTTCAATTCATTTACTAACTTCTTAAAATGATTTCCTCTGTCTTCAAACATTCTGTACATATCAAAGCTTGCACAGGCAGGTGAAAGACTGACAATGTCGCCGGGCTCAGCCAAATCTCTTGCTGTATTCACAGCATCTTCCATAGAGCTAACGTGCAGAATTTTCAAACCACTATCCTTATATTCAGGACATTCAGTTACTGCTTTTTCGATTTTATCAGCCGTTGCACCCATAAGAATAAGTGTTTTAACGTGGTCGTTGATTGGTTTAGCCATTGGCTCAAAAGGTATTTTCTTATCATACCCACCTGCAATAACAATTATTTTTCTGTCAAAAGATTTAAGACCTGCAATAACCCTTGTAGGACTGGTTGCAATCGAGTCGTTATACCAACGGACGCCATCAAGCTCTCTTACAAACTCGATTCTATGCTCAACGCCACCAAAAGTCTTTGCAACCTTAACTATGCTCTCAACAGATACATTACCCCAGACAGCTGTAATTGCAGTAAGATAGTTGTCAACATTATGAATCCCGGGGATTTTGATTTCATCTTTGTGTATTATCTCCGTTATAGCTCCGTTTTCGCTATAGCACAACATACCGTCTTCACGCAAGTATGCGCCATTTTCAATTTCCCTTTTTAGTGAGAAGTTAACAAGCTTTCCCCGAACTATCGGAGCAAGTTTCATTGTTTCTTCATTTTCATAATTGAGAACTGTCTTGGAAAAAGCATTCTGATGTCTGATGAGATTACACTTTGAATCAATATATTCCTCCATAGTTCCGTGAACATCAAGATGGTTAGGTGAAATGTTTGTAATAACAGCAACATCAGGTGATTTTCTCATTGAAATAAGCTGAAAGCTTGAAAGCTCAACTACTGCCACATCATTTTCAGTGATAGTTTCTATTATCGGCAACAAAGCCCTGCCGATATTGCCACCGAGATGAACGGTTTTTCCCTCAGTTTTCAAAAACTCGCTTATAAGCGTTGTTGAAGTTGTCTTTCCGTCTGAGCCTGTTACAGCGTAAATCTCACAAGGACAAAGGTCAAAGAATACTTCCATTTCCGATGTAACAACAATGCCCTTTTCTCTTGCTTTGGTAAGCATAGGATTATTATAATACATACCGGGAGTTCTGAAAATCACATCACAGCCAAAGATTGCATCAAGATAGTTTTCACCAAGCGAAAACTCAGCACCTTTACTTGAAAATTCATCATATATTTCTTTATCGAAATTATCTTTATCCTTTTTATCGCATACAACTACATTGATGCCTTTTGCCAGAAAAAGACGAATAAGTTCAAGGTGGCTGACACCAGTGCCGATAAAGGCTACTTTTTTGTTTTTCAGCATCTCAAAAAAACGTTCTGCTTTTGTCATAACTGTCCTCTTTCCGATTTATCTATGTTCATAAATCAATACATAACTATACAATTATATTATATAACATTTCATATAAAAAGGCAAGGGTTAAGTATATAATTTTTCAGTCAGTTCTTGATTTGAATAACAAATAAAACTAAAAATAATATAGCATTTTTGTAGAAAAGTATAAATGGTAAGAAAATTGTCAGAAAACTATTGTAAAAAGTAAAAAAATGAAGTATAATATATTTGTGAATAAATACTTCGGAGGTTAGAAGATGGATACTAAAAAAATTCTTTTCGATCCACAGACCCGTGTTGCACCTTTAGGTCTTATTGCTATGCCGGGTGCTTCAGAATTGGGTGAAAAAGTTAACAACTATCTTGTTGAATGGGGTAACTCTCAGGGTATGAACAAGGATTCATATCTAATTGATGCCGATTGTCCAAGATTTGCTTCAGGCGACGGTAAAGGACTTATCAAATCAACTATCAGAGGTAATGACCTGTTCATTTTGTGTGATGTAGGTAATTACAACTGTAAATACAATATGTTCGGTCAGCAGAATTCTATGTCTCCTGACGACCATTTTCAGGACTTAAAAAGAATTATTCAGGCCGCAGGTGGTAAGGCACACAGAATCAACGTAATTATGCCTATTCTCTTTGGTGGCAGACAGCACAGAAGAAGCTATCGTGAATCACTTGACTGTGCAGTAGCTTTGCAGGAACTTGAGGCTATGGGCGTTTCAAATATTCTTACTTTTGACGCACACGACCCAAGAGTACAGAACGCTGTTCCACTTATGGGCTTTGACAACATTATTCCATCTTATCAGGTGCTTAAAGCAATGCTTAACAGCGTTGACGACCTTAATCTTGATAAGGACCACTTTATGATCGTATCCCCTGACGAAGGTGCTATCAACAGAAATATGTATTATGCATCTGTACTTAGTGTTAACCTTGGTATGTTCTATAAAAGGCGTGATTATTCAGTTATCGTAAACGGACGTAACCCAATCGTTGCACACGAATACCTTGGTACTTCAGTTGAAGGCAAGGACGTATTCATTGCTGACGACATCATTTCATCAGGTGAATCAATGCTTGATATTGCTGTTGAGCTTAAAAAGCGTAATGCAAAGAGAATTTTTGCTTACGCAACATATCCAATCTTCACAAACGGACTTGATACATTTGACAAGGCATATGCTGATGGTATCATTGATGGTGTATTTGGTACAAACCTGACATACCGTACTCCTGAGCTTCTCAAGAGTCCTTGGTTCCACGATGTTGACTGTGCAAAATATATTGCATACTTCATCGCTTCACTTAACCACGATATGTCAATTTCAAATGTTATTGACCCACATCAGAAAATCCAGACTTTGCTTAAAAAGCACGGAAAAGCAGATTAATCAATTAAGCCCTTCGGATATTCGAAGGGCTTTTTTAGAAAGGATATATTTATGATTTTTGCGGGTATTGTAGCAGGTGGAACAGGCACACGAATGGGTGCTGATAAACCAAAACAGTTTTTAGATTTATGTGGAAAGCCTATAATAATCCATACTATAGAGAAATTCTGCTCAGTTGATGAAATAGATAAAATCTACATCGGCGTTCACCCTGACTGGGTTGAATATTGCATTGAATTATTGTCAGAATTCAAACTGAAAAGCAATAGAATTTCAGTTATTCCGGGCGGTAACGACAGAAACTCAACTGTTTTTAATATTGTAGGAAAAATTGACAGTGAATACAAGCTTAATGATAATGATATTATTCTGACTCACGACGCTGTACGTCCGTTTGTAACAGAATCTATCATCAAGGATAATATTACTTCAGCAATAGTTGGTAAAGCTTGTGGCACATATATACCTTCTGTTGACACTATCATTAACTCGGTTGATGGAAAAATCGTAACATCTGTACCTGAACGTAAAGAAATGTATCAGGCACAAACCCCACAAAGCTTCAATATTATCAAATTAAAGGAAACTTATCTTTCATTAAGTGATAAAGAAAAATCTCTTCTGACTGACACTTGTTCTGTATTTACAGTAAAAGGGCTTCCTGTTCATATTGTACAGGGCGATATTGCCAATATGAAAATAACAACAGTTAAGGACTTTGAAATCGCAAAAGTTATCGCTAAACTTGATAACTAAGTTTTTTTCTTCTGAATTTACCTTTCACTTTATCAATTACAAACTGACTTAGCTCAATAATCGCAATATATTTATCAACACAAACAATAACATATGATTCTGCATATCTTGGCATTTTCAAAGTCAACGGCCACATATGCTTTAAGATTATATCCTCTTCCCTTTTATCTATATTAAAATGAATTTTTGCATTATCAAGTGCTATTGCAGGGTGACGAAAGCCGTGAGCTTTTTCGCCCTGTTTTTTTGTTGTTTTACGTCTGTCATACAGGAAAAAGTCGTGCAGTAGACCTGCCCTTGCGGCTTTCTTTGAGTTAAGCCTGAGTTTTCTGCAGATAAGATAATTGTAATAAGAAACATTCAGGCAATGCTGAAAACAGGTAGTGCTGTAATGATGTCTGAATTCCTTCATCATATTCACCTGTTCATTATCCAGCAAATCCTTGATGTATCCATAATATTCTTTTGTTTTATCGGATTTTTCTATATTAAATTTTGAACCTAATGCTTTAAGCATTTTTAATACCTCTTTCATTAAAATAACCTTGAAAATCATAATGATTCTCAAGGTTATTATACCATATAAAACATCAAATTCAACAAGTAATGTTTTACAATAAATATACCACAAAAGTTATGGCAAATCGTAATACAATTTATTGTAAAACTCAGGAATAAAATCAGTTGTAGCCGAATTCCGCTGTTGAAAATAGCCCTCAAAGCCGAATTTATTTATAACATCACATACAGAATTATATTCAAATGTGGATGTTCTTCTGTTGAGCTCAATTATGTCTCTGGCTTTATATACAGGCGTATACTGATTCATAATGCTCACAAGGATTTCATCTTTACTGAAATTTTCACCCAACCAGTTCATCAGCTTTATTGAATCGTGTCTGCAATTCGGTAACACAAGATGCCTTACTACAACACCTTTTTTTAAAATCCCGTTACAGTCAGACTCAGGTTTTCCTCCAACTTCTACCATCGTTTTTATAGCTTTTGATGCAACATCAAAATAATTCTCAGCAGATGAGTATTTCTTTGAAATATCAGAAGAAAAATATTTCAAATCAGGCAAGAAAATATCCACATAACCCTTTAATTGTGTTATCACATCAGCATTTTCATAACCACCACAGTTATACACAACAGGAATTTTCAGCTCTTCTTCACATAAATCCAGAGCTTCAATAACCTGAACAACAAAATGTGTAGGGTTTACAAGATTGATATTATGAGCACCTTTGTCCTGTAACATCAGAAATGTATCAGCAAGCTGTCTTGTTGTAACTTCAAAACCTTTGTTATCTGCAGAAATCTCAAAATTCTGACAAAAACAACATTTCAGATTACAGCCTGAAAAGAAAACTGTACCTGAACCGTTTTTACCACTAATGCAAGGCTCTTCCCAATGGTGAAGCTCTGCTCTCGCAATTCTGATTTTATCCGATTCACCACAAAAGCCTTTTGTGTTATTTCTGTTTACACCACATTTCCTCGGGCACAAAGTACAGTTTTCAAGTAGTTTATTATTCAAAATCATAACTAATAATTTCTACGCCTTTATTTACAGGCTTGAATACGCCTGTGAAAGGTATATCATCAAACTGAGAAATTGCATATTCAGCCTTGTCTATGTCCTTAAAAATACCAAAAACAGCAGACCCACTACCCGTCATCATTGAATTTAATGCACCAAAATCAACAAATCTGCTCTTTATTTCATTGATTTCATCAAGGTTACAAGCAATTTCAAGTGAATTATACAAATTATCTGCTATTTTCTTGATATCACCTGACACAAGACCAGCTTTAAAGCCTTTATAATTCGGCTTATCAGTAATTGTCATATTATCAAACAGTTTGTATGCCTCAGGTGTTGAAATACCGATATCGGGTTTAGCTACAGCAAAACAGCAATCGGGAATATCATCAAGTTTTGTTAGAATATCTCCTACCCCTTCACAAAGCACAGTACCACCTACAATACAAAACGGTACGTCTGCTCCAAGAGTTGCACCAATTTCACAAAGTTCCCCTGATGTCAAAGGTTTGCCATACAATTCATTCAAGGCAACAAGCGATGCTGCTGCATCAGAACTACCTCCAGCCATTCCTGCCATTGAAGGAATATTTTTTTGGATATATACCGAAACACCCATTCTTTGCACATCTACAGACCGATAAAAGGCATCGATAGCTTTCCAAACAAGATTTTTCTTGTCCAGAGGCATATTTTCATCATTGCTCAAAAGTTTTACATCATTACCCTCTGTAAACTCAAATCTCAGTACGTCATACAAAGATATTGACTGCATAACTGACCTGAGCAGATGATAACCGTCATCTCTTTTTCCTGTTATTTCAAGAAACAAATTAAGTTTCGCATATGCCTTAACGGAAATAGTCTTATTCATCGTTATTTTCCTTTAATTCTTCAAGAAATTCACCGATACGTTTAAGTGCTTCCTGAAGATGCTTAATCGAATATGCATAAGAAACTCTTATAAAGCCTTCGCCACATTCACCAAATGCTGTACCAGGTACAACAGCAACTTTTTTGCTGTATACCAATCTTTCGCAGAATTCATCACTTGTAAGACCTGTTGACTTAATACAAGGGAAAACATAGAATGCACCCTGTGGTGTAAAGCAATCAAGACCAAGCTTGTTGAATGAGTCCACGACAAATCTTCTTCTCATATCATATTCTCTACGCATTTTCTCTACATCGTCTGCACATTCACGAAGTCCTGTAACTGCTGCATACTGACTTGTTGTAGGAGATGACATTATAGCATACTGATGCAATTTCAGTATGTGCTTAATAATACCCTCAGGGCCGGCCATAAAGCCAAGTCGCCAACCCGTCATTGCAAAGCCTTTTGAAAAACCATTAATAACAATAGTTCTTTCTTTCATTCCGTCAATCTCAGCAATAGAACAATGTTTATCGGAATATGTAAGCTCAGAATAAATCTCATCTGAAAGAACGAAAATGTTTGTCTCCCTCAGGACTTCAGCAATCGCTTCAAGGTCATTTCTATCCATAATAGCACCGGTTGGATTGTTAGGATATGGAAGCACAAGAAGCTTTGTTTTGTCAGTGATTTTTTCTCTCAGCTCTTCAGCTGTGAGTCTGAACTCGTTTTCTGCTTTAGTTTCAATTATAACAGGAATGCCACCCGAAAGTGCAACAATCGGTGCATAGCAAACAAAACAAGGTTCAACAATCAGAACCTCATCGCCAGGTTCAACAATAGTCCTTATGGAAATATCAATAGCTTCTGAGCCACCTACTGTAACGATAATTTCGTGTTCGGGGTCATAATCCAGATGTATAGTGCGTTTGAAATAATCAGCTATCTCTTTTCTAAGCTCCATAAGCCCAGCGTTTGCAGTATATACAGTTTTTCCTTTTTCAAGGGTTTCAATAGCTGTCTGACGGATTCTCCAAGGGGTTTTGAAGTCAGGCTCACCAACACCAAGGGAAATTACCCCCTCAACGTTCTGAGCAATGTCAAAAAACTTTCTTATTCCCGACGGTTTCATTTCGACAGCAGCTTTTGAAAGCAACTTATCATAATTCATCATGGGGAAATCATACCTCTCTCGTCAGTTTCGTCGCCACTGATAATAATTCCATTATCCTTATAGCTTTTCAGAACAAAATGTGTAGCAGTTGACTGAACAGCATCAATTCCTGCAAGCTTTTGTGATACAAACTGCGATACATCACGGATACTTACACCTGTAACTGCAACGATAATGTCATATGCACCTGATGACATAAGACGAACAGATTCAACCTGCTCATACTGTGAAATCTCATTGGCAATACCGTCAAAGCCACTCTGGGACTGAGGTGTTACCTTCAGTTCAATCAAAGCAGTCACGGCGTTAGCATCAACTGCATAATCATCTACAATAGCAGAATATCCTTTTATAATTCCATCACGCTCAAGCTTCTGAATATCCTCGGCAACCTGCTTTTCAGTTGTGCCAAGCATAACTGCCAGTTCGGCATTAGTAAGTCGGGCGTTAGTTTTCAACAATTTAATCAGAGCATTCATAACAATACCTCCTTATATAGATAAATATATTATACTACTTTTGATATAAAAAGTCAATTTCTTCTACAAATTTATAGATAATAAAACTATAAATTTTTTCGAAATTACTCTTGACAGGTTTTAAAGTTTGTGTTATAATAATTAGCGTTGTAAAACTTATGCCGGTGTGATGGAATTGGCAGACGTGCTGGACTCAAAATCCTGTGGTAGTGATACCGTACCGGTTCGACCCCGGTCACCGGCACCATCAAGTCGTAATCTTTGTGATTACGACTTTTTTATTAAAAATTTGACTTTGAGCGTATATTGTGATATAATTTCTATAAATTTAATTCAAATGGGGAATTTTTATGATAATTGATTTTCACACTCATATTTTACCCGGAATTGATGACGGTGCAAAAAATATTGAAGAATCCATTGCACTCCTGGATATGCTGGCTGAAAACGGAACTGAAATTGTGGTTGCTACACCTCATTTTTATAGCGAAGAAAACAGCATTTCCAATTTCATCAAAAACAGAAATGATGCATATGAAAAACTTAAACCACATCTGAAACCAAATCATCCAAAAATCATTTTAGGTGCTGAGGTTCTGTATAGTCCGTTATTAGTAGGTAAAGAATTGCTATACGAGCTAAAAATTCAGGGAACAGATTTTGTATTGCTTGAAATGCCTTATTCCGAACTTGACGATGATATCATTGATAATGTAGCAAACATCGCTAACGCAATGGACTTGAAGCTGATAATTGCTCATATTGAACGATATCTCCACTTCACTTCTTTCAGAAGTCTCCTGAAGCTTATGGATTTAGATGTGTTGGGACAGATAAATGTTAAATCCCTTACCCGTTTTTCAAGCAAACATGCTTGTTTCAAGCTTATAAAAAGAGGATGCGTACACGCAATCGGTACTGACATTCACAGAGTCAGCAGACCTGTGCCGTTTGTTAAAGAAGCTATTGAAATTATTGATAAAAAATTTGGAGATGGCTTTACTGAAAGCATTATGGAAAAGGAAAAAGCAATTCTCTCAAATAAAGATTTGGATTATTTTTATTAGTATTCACAAACAATTTACAAATATATTTTATAATGTGTTGACATTATTGGTCGAATGCTGTATAATATGATATGTTAAAATTTAATACCTTATCAAGAGTGGTGGAGGAACAGGTCCTGTGAAGCCCGGCAACCTAACGTTAGTTAAGGTGCTAAATCCTGCGGATATTCCGAGAGATGAGGAATTTATAGAAATTCAGACGTTTCGGAAAAGAAACGTCTTTTTTGTTGTGAGATGTAAAAAGAAAGGTGATTTATTATGTCAAAATTTTTGTTTTCATCAGAGTCAGTTACAGAAGGACATCCTGATAAAATCTGCGACCAGATTTCTGACGCAATTCTTGATGCAATGCTTGCTCAGGACCCAATGTCAAGAGTTGCTTGCGAAACAGTAACAACTACAGGTCTTGTAATGTGTATGGGTGAAATTACAACCAAGGCATCAGTAGATATTCCTCAGATTGTAAGGGATACGGTAATTGAAATCGGATATGATCGTGCAAAATATGGCTTTGACGGACATACTTGTGCTGTGATGACAACGCTGGATAAGCAGTCCCCTGACATTGCTATGGGTGTAGATAATGCTCTTGAAGGCAGAGAGGAAAATGCTTTTGATACAGGTGCGGGAGACCAGGGTATTATGTTTGGCTACGCCTGCGATGAAACTCCTGAGCTTATGCCAATGCCAATTTCACTTGCTCACAAGCTCGCACTCAAGCTTACTGAAGTAAGAAAGAACGGCACTTTGCCATATCTTCGTCCCGACGGAAAAACACAGGTTACAATTGAATATGTTGACGGAAAGCCGGTAAGAGTTGATACAGTTGTCGTTTCTTCACAGCACGATGATGCTGTTACACTTGAGCAGATCCGTGCAGATATTATTGAAAAAGTTGTTAAGACGGTAGTTCCAACCGAGCTTCTTGATGCTGAAACCAAGTATTTTGTAAATCCTACAGGCAGATTTGTTGTAGGTGGCCCTCAGGGAGACAGTGGTCTTACAGGACGTAAGATTATTGTAGACACATACGGTGGCTATGCTCGTCACGGTGGCGGTGCGTT
>DEPR01000033.1:2433-5545 GCA_002358895.1 Ruminococcus sp. UBA3387 | reverse complement strand
GCTGCAGGACTTGCAAGCAAATGCGAAGTTGAGCTTGCTTATGCTATTGGTGTTGCTAAACCAGTATCAGTTATGGTTGATACATTCGGCACAGGAAAATATACAGATGAACAGTTGTCCGAAGCTGTAAACAAGGTCTTTGACCTCCGTCCTTCAGCTATTATCAGAGACCTTGATCTGAGAAAGCCACAGTACAAACAGCTTGCTGCATATGGTCATATCGGACGTGAGGATTTGGATGTAGCTTGGGAAAAGACAGACAGAACAGAACAGCTTATTGAAGCACTTAAATAAATAATTAAGGAGAGCATAAAGCTCTCCTTTTTTATGTTTGCATTTTAAACTTTAATATAATGCAGAATCTTTGACTTAAAATCACCATATAAATCATCTACGCCCCATTGCTTTGCAATGTTTATTCCTGCATTCATAAGTGCTGCACCTGAAAGCTTAACATCGGGATTTGATTCTTCGTAATAATAAGCATCGGGGTCAAGTCCTTTCAGCTTAATTCTGCGTGAGCGTTCATTAGGTCTGCCAAGTATCTGTATAAACTCGAACAAAGCCTCACTTTTGTCCTTTGCAACAAACATCCAGGCATCCCAGGTAATATCCTCAAAAGTGTTTCCGATACGATAGTGGTCTCCTGTTCTTACAAGCGTATTATATTTGTTGAATTCCTCAATCTGAGCAGGAATCATATCCCTGTCCTCCTGTGGAATTCTTGTAACATCCAGCTCATATCCGAATGTGCCGACCATAGCAACGTGGCCTCTTGTTTTGAACGGTGTATTACGACCCACTGTATGATTAGGACAATCGGAAACGTGTGCACCCATAGCTGAACAAGGATAACACATTGACGTACCGTGCTGAATTTTAAGCCTTTCTATTGCATCAGTATCGTCTGAGCACCAGATTTGCGGTGAATAATAAAGCATACCGGGGTCAAATCTTGCACCACCACCTGAGCAGTTTTCGAGTAAAATATACGGATATTCAGTTGTAATTCTGTCCATAAGCTCATATACACCAAGTACATATCTGTGCCATAATTCTCTCTGCCTGTTTGCAGGAAGTGCATTTGAGCCAACCTCGGTGAGCTGTCTGTTCATATCCCATTTGATATATTCAATATTTGCAGAGTCAAGAATATTTTTCATCATACCGAAAACATAGTCTCTTACATCTTTTCTTGAATAGTCAAGAACATACTGTTCTCTGCACAATGTCAGTTCTCTGCCCTTCACCTGTATCGCCCATTCAGGATGAACTTTAAAAAGCTCAGAATCAGGAGAAACCATTTCAGGCTCAAACCAGATACCAAACTTCATTCCAAGCTTGTTGACTTCGTCTACAAGATATTTAAGTCCACCTTTAAGCTTCTTTTCATATACAAACCAGTCGCCTAAAGAAGAATTATCAGCGTCTCTATGACCAAACCAACCGTCGTCCATAACAAGCATTTCAATACCAAGCTTTGAAGCTTCTTTTGCAATAGAAATAAGTTTTTCAGTATCAAAATTGAAATATGTAGCTTCCCAGTTGTTTATCAGAATTGGTCTGCGTTTATCTTTATACTCACCACGGATAAGATTGTTTCTATATAAATCGTGGAATGTTCTTGACATCTTGCCAAGACCTTTATCTGAGTGGACCATAACGACTTCAGGAGCAATAAAACTCTCACCTGGTTCAAGGAGCCAACTGAAATCCATAGGGTTTATACCCATAAGATAGCGGGTCTTTTTATGCTGTGTAACCTCTGCTTCAGAAATAAAATTACCTGAATATACAAAATTAAATCCAAATACTTCTCCGTTATCTTCATCTGCATTGTGGGTACAAAGAGCTGTAAACGGATTGTTCTGATGAGATGACTCACCTCTTACAGAGTCAATCATCTGCTTGCCGATATGAAGTCTGCATCTTTCAATATGACGTTCTCTCGCCCAGGAACCGTTGAGCGTAATCATATCATAAGTATCTTCGTCAAATTCAACGCAAGCAGAAAGCACTCTTGTAAGCGTGCAAGGCTTATCGCCTGTATTTTTTACAATAACCGAACGTGTAATAGCATCAAGTTTTTGAAAGGCTGTATAAATCAACACTACTTCCAACCCAGCAGACTTGTCCACCATAGTAATTTCCAAAGTGTCAGCCGGTGATGTTTCTGTAGCAAAGGTTGCAGGAAGTCCCTCAAGCTGTGGCTTACCTCTATATATTTTGTGGCTTACATATCTCAAATCACAGGTCGACATACCTGCTACATCAAGAATTTTAAATGCAGACTCACGATAATCTCCGATGCCAAAACAAGGATACTCCATTGGCAATGTGTCCATAAAGCTTGATTTATCCCTGTCATTTGTTGCAGGTGTAAAAGGACTTTCATCAAATCTCAGCAGGTATTCCAAGTCCTCATCAGGCAATTTATTTCCGTAATATATATGAGCAAGATAGCCATCATCAACTATCTTCATCATATAATCTGTATTATTAGCTCTCAGCTTAAAGCTTTTTTCTTGTTGGTTATAATAAATCGGCATAAGCACAACTCCTGTCTTAAAATTCAACTAAATTATAACATACAGACAAGCAAATTGCAACGCTATTTATAATAATTCTTAAGATTTTTTTATTGGTGAGAAATAGTGTTAAAGCCCTTGAAAGTTAAGCATAAATCTGTTATAATTGTAATGGAATAATTAAAATTGAAAGGTGAAATAATTATGAAAAGAAGAATTGGTATTCTCACAAGCGGTGGAGATTGTCCCGGACTTAACGCTACAATCCGTGGAGTTGCTAAGGCTTGCTACCAACAGTTCGGCAATGATGTTGAAATCGTAGGAATTCAGGACGGATATTCAGGTCTTATAAACAATATGTGCAAGGAAATGAATCAGTCCGATTTCTCAGGAATTCTCACAACAGGTGGCACAATTTTCGGCACAAAAAGAACACCTTTCAAGCTTATGAAAGTTGTTGAGGAAGACAATATTGATAAAGTCAAACAGATGAAACAGACATATAAGAAGCAGAAGCTTGACTGTCTTTTGACTCTTGGTGGTAACGGTACACATAAGACAGCAAATCTCCTCTCAAGCGAAGG
>DEPR01000033.1:948-2314 GCA_002358895.1 Ruminococcus sp. UBA3387 | reverse complement strand
GTAATCGACCGACTTCACACAACTGCTGATTCACACGGCAGAATACTTGTAGTTGAAATTATGGGTAACAAAGCAGGCTGGCTTACACTTTATTCAGGCGTTGCAGGTGGGGCAGATATGATTGTTATTCCTGAAATTCCTTATGACATCAACAACCTTTGTGAGGCTTGCGTCAAAAGAAACGAAAGCGGAAAAGGCTTCTCTATTCTTGCTGTGGCTGAAGGTGCTTATGATATGGAAGAAGCTAAAATGAAGAAAAAAGAACGTGCAAAAAAACGTGTGGAAGAAGGCATAACTAATGCTACCAGCCGTATTGCTAAACAGATTGAAGCCTCAACAGGACTTGAAACAAGAGTTTGTGTACCTGGTCATATGCTAAGAGGCGGTAGTCCGTCAGCTTATGACAGAGTACTTGCTACACAATTCGGTGTGCGTGCTGCACAGCTTATAGCAAAAGAAAAATACGGATATGCAGTTGCAATGATAAACGAAAAAGTATCCGAAAACCCACTTGTAGAAGTTGCAGGAAAAACAAAACTTGTTCCTGTTGACGGACAGATGGTTAAAACCGCAAGAGATCTGGGCATTTCATTCGGTGATTGATTCTCGGAAGGAGGATTTATATGAAACTAAAAAAGATTTTTAATATACTAACATTCCCGATTGTTCTTACAATAATTTCGACTATATTTTCAATAAATGCATTTGCTACAGGCAACGCAGAATTTACTATACCAAACAGTTCTATTGCTTTAGGCAGTAATGTTTCAATAAAGCTTAATGTGAAAGCTGATTCAAATATTGGTTTTGTAACAGGAATGGTAGCGTTTGATGAAAACATTCTTGAATTCAGACCATCAGATAATGCCTCGGCAGGTGGTGGAGTTATCACCCTTAACGGCTTTCCTGACACAGCCGGCAATGAAATGACTTTTACTCTTAATTTCAAGGCTTTGAAAAACGGTGTCTGCAAGCTTAATCTTACAAACTGCTATATCACCTCAGATGACGGCTCACAGATAGGTGCTCCGACAGCATACGCAAACATTACAGTTGGTTCGGGTAATGTTGAGGACAATGAAGATGAATCATCTGACGAAGACCTTGGCGACCCATTGAAAGGTTACCTAACTTCCCTTACCGTTTCTCCTGGTACTTTAAAGCCTGAGTTTTCACACGATGTTTATGACTACTATGTTGACTTTGATTATTCCGTTGATTTTTGCGAAATTGAAGGCACAACAGCAAACACGACCGATGAAATATGGTATACAGGCAACGAAAACCTTGCTGTAGGTAAAAACGTCCGTACTGTAAAAGTAATAGACAAAGACGGTAATTATCATATTTACACCATAACAATCAC
>DEPR01000033.1:0-863 GCA_002358895.1 Ruminococcus sp. UBA3387 | reverse complement strand
GAAGATGAAAATTCATATGAAGAAAGTAGTTCAAAATCAGATTTAATGATTTTTGATGATACACCTGATGCACTTGAAAAATACAGAAAAATCCTTGTGCCGGCAATTCTCATTATTATGGTAACTCTCATCATTGCAATTATTGTAGTAATGACCTGGCTTAGAAACAAAAACCAAAAGAAAAATCGCAGAAGACGCAGAAAATAATAAAACTAAGGAGTAGTTCATCTGAACTACTCCTTTTTATCTTGTTTAATTAAAATTCTGATTGCATCTATAGCACATTTTATTGCCCTTGACGAATCATAAGTTATATTATCAGGCAGTCCTGCTTTTGAACGTTCAACATTCCACAATGCAGTAAGTACAGCACTGCAACGAACTTTTCTTGCAATTCCTACAGCAAATACAGCTGCACATTCCATTTCAGAGGTAAGACAACCACATTTCAAGTAACTATTCCATCTGTAGTTGATATTATCACTTACAGGAGAATTTTCAGGCTCAACCTCGCCATAAAAGCTGTCTTTTGAATGAACAACACCAATATGATACTTGTTTCCTACCTTGTCTGTAGATGTTATCTCTGCAGCCTTTTTTAATGCACTCACCACCTCAAAATCAGCTACAGCAGGATAATCCAAAGGCAAATATTCAGCTGTCGTCCCCTCGCCTCTTACAGCTGCTGAAGCAATAACAAGGTCTCCGCCACTTACCTTCAAATCCATACCGCCACTTGTTCCGACACGAATAAAAGTATCTGCACCACATTTAACAAGCTCTTCTACTGCAATGGCAGCAGACGGTCCGCCAATTCCAGTTGAACAAACTGTAACTTTTTCACCATCAAGATAACCTGAATA
>DEPR01000004.1 GCA_002358895.1 Ruminococcus sp. UBA3387 | reverse complement strand
GGAGCTGAAGAATAAAATGCAATAAAAAACGGACGAAAACTCGTCCGTTCTTTTTATTTATGAATGTTGATGTCCAGCTTGTTGTATGGGATTTCAATTCCGTTCTTGTCAAATGCGTCCTTAACCTGTTCAAGAAGAGCAAAATCAAGCTCCCAGTAGTTTTCCGATTTAACCCAGACTCTTGTGAGGATTTTAACGGCACTTTCAGCGTGTTCCGAAACTGTAACCAATGGTGGCTCAGGTGTGTCAAGTGCCAAAGGATTTGCATTTATAATGTCAAGGATAATGTCCTTTGCCTTGTGGTAGTCGGACTTGTAATCTATTGAGAAATGCAGGTCAAGACGTCTGTATTCTTCCTGAGTGTAGTTTATTATAGTTGCGTTGGCGGCAGTACCGTTTGGAATGATTACAGCCTTGTTGTCAGTTGTGAGTAGCTTGGTGTAAAGAATTGTAATCTCCTTTACTGTGCCTGTAACGTTGTTAATCTCTACAAAATCACCACATCTGAACGGGTGAGAGAACATAAGCAGAAAACCACCTGCAACATTTGATAAGCTGCTCTGTAAAGCCAGGGCTATGGCAACACCTGCTGCGCTGATGGTGGCGATAATCGAGGTCATCGGCACTTTAAGAGCAGATAAAGCCATAATCACAACGAGAATATATAAAACCGTCTGAATGATGGACCGTATAAATGAACGGGCAGTAGGCTCAAGCTTACTTTTTTTCATACCCTTTGTCATTAGTCTGACGGTTATTTTTGAAAGCAGAAAGCCCAGAAACAGAATGATTATAGCCGCAATAATATTAGGTATAAATTCAATTACCTTTTCGCTGAAATTTTCAAACATTTATATCACCCTTTCAAATTAAGTATATCATAAATATACAACTTCTTCAAGTGCATTTTCAAGGCTGAAAGTAATTGTTATTATTGTGTTAAATTTATTTTAAAAACAGAAAATTGCTATTGTAAAAAGATATGAAATGGTGTATAATATTGATGATTGATGTATTGTGGCAGAAACGCCATAAAATTAAGGAGAGAATAATAAAATGTATGAAAATATATTGAATTGCGTACAGCTTTTCCTGAAAGGTACTGATAGAAATCTTGACGTGGGGACAATATCATCTGTAGTAATTACAGGCATTGTAGTTGTTTTTATCGGACTTATACTCCTGATACTTTTTGTATCGGCATATGGTAAGATATTTGAAGCTATAGAGAAAAGAAAGGCAAAAAAAGCTAAGGAGAAGCTTGAAAATGCACTGGCTGAAACAAAAACTGTAACACCTGCTCCTGTGGCACCACCTGTGGTGGAGGACGGAATCGAGGAAGAAATCGTTGCAGTAATTGCAGCAGCAGTTGCGGCAATGGGAGCAAAATCAGGGAAGAAAATGGTGCTGAAAAGTGTTAAAACAGCTAAGCCTTCAAGACCTGTCTGGGCTAATGCAGGCATAATAGAAAACACAAGACCATTTTAGTAACAGGATTTTTGAAAGGATAGTGTAACTCTGATGAGTATTATAAATAGCTTTTTGGAAACTATGGCTGACCTTGCCCTTGAATCAGGCTTTGCAGGATTTCTGGTTGACGGTGGCTGGAAAAATATTATAATGATTCTGATATCATTCTTGTTTATGTACCTTGCTATCGCAAAAGGCTTTGAGCCACTTCTGCTTCTGCCGATTTCATTCGGTATGCTTCTGACAAACCTGCCTTTTGCAGAAATGTATCACCCTGAGTTCTGGGACTATCAGACAATAACCGAAGCCGACGGCACAATCAATGACCATTACATAAATTATGGTCATATATTACAGCACGGTGGCTTGCTTGACATTCTGTATATGGGCGTTAAACTGCAGATATATCCACCGCTTATCTTCCTGGGTATCGGTGCAATGACAGACTTCGGTCCACTTATCGCTAACCCTAAGAGCTTCTTGCTCGGTGCGGCAGCTCAGGGCGGTATCTTCTTCACATTTATCGGTGCGGCAGTACTGGGTATGAGTGCCGCTGAATGTGGTTCAATCGCTATTATCGGTGGTGCTGACGGTCCTACTGCTATCTATGTTTCATCAAAACTGCTTTCAAAAACCGACGACATCGGTGTAGGTACAATCGCATTGGCTGCTTATACCTATATGGCTCTTGTGCCTATTATTCAGCCTCCGATTATGAAAGCGTTGACAACTAAGAAAGAACGTTCAGTTGTTATGGGACAGCTGAGAACAGTATCAAAGGTTGAAAAACTTATTTTCCCTGTTCTTGTAACTGTTATCATTTCACTTATGATTCCATCTGCAGCTCCACTTGTTGGTATGCTTATGTTCGGTAACCTGCTTAAAGAAAGTGGTTGTTGCGACAGAATTGCAAAGACTGCACAGAACGAGCTGATGAATATTATCACAATCTTCCTTGGAGTGTCTGTTGGTGCAACAACAAGAGCTGACAAGATTATTTCACTTGCCTTCGGTAAGGTTATCCTCCTGGGCGTTATCGCATTTTCAATCGGTACAGCTTGTGGTATTCTCCTTGGTAAGCTTATGTATATCATCTCTAAAGGTAAGATTAACCCGCTTATCGGTTCAGCAGGCGTTTCAGCCGTACCAATGGCAGCAAGAGTTTCACAGAAGGTTGGTCAGGAAGAAGTTCCGACAAATTATCTGCTTATGCACGCAATGGGACCAAACGTTGCAGGTGTTATCGGTTCAGCAGTTGCAGCAGGTGTTCTGTTGAGTATTGTACAGGTTTAATTAAATTCAAATATAGTCGGGCGAACTCTTTGTTCGCCCTTAACTATTTCTAAGAGATTTAAGGGGATATATTATGAAAAGTAACTTTTTTGCAGTAATATCAAGAATGAAATATATAAATCGCTGGTCGTTGATGCGAAATACAATTAATGAAAACCTCAGTGAACATTCTCTGGAAACTGCCTTTATTGCACACGCACTTGCAGTTCTGAGGAATAAGCGTTTCGGTGGAAATGCAAATGCAGAAAGATGTGCATTGCTTGCAATTTATCACGATACAACAGAGATTATAACAGGAGATTTGCCAACACCCGTTAAGTATTATAATAAAAATATAAAGACGGCATATGCCGAGATTGAGGAAAATGCGAAAAATCAACTGCTTTCTTATCTGCCTGAGGATTTCAGGGAAGAATATGAGCCTTTGTTCGGTAAGACAGTGGAGGATGAGGAGCTTTGGAAGCTGGTTAAGGCGGCGGATAAAATTTCAGCTCTTATAAAGTGTGTCGAAGAAAGACAAATGGGTAATACCGACTTTGCTTCAGCTGAAAAAAGTACCTATAATGCTATAAAATCACTGGGTCTGCCTGAGGCTGATATGTTCCTTGAGGAGTTTATGCCATCATATCTTCTGACCCTTGATGAGCAGGCTTAAAAAGATAAATGTGATAAATCTATTGCAAAATTTGTTTTTGTGTGGTATAATATTAATGTTTGTTAAATAAATCGAGTTATTTGTTTGGGAGTGAGTGAATTGATTAACGTTAAAAATCATCTTGGCACTATAAGAATTTCCAATAAGTATCTTAGAGATGTTATCTCACAGACTGTTGAAAGCTGTTTTGGCGTAGCTGGTATGAACAGCTATGGTGCAGTTCAGGGTGCAGAGAATGTCTTATTAGGA
This sequence comes from Ruminococcus sp. UBA3387, assembly GCA_002358895.1. GTDB lineage: Bacteria > Bacillota > Clostridia > Oscillospirales > Ruminococcaceae > FB2012. Next base: position 4,044 of record DEPR01000004.1, on the reverse strand, counting down.
AAAAATCTGTCCAACAAGGGCGTTATTATCAGACAGAACAATAATAAATTGGTTATTGATTTGCATATTACCGTTACTTACGGCGTAAATGTTAGTGCAGTAACTGATAGTATTATCCATAAGGTTGAGTTTGTTCTTGAACAGCAAACAGGTATTGTGGTGTCTGCAATTAATGTTTTTGTTGACAAGATTATAGAGAATAATTAATGCTTTGAATTTAGGAGGAAACGTTTGTGATTAGCGGAAAAATATTGCGTGATGCATTTATCAGCGGTGCAAACAGTATTTCAAATAATAAGAAATCAGTAGACGAACTTAATGTATTCCCTGTGCCTGACGGAGATACAGGTACAAATATGTCTATGACAATGGGAAATGCTATAGCTGAACTTAAAAATATGGAAGATACAGTAGCTTGCTCAGAGGTAGCTGATGCAACTGCTTCTGCTTTGCTCAGAGGTGCAAGAGGAAACTCAGGAGTTATTCTTTCCCTGATTTTCAGAGGCTTTTCAAAAGGCTTTGCAGGCTGTAAAACTGTAGGTAGTGAAGAAATTGTAAAGGCACTTGAGCTTGGCGTTGAAGGTGCATACAAGTCAGTAATGAAGCCTACTGAGGGTACAATCCTTACGGTAGCAAGAGAATCAGCTGAAAAGGCAAGAGAGCTTTCCCATTCTACCAATGATCCTATCGTTATCTGGGAAGAAGTTTGTGCTCAGGCTCAGCGTTCACTTGACGAAACACCAAAGCTTTTGCCACAGCTTGCTAAAGCAGGCGTTGTTGACGCTGGCGGTAAGGGCTTGCTCATAATCTTTGAAGCTATCAGAGATGTATTCAAGGGTGGAGAAATCATCAAGGCTGAGGATAAATCAAGCAATAAGCCTGTTACTATTGACAGCTTTGCTTCTGCTGTTGGTCAGTATGACGAGGAAATCCATTTCACATATTGTACAGAAATGCTCATTACAAAAGATGAGGATTGCGAAGACGCAATGAAGCTGAGAGCTTATCTTGAGACTATCGGCGACTGCGTTGTAGTAGTTGAAGATGACGAGATTATCAAGGTTCACGTTCATACTAACGACCCTGGTAAGGCTATTCAGAAGGGTCTTGAGTTTGGTTATATCAACCTGCCTAAGATTGAGAATATGAAGCTTCAGCACAAGCAGAAGAAGAAAGAAGCTAAGCAGGAATTTGTTTCAGCTAAGCCTGAAAAGCAGTATGGCTTTGTAGCTGTTGCTGCAGGTGATGGAATTGAATCAATGTTCCGTGACCTTGGTGTTGACTGCATCGTTAAGGGCGGTCAGACAATGAACCCTTCGACTGAGGATATTCTTGCTGCAATTATGGCTTGTCCTGCTGAAACAGTATTCGTTCTTCCTAATAACAAGAACATTATTATGGCAGCTGAGCAGGCTGTAAGACTTGCAGACAGAAAGGTTTGCGTGCTTCAGACCAGAACAATTCCACAGGGTATGTCTGCTATGCTGGCATTTGACCCTGACAGCGATTTCAATACAAACAGACTTGCAATGACTGAGGCTCTTGAAGGAGTTTCTACAGGTCAGATTACATTTGCCGCAAGAAATTCAGACTTCGAGGGACACACAATCAAAAAGGGTGAAATCCTTTGTATGGACAATGGCAAGCTTGCTTTTGTTGAAAGGGACCTTCAGAAGGCGGCATTCAAGCTGACAAAGCGTCTTATCAAGGGCGACAGCTCATTTGTTACTATCCTTTATGGTTCAGACGTTACTGATGAAGCAGCTGAAAAGCTCCAGGCTCAGCTTTCAAGCAAGTTTAGCAATGTTGACATCAACCTTATCAGTGGTGGTCAGCCTGTTTACTACTATATCATCTCTGTAGAATAATTTATCGCCCGTCCGGCGTTAAGACAAACAGATAGATATAACTTTTTTAGCCGTAGCGGGGACGTAATAACGTTTTTGTGCGAACTTAAACGTGAATTCGCCCGTCCGGCGTTAGGACTGAGTAAGCTATGCGATAGCGTGAACGCTAAGTTCACGAGGAAAGTCCGAGCATCACAGAGCAGGATAGCTGATAACATCAGCCGAGGGTGACCTCAGAGCAAGTGCAACAGAAATATACCGCCGTTTTACGGTAAGGGTGGAAAGGTGAGGTAAGAGCTCACCGGGGTAATAGAGATATTACTGCCGTGTAAACCTTATCCGATGCAACACCAATGGTAACTTACAAGTCAATGGCTGCTCGTCAGGCTTGGGGTTATAGGTGGCTTGAGCCTTTCGGCGACGAATGGCCTAGATAGATTATCGCACACGACAAAACTCGGCTTATCGGCTTACTCATATATTTGATTTAAACGAACCTTCGGGTTCGTTTTTTTTGTGCTTGGTTTTCAGTTTTAGATAAAATTACAATATTCTTTCTGTTATTGTAGCTGTTAATATTAAATCCCTAATTTTAACTCCGTCAAGTTTAAAATCAAGTACTTGTTCAAGTGTTATCGAGTTTATTATAGTTTCATTTTCGTTCCAAATGTAAAAGTTATTGTTATGCCCCTCTATGCCATATTCAATGCCATTGAACTCAAAGCCAACATTCGCACCGCTGGATAAGTAAAATTTGAATTCACTTAGAGTTTCAAATTTATATTCTTCAGGGTTATATGAGTTGTTGTTGGTTTTAGATTTATTATCAGCATCAAAGCTTTTAAATTCGGGAACGTTTTTGTCAAAATAGTTAATTGGTGGACCAACGTTTGGATGTCCATTATCCCAGCTAATTTCATGATCATGTGGATTTGAATGTATATTGTTGGGTGAGTGTTCAGTATAATGCCTTTCTAATATTGCTTTTCCATCGTTATTGTATTTATTCTCCACAATATAACCCCCTTTTTGTGTTTGTACATAGTTTTTTTGGATAGTATTAGGTTTTCCTAAAAATCTTTCGGAGTTTATATTTTTTGGAACCCAGCTTCCACCAAAAGCACTTCCTCCACCTTTACAAACATAACCTCTTTTTGTTATTATATTATATTCCAAATCACAAGTCAACAAAGGGTTTGTATATTCGCTATAAGTTTTATCATTTAAATGTTTCCATGAACTTAGGTCATAATCAATATAAATTATATCTCCTTTCATGTTGTCAAATGGTTCACTATAACATATAATTTTGGAAGGTTCGATTTCTTCAAGCATTTTATTATAACCTTTCATGAATATATCTTTTTGTTCGGCATGATTATTATGTTCATGAAACATATATGTTGATACAGCAACAATAGACCCTTTCTCTATACCTTTGAAGCAAAAATCAAATGATTTTTCATCACTCCAGTTTACGGTAGGTATTACTTTTATTCCTTGGTTTGCAAAAAAAGCACCACACCAACGATTTCTAAATGTATTGTATATTTGTAAAGAGTATGGCATTTCTAAATACATACTGAAATCAGGAGTCAAAACACCTTTGTATTTTGACAAAAGCTCAATTTGTTCATTAGGGTTTTTCCAAACCTTTTCAAAGTTATAATCATATAGAAAAAAATGTATGATACGTTCTGTATGCTTTCCATTATCACGATTTAATTGATTGAACGCTAATAATTTTAAATCTGTTAGTTCATCTGAACTATAATTGCATAATGGTATGCTTGGAATTCCATAATCATTATTAGAATAAAATTGATTTCTCAAAAACATAGGGTTGGTACGATAATTATAGTTTTCTAATGTCATAATAAATCTCCTTTTAAGTTAATTAATTTTACACCCCTTCTATAAATAGCGACTTTTGGGCAAAATTTTGCACTCAAACGTCTCAATATGAACAAAATATAACAAATTAAAATATAAAATTAATGTTTTGCACAAAAAAGAAGGGTGAATTTTGTGCAGATTTATTATATAATATTGTTGACAAATAATATTATACGGTGTATAATATAGTAAAGTGAATAAATATTATATTTGTGAAAGGAGTATAACTATGGGGTTTCCGATTAGTGCAGGATTGCTTGATTCAATGGTGCTTGCAACTGTGAGTCTGCAGGACACATAT
>DEPR01000058.1 GCA_002358895.1 Ruminococcus sp. UBA3387 | reverse complement strand
TAGCATAAAAGCCCTTTAGGTGTCAAGATAAACACATAGAAAGGGCTGAAATTATGGCTAATATCACAAAACGAAAAGACAGTTATTTAATTCGTGTATCGTGTGGGTACGATACAAAAGGTAAGCAGATTTTCAAATGTATGACGTGGAAACCTCTGCAAGGAATGACAAAAAGGCAAATAGAAAGAGAGCTTCAGAAGCAGGCTTTGGACTTTGAGGAAAAGTGTCAGAACGGACTTGTGTCAAATAACCCTCGATTGACTTTTGCAGAATTCGTTCCTGAATACCTGAAAATAGTAAAGGCAAGGCTTTCACCGTCCACATACGAATATTACAAAAGAGCTTTGAATAATTATGTTATTCCTCTTATAGGACATCTGAAGCTGACGGCCATTCGTCCTGTACACATTCAAAACTTTGTAAACGCTATGAGTAACAAGCCCACAGCAGTACACAAGGACAAGCAGGGCAATACAAAAGAGCAGAAGAAAATATCAGCTTCAACCGTTCGCAGGTACTTGACTATAGTGCAGTCGGTTTTAAATCAAGCTGTTAAGCTGGACTTAATTCAGAGCAGTCCTGCTAAATCAGAAAAACTGACTATACCCAAAATGCAGACACCTAAAATTGATATATTCACCAAGCAGGAAACTGCTGAAATGCTCACTTATTTGGAAAAAGAGCCTTTGCAATATCAGGTGTTAATTCAGCTTGCAATTATGACAGGTGCAAGGCGTGGTGAATTAGTTGCACTTAAATTCAGCGATTTTGATTATACCAATAATAAGGTGACTATAGAACGCTCAGCATACAAGCTAAAAGGGAAGCCAATACAAATAAAGCCACCTAAGGACTATGAAACACGAATAATATCAATAAATCAATACTGCCTTGACCTTATAGAAATGCTAAAGGCAGAGAAACGCAAAGAAGCGTTAAGACTGGGAGACCAATGGAAAGGTGATGAATGGCTTTTCACTCAATGGAACGGTGAAATAATGAACCCAATGACACCTACAAAGTGGTTTTCTGATTTTTTGGCAGCCAACAACCTGAAGCACCGAAAATTTCACAGCTTACGTCATACATCTGCAACCCTGCTTTTATATGGTGGAATAAACATCAAGCAGGTACAGGGCAGGCTGGGACACGGTGACATAGAAACCACAAACAAATATTTGCATTACATTTCAGAAGCAGATGAAGAAGCAGTCAATGTTCTTCAGAATATGCTGATAACTCATACACAGAACACATCAGAGCTTAAACAAAAGCAGGCATAAATATAACGGCAGAGAGAGTACATAAAAAACTCAAATCTGCCGTTTTTTCATACAATAATGAGCAAATAATGAGCAAACCACATTTTGCCCTTAAAATAAAAAGAAGTCCGAAAGCGTAAAAACAACGCAGATACGGACTTTTTGACTGGTCGGAGTGACGGGACTTGAACCCACGGCCTCTACCACCCCAAGGTAGCGCGCTACCAATCTGCGCCACACCCCGACATAATATAAAAATTATACAACAGATGAAAAATATTGTCAAGGGCAGAACAGTCTGAATTATGACGAATAACCACAAAAAAGGACATTCCAAAAAAAGAATGTCCGATTTGTTATTAAGAGTTTACAGACTTAGCAAGCTGAGATTTCTTTCTTGCAGCCTTGTTCTTGTGCATAATGCCCTTAGAGCAAGCCATATCAACCTTCTTGATTGCAGCCTTTACTGCAGCAACCTTTTCTTCACCTGTAGCAGCTTCAGCCTTCTTAAGAGCAGTCTTAAGATCAGACTTGATAGCTTTGTTTCTCAAAGTTTTTGTCTCGATAACCTTAACTCTCTTCTTAGCAGATTTAATGTTTGGCATATCGACACCTCCCTCATTCGTGAATAAATTTGTACTTATTACAAAAGCTAATTACACGACTGAGAGGAAATGCAATTAGCCATTTAAAACAAGCCTTGTAGATTATTTTACCACACTTAAATGAAAATTGCAATAGGTAAACACAAAAAAATTGCACTAATTTTTATCGCGTTATTGTACAAAACGTCAAAAAACACCATAGAAAGGATAGAAACTATGTCTTTGCGAACAGACCTTGCACTTGAATCAGCTAACCAGATATCTGCGACTTCACCCGTTGAGGGCGTGGTTAAAACCACCAGCTATTATAAAGATAATGAAATCTGCGTAACCGAAATTGCCGTCAGCTCACCCGAAGCAGGCCAAAAGCTTGGTAAGCCACAGGGGAGATATGTAACGATTGAGAATACAAAGGGCAGCTTCAGTCTGTATTCACACGTTTTCAATGAGCAGGTAAATATTATCTCAGATGAGCTGAAAAAGCTGATGGGGAAAATCCCTGAGAAAATTATGTTCGTGGGGCTTGGCAACAGAGCAATAACTCCCGATAGCTTAGGCCCGTCGACAGCAGAGAAAATCTTTGCAACAAGACATATTAAACGCCTTGCAAAGGACATTGATACATCTGATATGTCCGATGTGTCAGTTGTTACAACAGGGGTTATGGCTCAGACAGGTGTTGAATCGTCAGAAACGGTCAGGGCTATCGCCGATTTTGTAAAACCTGATACTATTATAATAGTAGATGCACTTGCCTGTTCGGAGCTTGAGCATCTCGGTACAACAATTCAGCTGACCGATACGGGGATTTCCCCGGGAAGTGGCGTTGAAAATGCTCGGAAGGAGCTGTCATATGCAACTCTTGGAGTTCAATGCATCGCAATCGGTGTGCCAACAGTAGCCGATATGAGTACCGTTGCTGAGGGTATTTCGGATAGGCCGTTGCCACGGGAGTTTGAGGGAATGATTGTTACTCCCAAAAGCATAGATAACCTGATTATGAAAACTTCAGGTCTTATAGCAACTGCAATCAACAGAACCTTTCACCCTAATCTTACAGATGAAGAAATTACTTCCTTGATTTTGTAACGTATACGTTTTTATGTTGTCAATATGACCAAAAATAATTGGGATTTATATTGCAAAATGCTTATTGACAAAGTCGGGATTATTTATTATAATATAAATGACAAAATATGCTTACAGAGCGTTTTGTAAATAATTGTTTTGATTATTAAGGAGGTAATCACTAAATGAAACTTGCTAAAAGAATTTTAGCCGGAAGTGCTGCAGTTCTTATGGCTTTTACTATGGCTTCTTGTGATAAGGGCGGTAGTGGGGCATCTCAGAACAATGCAGGCTTTACCGATGCACAAAAAGAAATTGTGGAAAATATGAAAAAAAAGCTTCCTGAGGACGCAGCAGATTCTCTGAAGAACAAAACTATCACTTGGTTGGCTCACTATGACATCAACCCATCAGGCGGTAAGGCTCCATCACCTGCTCTGGAACTTTTCCAGTCAGTATACGGTGGTAAGATCAACTACCAGGCAACAACTTGGGAGAACAGATATAACGACCTGGCAACAGGTGTAATGTCAGGTAACGGTCCTGACTTCTTCCC
>DEPR01000070.1 GCA_002358895.1 Ruminococcus sp. UBA3387 | reverse complement strand
GACGTCCCGAAATATCCAAAGATATTGCATCTTAACAGCCCCAAAAAGCGAATTATATTCTGTAATCTATTTATTAGAGTTCGGGTCAATAAAGCTTATAGGGTCAATCCATTCACCGTTGCGTTTGACTGCAAAATGAAGATGAGAAGGCTGTGCAGCCTCAATTTCAGCAGTATCACCGATTGCACCGATCACCTCACCCGAATCCACTTCATCACCCACAATAACCGTCATTGCCTTGGAAAGATTGTAGTAATGGCTCTGGATTCCGTCGCCGTGGTCAAGGATAATACAGTTACCCCAGAGTGAATCTTCCCATACCTTGGTTACCGTTCCGTGGTTCATAGCCTTTACCTGAGTGCCCGCCTCAGCCTTGATGTCAACTCCATCGTGAGTTTTCCATACACCGAGAGTTTCGGATTTTACCAGCTCACCGTTGCTGAAAGGGTTGATAATTTCACCGTTTACAGGCATAACGTTAGGCTGTGTGTTCAGGTCAACAGCAGAGGCTTCCTCAGATGAATCATCTTCCTTTGAAACGTCATCACTTTTGTTCGCAGCCTGTTCAATATCTTCCGTTGAGCTGTCAGAAAATGAAAGGTCAAGGTTTTCTTCAATACTGCTGACAGTCCTGTTGTATGCAGCAATACCTGCACCACCGGCAGCAAGCATCACTGCAGCTAAGATGATATATAACCCTCTGCCACCAAAAAACTTGCCTGCTTTTGTTTCTTTTAAATCTTTCATATTGATTTTCCTTTCTCCGTTGTAGTATGTTTAAAAATACAGGACAAAAGTAATATGTCCTTTAGAAATATGGTTGACAGTTTTTCTGCGATTATTCAGCAATTTTATGAAATTTGATTTTTGTGTGAATTGATGTAAAAATATCCTTTTTTCCATAATTTATTAGTGATAAATGTCTAAAAATCTGTTGACAAGTCAGTGAAAAATCCGTTATAATAAAAATAGGCGTTGTTTTATAAACAAAGGAGTTAAAAATGAAAAGAATTTTTTCTGTTATTATAATAATGGTACTTTGCTTTACATCAGCCATCAGTCTGGGGATAAACGTTTCAGCAGCCGACCAGTCGGGCTATGTAAATTGCGATGCACTCAATGTCCGTTCAGGTGCAGGTACGACTTATACTAAAATAGCTACACTCTATAACGGTCATTCGGTTACGGTTACAGGAAGTGCCAACGATTCAGCAGGAGATAAGTGGTATAAAATCAGCTTTGACTATTCAGGCTCAACAAAAACAGGTTATGTATTTGCTGACTATATTACTATTACAGGCTCATCTTCAGGCTCGTCATCAGGGTCAACAGGCTCAGTAACAACCGATGCAGATTTTGAGAAATATATGACAGCTCAGGGCTTTCCTGATAGCTATAAGCCTATGCTGAGAGCTTTGCATAATAAATATCCTAACTGGATTTTCAAAGCTCAGCATCTGGGCATTGACTGGAATACAGCCCTTAAAGAAGAACTTGTGCTGGGAAGAAATCTTGTCCATTCGGGAGCTCCTGCGTCCTGGAAGTCAATGGAACAGGGTGCGTATAATTTCAGTGGTGGCTATTGGTACGGACTTGACGGTGGCTGGGTTGCCGCTTCAAAGGAAATTATAGCCTATTATCTCGACCCGAGAAACTTTATCAATGACCCGTCGATTTTTATGTTTGAAAATCTTTCATATAATTCATCTGTACATAACATAACGGGTGTAAAAAATATTCTTGCAAATACCTTTATGAGTGGCAATTTTACTGCACCTGATACAGGAAAGGTTTATTCTTATGCACAGACATTTATGGACGCAGCGGCTAAGTCGGGAGTGTCTCCGTATCATCTTGCTTCACGTTGCCGAAATGAGCAGGGAGTGAACGGTGCACCTCAATCTTTAGGTACAGTTAAGGGATATGAGAATTATTTTAATTTCTTCAATATCCAGGCGTATGCTACTTCAACTATGACAGCTGCAGAAATGGGCTGTAAGTATGCAATGACTACAAATCCTACATATCTTCTCCCTTGGACAAACCAGTATAAGGCTATTTTAGGTGGCTCAATCTGGGTGGGAAGTGGTTATATTACAAGAGAGCAGGACACATTATATCTGCAGAAATTTGATATGGTAGACGGTGGGAACGGCTATTATTATCATCAGTATATGACCTGTATTTTCGGTCAGGAAAATGAAGCTGCTTCAATAAAAAAAGCATATACAACACAAATGCTCAACTCGGCTATGGAGTTTAAAATTCCTGTGTATAAAAATATGCCTGAGGAGCTTTATAAAAAGCCTACAAGTAATGGCGACAATAATAATTTTCTCAAGTCCCTGACTGTAAGTGGGTATAAGCTTGACAAGACTTTTGACAAGTATACAATGGATTATACTATAAATGAAGTCCTTAACGATTCATCTGTACTTATAACTGCACCTGCTTTAAGCAGTGGTGCAAAGGTACAGGGTGCAGGGGAAGTCAAGCTTGATGTTGGTACAAATAAGGTGGAAATCAAGGTTACTGCACCGAGTGGTTCAGTAAGAACCTATACTATTACTGTAGTAAGAAAAGATACAAGTCCTGACCTTGATATAGTTACAGGATTGAAATATACTGCAACTACAAAGACTGTAGAGCTTAGCTGGAACAAGGTCAGTGGTGCTGAAGGGTATATTATTTATCAGTATGATAACGCAAAGAAAGAGTATGTAAGAATAGACAAGCTGACTGAAAATACACCGTCATATAAGATTTCAGGGCTGAAACAGGGCGAAGAATATAAATTTGCCGTCCTCGCATATAAATTCTATGAGGGAAAGGCTTGTTACGGCGACAGGGCTGTAGGGATTGCTACAAAGACTAAAATTCCTATTGTTACAGGACTGAAGGTGGAAGCTACATCACCTGTTTCTGTAAGACTTGCCTGGGATAAACAAGAGGACGCATCAGGCTATATTATTTATCGTTATAATGAGGAAAAAAAGGACTGGACAAGGGTTGACAAGATAACCGATACCGTTTATTCGGTAAAGAGCCTTACAGCAGGAAAGCAGTATAAATTTGCTGTTGAGTCGTTCAAGACTTTAAGCTCAACAAGCTGGGTTTATAGTGAGGACAGGGTTGAAATTCTTTCTGCTACAAATCTTTCAAAGGTAAGCTCAATAAAAGCAACAGAGATAACGAAAAATTCCGCAACTCTCAGCTGGAGTACTCTAAAAAATGCTGACGGATATATTCTTTACAGATATGACGAGGAAGCAAAAGAGTGGATAAGGGCAGGAAAGACGACCAAGACCAGTTATACAGTAACAGGGCTTGAATATGTAACCGATTATAAATTCTGCGTCAAGGGATATAAATTCTTTGATGACGGAAGCTATATTTACAGCAGTTCGGCACCTGAAGTTACTGTTACAACCAAAGACGGAAGTCCTGATATTGCAAGGGTTACAGGGCTTAAATTTGAAGCCGATACCAATTCCGTTACACTTACCTGGGACAAGGTACACACTGCAATGGGCTATATCATATATAAATATGATAACGCTAAGCAGGCTTATGTAAGAATGGACAAGCTGACGGAAAATACTCCGACCTATAAAATTTCAGGGCTGAAGCAGGGTACGGAATATAAGTTTGCTGTTTTGTCATATAAGTTCTATGAGGGCAAGACCTGTTATGGCGAAAGAGCTGTTGGAATCAAGACAAAGACTAAAATTCCTGCAGTTACGGGACTTAAAGTAGAGGCTGCTTCACCTGTTTCAATAAGACTCAGCTGGGACGGGATGGCTGACGCATCAGGGTATATTGTATATCAGTATGACGAGCAGACAGGCGAATGGATAAGGGTAGAAAAAATCACCGACACAGTTTATTCTGTTAAGGGTCTGACTGCAGGAAAGCAGTATAAATTTGCTGTTGAGGCATTCAAGACTTTCAGCTCAACAAGCTGGGTATACAGCGAAAACAGGGTGGAAATTTCATCTGCTACAAATCTTTCAAAGGTTTCAAAAATTGAATCCACAGGCACAACAAATAATACAGTAAGCCTGAGCTGGAGTACCCATAAAAATGCTGACGGATATATTCTTTATCAGTACAATAACGATACTTTGAAATGGGACAAAATCGCTGAAACGACTGATACTATCTATACAGTAACGGGGCTTGAGTCTGCAACGGAATATAATTTCTGCGTAAAAGGCAAAAAGACTTTTGAGGACGGCACTGTCATTAACAGCAACAGTGGTCCTACAGTTTCAGCCATAACTGCACTTCCTAAGGTAACAGGGCTTAAAGGCACAGCTACAAAGAATTCAGTTAAGCTCAGCTGGACAAAACAGACCAAGGCAGAGGGCTATATCATCTACAAATACAACAGCACAAAGGGTGTATATTCAAGAGTGAAGAAGCTGACTACAAACACAAACAGCTACACTGTTTCAAGCTTGTCGGCAAACACTTCATACAAGCTGGCTGTAAAGGCATACTGTTTTGTTGGAAAGACACCTGTTTACAGTGAAGACTATACTATTATAAGTGCAAAGACAACTAAATAAACAAAAAAGGCAGAGAAATCTGCCTTTTTATTTTGCCACACAGTTTATATTAACCTGCAGTATAGTATTATCTTTAAGCAACTGGTAGTTGTCCTGGTATCTGAGATATATCTTCGGCTGAAAATGCTTTACAAGCCTGTAAAGGTCGAAAACATCGGCATTATACTCATCTGCAACCTTTGCATAGGTTTCTTCGCACTGCTTTTTCAGTTTCTTTTCCACCTCTTTTGAAATGTTGTCCTTGTCCTTTTGAGTATAGGTATTATTCTCTGTAACGGCAGTCAGGGAGATATTAACATTATGCACAAGCTTATTGTTTTCGACGAAAACTTCAGCTTTGCTTTTTCGCACTTTCAGCAACAGTCCCAAATCCTCGTCTTTGTATTTTACGGTTATCATTCCATAGTCGGTTTTGTCGGTCATAAGGCTTATGCACTGGGCTTGCTGTGCATCAATTTTACCCACGATTTTTCCACCTGAAATAACGGCAGTTTCTTTTATATCATAAGTGGTATTCTGGCTTTGCTGTTCGCTACCTCCACCTGACTGACCGCCTCCTCCACTTTCGCCACCCTGGCTTTGTCCACCACTTTCACCCTGCCCTTCGCCTTGTGAGGACTTTTTATCTTCATTCTTTTTGGTTGACACAATGGGCAGGGTTGCAGATTTGTCAGGCTTCATACATTCGTTCAGAAAGCTTACCATATCCGACGGGATAAGGGAGCCTTTTTCTTTATACATTTTCACCGTTTCCTTGAAATTCTCTGTAGTTATTGCACCTGATGAAATCTGCACGTTGAGAATTTCCTGTGCAGTTTTTTCTGCAAGCACAATATCAACTCCGAGAAAGTTTTCCCTGTTTCGGATAAAGTAGTTCAAAAGCTCATCAGGCTGGGAAAAATCCGTATCAGAGCCTAAAACGATAATCTGGTTATGTCCGATAAAAAGGTAGTTACCCAACTGATTTTCACAAAGAGCCATTGCTTCATTAAAGGTTTTTGCCTTGTTGGTTATAACTCGTGTGTTTGGCTTACTGGGGTCAATCTGTGTATCAGACCCTGAGCCCTGGGAGGTGAAAATCTGCAGGGTTACGGTATAGCCACTATCGTCTTTGTCTATACCCACGGCGTGGACTAATGCTCTGTCGGATATTTCAATAGACTGCTCATTGCCGATAAAGACAAGGGACAACAGCCCGATGACAATCCATATTACAAATCTTCTCATTCTATCTTCCTCCTTCGGATGAGCTTCGTTTTCTGAACACAAGCATTATCAAAGGAATAACGAATATGCCTATCACAATAAGGATAGCCTGGAGATTTATGAATTTGACAGCTTCCCATTTCTGAAGCACTAACAGAGGTATTGTAACTGCTGACGATATGGCAAGCACTGCACCTTTTCCCACCAAATCTTTTAAATCGGGGAAAAGCTCTTTCAGGCATATTCCGGCACATTGGGTGAACAGCACTAATTTTACTATGGCACAAAGCGTCCAGAAAAGCATAAAAAATGCTTCAAAATGTTCGATTATTCTTGTCTGTGAAAAGGCTGACAATGCAAAGAAGGGGAGCTTTGTCATAAGTGCATAGTTGCCAAGGACAAGGGTTACGGCAAGTACGGTAATGGATATGATTACAGCTTTTACCGAAAGATAGCCATAGACGGTGAGCCTGGACTGTTTTCTCAGATACTGCATAAGCAGAACAAAGGCAATCAGCTCATAAGAATCGGACAAAATTCTCGGTATGCCACTTAAAATTTTTGCTGTGGGGTTTTCTACGGCTAAATTAAGCTCAATAAAGTCAATATGGTGATGAAAGCCTGAAAGCACAAGTGCAAGACCTATGAAGGTAACGGTTACTACTATTCCTGTGGTTCTTGCAAGGGTGGAAATGCTCAGTCCTGATATATAGAACGTAACAGCTGCAATAACGATTATTACTGCCCAGGGTGCATAGATATCGGAAAAGCAATACTGTAAGAAAAACGCTAAATCGCCCATGATTTTTATCAACGCAAACAGGGCTATAATCAGATAAATTCCACTTATTACAACCGACAGCCCACGGCTTTTTGAACCTGAAAAGGTCAGGATACTTTCACCGTTGTTTTTCTTATAAAAAGCCAGAGCAGGAATAATCAGCAGTCCCAGCAGGGCAGTTGCAACGATTACGGTTATTGTAAAGGTTGCACCGTTTTCGTTTCTATCCGGTATGAAAGTCATTACGCTGAACAGTTTACTGCATATAAGTAGTGCCATAAACTGTAATGAAGATATTTTATCCATTATTTTACCTCTGAATAGTCCTCAACGGTTGAATGGGATTCTTCCATTGATTTGAATGAAACTCTTGCAAACACGTCTTTAATTCCCTTGAAAGAAAACGGGGCTACGGGAGCTGTATAAGGGATTTGGAATTCGTCCATTGCACACACATTTGCAATAACCATAAGCCCGCATATTGCTATTCCGAAAAAGCCTGCCGCACCGCCCGCAAAGATAAATGCAAGCCTCAGTACAGATGTCTGCTGGTTGAAGGTAGGGATAATAAACGAGGCTGTTGCTGTCAGTCCCACGATAATCAGCAGAGGTGCAGAGATAATGCCACTTTTTACGGCTGCATCGCCGATAATTAGCCCTCCAACGATTGAAACGGCACTGCCCATTGCTGATGGCAGGCGGATACTTGCTTCTCGCATAAGCTCAAGGAGGGCCATAATTATCAGTATTTCAAAAAACAGGGGGTATGGGGTAGCCTGCTCCGATGCTGACAGGTTAAGCAGTAATTTTAAGTTGAGCATTTCGGGGTGATAGCTGGCTGTTGCAACATAAATTCCAGGGAAAGCTACTGCAAGAAAAAAGGCAAGATATCTTATCCATCTGAGATAGGTAACAAAATAGCTTTTTGAGCAATAGTCATCTATAGTTTTGAAGTTCTCGGCAAATAACATCGGGCAGACAAGTGCAAAGGGTGTGCCGTCAATTAAAATTGCGACCTTGCCTTCATTTACTTTTGTACACAAGACGTCAGGACGCTCGGTGTTTCCGATATTTGAAAAGAGATTCTTCTGTATATTCTTTTCGATAAAGGGCTTTATATAGCCACTTGAAATAACCGTATCAAGCTTTATGGATTTCAGCCTTTTTCTTATATTGTCCACAATTTTTGCAGGGGCTTTATCCACCATATAGACCATACAAACGTCCGTTGATGAACGCTCTCCCACCTGCATCATTTCAAATCTCAACGCAGGGCTTTTCATACGGCGTCTTATGAGAGAAATATTTGTTCTTATGACTTCGGCAAAGGCTTCTTGTGAGCCCATTACGTTATGTTCACTTGTAGGCTCTGAAATGGCTTTCTGCAGATATCCCTGAATGCCGAAGGCTATGCCTTTTGGTATGCCGTCTATAAAGACAAGTGCAAAGCCTGAAAACAAGTCCTGTATAACGTTACCGTAGGTATAGAGAATATGACGCTCGGCAGCAAGCAGGCTTTGTTTTGTAACGAACTGATAGACGGCAATCTGTGGATTTTCAGAAGCAGGGACTTTGAACTCCATAAGTGGTCGGAAAATCAGCTCGGACATAGACATTGTTGAAACCATACCCTCGATTGTAACCAATGCACAGGGTGCACCGTCTATGTTTATTTCCATCACATTAAGTTCCATAGTATTATTCAGAATAGTTCTCAAATCAAGGATTATATCATCAAGCTTATCTGCTATTTTCGCATTTTTATAGTTACTGTAATCAGGTGAGCTGTTCATATTTTTCTCCTTTATCTGTTTTTTCCTTGATATTATCTGCAGTTGATCTATGAATATTCACAAATATACAGGTGAATAATTATTTATATTCAGGCAGTTGAGAGGAGAAAAAAATTGCTTATTGTATTTTTTCGTGCAGTAATTTTATATATTGTTATCATTTTTTCTATGCGACTTATGGGTAAAAGACAGCTGGGTGAGCTTCAGCCATCGGAGCTTGTAATCACCATTCTTATGTCAAACATTGCAACGCTTCCCATTGAGGATGTGAACATTCCGATGATTATGGGTGTTGTGCCGATTTTCACCCTTGTTTGTCTTGATGTTATAATGTCTCATTTATTCCTTGTGTCACGGAAATTCCGACGCATAATTTCAGGCAGTCCGAAAATTATAATTTCCGACGGAAAGATTGACCAGGCATTAATGAAAAAACTGAGATTTTCCATTGATGACCTGCTGGAGTCGCTGAGAAGCGTACAGGTTTTTGACATATCGGAAGTTCAGCTTGCCATAGTGGAAACTACAGGGAAAATTTCCGTGTATGAAAAGCAGAACAAGCAGTCCTGCACTCCTGAAGACCTTGGTATACAAAAGCAGGAGCAAAATCCTCCACAGCTGGTTATTGACGATGGCGAGATTGTAGCGAATGCACTGAACTTTTTAAAGCTGGATAAAAAGTGGCTTGATAAAACGCTGAAAAAGGAAAAATGCAGGGCTGAGGACGTTTTTATTATGACTGCTGACCCTCAGGGTGAATACACTCTAATCAGAAAGGACAAGGAATGAAAAGAATAGTGATTTGCTTCGGAATAATTTTCGCTATAATAGGTTCGTCGGTTGTTTCACTGTATTTTCTCGACAGGGAAAACAGGGAGTTTTTTGAAAAAGTTGATGTGATAGTGGAGCTTTACAATGAAAATTCCCCTGAAATTCTGCAGAAGATTGATGAGCTTGATGAATACTGGGACAGGTATTACATCAGGTTTTCTTATGTAACTCAAACTGCTACCCTTGATGATATTTCCTATTCGGTTGCAAAATTAAAGCCCCTTTATGAGCAGGGATCTGATGAATTCGTTTCGGAATGTGAAAGCATAAAATACTGGGTGAACAGGATTTATCACAGGCAGTTTCCACATCTGTATTCCATTTTCTGATTGTGAAAATTAGATAAAATTTTCTTCATTTCTATTGCGTATATTAGTAAAATATATTATAATAAAGGTGAAATCGGAGAATTTACAAAAGGGAGGCTTTGTTATGAAATTGATGTTTATCGGTGCAACTCACGAGGTTACGGGAAGCTGTAGCTACATTGAAGCTTGCGGAAAGAGATTTTTAGTGGATTTCGGTATGGAGCAGGGGATTGACACATATGAAAATGAGAAAATTCCTGTTGCACCGTCGGAAATAGATTTTGTGCTTTTAACTCACGCTCACATTGACCATTCGGGACTTTTGCCACTGCTTTATGCAGGTGGATTCAAGGGGCAGATTTATGCTACAAAGGCAACCAGTAATCTATGCAGTATAATGCTTCGAGACTCGGCTCATATCCAGGAATTTGAAGCTGAATGGCGTAACCGAAAAGGCAGACGTAAGAACAAGGAGGAATACATACCTCTTTATACAATGGCTGAGGCTGAGGGAACAATCAAGCTGTTCTGTCCACAGGCTTATGATGAGAAAATTACTATAGCTAAGGGAATTGAGGCTCGGTTTGTAGACGCAGGGCATCTTCTCGGTTCGGCATCTGTTGAGTTGTGGTTGACGGAAAAGGATATTTCAAAGAAACTTGTATTTTCGGGTGATATCGGAAACCTTGACCAGCCGTTAATCCGTGATCCGCAGTATATTGAAGAAGCTGACTATGTGGTGATGGAATCTACATACGGCAACAGAGTACACGAAAAGCCTCTTGACTATGCAAGGGCTTTGGCTGACATTCTCCAGAACACTTTTGACAAGGGTGGAAACGTTGTAATTCCGTCCTTTGCAGTAGGCAGGACTCAGGAGCTTTTATATTTCATAAGACGCATTAAGGCTGAAAATATGATAAAGGGACACGATAATTTTCCTGTATATGTGGACTCGCCTCTGGCTATTGAGGCTACTGAAATTTTCAATCGAAATCAGGATTCCTGCTTTGATGAAGAAGCTATAGGTTATGTAAATCAGGGTATAAATCCTATAAAATTTGACGGGCTTAATATTGCTGTAACAAGCGATGAGTCAAAGGCTATAAACTTTGACAACTCGCCGAAGGTTATTATTTCTGCCAGCGGTATGTGTGAGGCGGGTCGAATAAAGCATCATCTCAAACACAACCTCTGGAAGCAGGAATGCACTGTGCTTTTTGTAGGCTATCAGGCTGTAAATACATTAGGCAGGAAAATTTGTGATGGTGCAAAGACGGTAAGACTTTTTGGTGAAGAAATTGCAGTAAACGCAAATATACGCATACTCCCCGGAATAAGTGGACACGCTGACCTGAACGGGCTTAACACCTGGGTTTCCACCATAAAATCACCTGAAAAGGTATTTGTTATACACGGTGATGCAGAGGTGGCAGAGGAGTTTACGGCTCATCTTAAAACCGACCTGAGACTGAATGCTTACTGTCCATACAGTGGAGCTACGCTTGACATTAAAACAGGAGAATTTGTAAACGGAAATCCTGTTCCTATTGCAAGAAAGCCAAAGGCACACACCAACGTATATCAGAGACTCAGGGTTGCTCTTGACAGGTTGATTGCTATAGTAAACAGAAGCTCAGGGCTTACAAACAAGGAGCTTGCAAAAATGACCGACACCATAAACAATCTCTGTCAGAAGTGGGAGGAGTAGCAAATATACTCACCCTTGCATAGAGATATAAATAAGCATTTCGGAGGACTTTAGTATGAAAATTATAACTACGGCTACTATAAACAAGAAGCTTCGTGAAAACAAGGCTGATTTTATAAATAAATGTGAGATTGCATACTGCTCTCAGGTTAAGGCGGCTGCTGACGGAATTAACAGGTGGGGAGACACAAAGCCGATTATTCTGCTGTCAGGTCCGTCGGGTGCAGGCAAGACCACAACGGCACTTAAACTAAGTGAATACTTAGGTGAGATGGGAACTCAGACCCACACTATCTCAATGGACGATTATTTTCTCCCTGCCCACGAGTCAACAAAGGCTATTGATGAAAACGGGAAGATAGATTTTGAGTCTCCTTATCGGCTTGACATTCCGTTGCTTAACGAGCATATGCTGAAGATTGCAAACTGTGAGGAGATAACCTTACCGTCATTCAATTTCAAGACACAGGACAGAGAAAAAGGTGAAAAGCTCAAAAGAAAGAAAGGCGATTTTGTAATCTTCGAGGGAATCCACGCACTTAACCCTGACGTTACAGGAATGACGGACGGAATTGCAAACTGCGTTTATGTCAGTATCAGAACGAGAATCAAGACAAAATCAGGTGCTTTGCTTCACCCGTCCCATATAAGACTTATGCGTAGAATAATCCGTGATAAATTATATCGTGGGCGACAGCCTGTTGATACGCTGACGATGTACAACAGCGTTGAACGTGGTGAGGATTTATACATTATGCCTTACAAGGGCCGTGCCGAATACAACATTGACACTTTTATTCCTTATGAGCTGTCAATTTACAAGCACTTTTTACAGCAGGATTTGCTTGATGCTTCAGGCATATATGACGATTTCGAGAGGTTTGCTCTTATGCCGAAGGTGCTTTGCGAAATGGAGGATATTGACGCAGGCTCGGTAACGGAAAAATCCTTAATCCGTGAGTTTATCGGAGGAAGCGGATACGAGTATTAATTGACAGTGGACAATTGACAATTGACAGTGAATAATAGATAATTATAAAAAGGAGGGTATGAATCTCATACCCTCTTTTGAGTTAACAACAATTTTGGATTTTCGGGCTGTCGAGGACGCCAGCCCCTACACATCTTGACTTTTAAAACTTATTGTAGGGGTCGGCGTCCTCGACGACCCGTAATGGAAGAAAATATTTTATATAGGTGACGTCAGCCCTTCCATCGCAAATAGAAAATTATAAAAAAAGGGTATGAATAATCATACCCTTTGTTTTTATTCTTTTCTGTCTTCGTCTTTGAGGTTGCCAAGGGACAGGGATTTAAGATAAGCATTGATAAATCCGTCGATTGCACCATCCATAACGGCATTGACATTGGTATTCTCAAAGCCTGTTCTATGGTCTTTTACAAGTGTATACGGCATAAACACATATGAACGAATCTGTGCACCCCAGGCGATTTCCTTTTGCACGCCTTTAATGTCCTCGATTTTCTCTAAATTCTCACGTTCTTTTATCTCAATCAGCTTTGATTTCAGCATTTTCATTGCATACTCCCTGTTCTGGAGCTGTGAACGCTGGGTCTGACAGGCACAGACGATACCTGTCGGCTTATGGATAAGTCGTACAGCTGATGATGTCTTGTTGATATGCTGACCACCTGCACCTGATGAACGGTATACCTGCATTTCAATATCCTCAGGACGGATATCAACCTCGATTGTATCGTCAATTTCAGGCATTACATCTATTGCCGCAAAGGAAGTGTGACGGCTTCCTGAGCTATCAAATGGTGAAATTCTTACAAGACGGTGGATACCTGCTTCGCTTTTCAGATAGCCATAGGCATTTTCACCCTCAACGATAATTGACGCACTTTTCATTCCTGCGTCGTTGCCCTCAAGGTAGTCAAGGGTTTTCACCTTGAAGCCGTGATTTTCACCCCAACGGTTATACATACGGAACAGCATTTCCGACCAGTCCTGTGCCTCGGTTCCACCTGCACCTGCGTGGAAGTTGATAATGGCATTGCACTTGTCATATTCACCAGTCAGCAGGGAAGAGAGGGTCAGCTCATCAATAGCTTCACCCAGTTTATTAAGCTCTGCCTCGATTTCTTCAATCATTGCTTCGTCCTGTTCCTCATCAGCCATTTCAAGCATAACCTCGATATCTTCCGATGAAGTTTTCAATTTATTATATTTCTCGATATTGCCCTCAAGCGTACGGGTTTCCTGCAATACTTTCTGTGATGTTGCAAGATCGTCCCAGAAGCCAGGTTCGGCTGCTTTTTCCTGCAACTCAAGTATACGCTCCTTGCTGTTTTCTATGTCGAACACTTCGTAAAGCTCTTTGATTTTCGGAATGTAGCTATCAAGCTGAGACCTTAAATTTTCTAAAAATACCATAGCAAACAATTATATTCCTTGAAGGAATATAAACTCCTTTCTCGCATAAAAAACGGGCCGATGTGGGCATCGTCCCCTACATACGTTATATTATAATGCTTTTTTTGTGAAAAGTAAAGGAAAATCAGAAAAAATTGATTGATTTTTTTCTGGGTTGTGGTATAATGTTATT
>DEPR01000049.1:9949-10440 GCA_002358895.1 Ruminococcus sp. UBA3387 | reverse complement strand
TTTGA
The DNA here is from genome assembly GCA_002358895.1 of Ruminococcus sp. UBA3387. GTDB lineage: Bacteria > Bacillota > Clostridia > Oscillospirales > Ruminococcaceae > FB2012. The sequence continues at coordinate 10,435 of DEPR01000049.1, read as the reverse complement.
AGCTGACAGCAAGCTTACAACAATTGGTGATTACGCATTCAGAAACTGTACATCACTTGAAAGTGTTTACATTCCTGACGGTGTAACTAAGATCGGTTCAGTTGTTCTCTATCAGGCTAATGCTGACGCAGTTCTTTCAGTTGCTGACGAAACATACGCTGAGACATACGCAGTTAAGGCTGGTTACAAGTATGTAACTCGTGAATATGTTGCTAAGCCACTTTACACAGGTACTTGCGGTGATACAGCAACCTGGACACTTTATGACACAGGCGTTCTCGAAATCGCAGGCACAGGTGATATGGCTGATTACACATACCACAAGTATGGTGAGACAGCTGCTCCTTGGACAATGTACAGAAACAGCATCAAGAAGGTTGTAATCGGTGAAGGTATTGAGTCTATCGGCAACTACGCATTCTACTCTTGTCCAAACCTTAAGGAAGTTGCTTTCGCTGAAAACGGCGTTCTCAAGGAAATTGGTGA
>DEPR01000049.1:0-9811 GCA_002358895.1 Ruminococcus sp. UBA3387 | reverse complement strand
ACAGCAAGCTTACAACAATCGGTAATTACGCATTCAGAAACTGTACATCACTTGAAAGTGTTTACATTCCTGACGGTGTAACTAAGATCGGTTCAGTTGTTCTCTATCAGGCTAACGCTAATACTGTTCTTTCAGTTGCAGCAGGCTCTTATGCAGAAAGCTATGCTACAGGCTGTGGTTATGCAGTAACTGTTCGTTAATTCTATATCGTTTAAAAATCGTATGGCACAGCGTTTATTCGCTGTGCCATACAATAAATAATTTTTGGAGAAAATAAATGAGCATACAGACATTAGTTGTAACAATGAATCAGAAGGATCATTCATTGCTTGATAAAATGAATATTCAGACTCCTGCTATTGTAGGAAATCAATGCGATCGCAATGAGATTGAAGAATTTGACTACAAGGGCTTCCCTGTTAAATGGCTTTCTTTCAACGAAAAAGGTGTTGGCCTCAACAGAAACAACATACTTATGCGTAGCACTGCTGATATCTGCGTTTTTGCTGATGATGATATGATTTTTAAGGACGGCTATGACAAGACTGTTACTGAGCTTTTTCAGGATTATCCTGATGTTGATATGTTCATTTTTAATCTTGACGAAAAAAATCCAAAGAGATATAAAAACACAAAGTTTGTTAATGTTAATAAATTCAATTACGGAAAATATGGTGCCGCTCGAATTGCTATTCGCCGTGAAAGCATTTTCCTGAAAGGTATTTCCTTTAATCTGCTTTTCGGTGGTGGTGCAAAATACAGTAGCGGTGAAGATAGTATTTTTCTATATGACTGTCTGAAAAAGGGTCTGAAGCTTATGGCTGCCCCTCTTTCTATCGCTGAACTGACCGACAACAGAGATTCCTCCTGGTTTGAGGGATACAACGATAAATTCTTTATTGACAAGGGTGTTATCTATTCCCTGTTATACGGAAAATTCAGCAGATTTATCTCTTTTTACAACTGCTATAAACATCGCAACGGTCGCTACAAGGACTATGGTTGGAAAAGAGCATATAGAAAAATGCTTTCGGGCATTAGAAGTGTTTCAAAATAAAATTTGCAATTTAAGGATTATTATATGAAGTATGCTATGTTATCCACCTTGATTCCCAAGGAATATGAAGAAGCGTTCCGAAAAGAGTCAAGAAACAATATGCAGGACGCTGCCAACGCTTTGCAGTGGAATTTATACGAGGGATTCTGTGAAAACCTCGGTTGTCATATGCCTTTATTCAACATTCTGCCTGTTGACAGCTTTCCTCAATATTACTCCAGACCTTTTGTAAAGAAATTTACTTTTAATGATAATGGCATAAACATCGGTTTTTGCAACATCAAACTTATCCGCAACTTTTTTAAGCCTATAAAAACATACAAGGTTTTAAAAGCCTGGTGCAGAAAGAATGACGGACCTAAAACACTGTTTGTTTACACGTTATCTCATCATCTTCTCAAAGCAGTCAACAAGGCTAAGCTGAATTATCCCGACCTTAAGGTTTGTGCTATTGTGGCTGATTTGCCTGATATGGCAAGTCTTTCGTCAAAAAAAAGTGCATTGCAGAAAGCCTTTACCCGTTGGTCCTCCACTAATGCCTACAATCTGATTTCCTGCGTTGACTCTTTTGTTTTGCTCACAAAGCATATGGCTACATATATGAACATTTCTCAGCCGTTTGTTGTTATGGAGGGCATTGCCTCCGAAAACAACTACACTCCTGCTGTTTCAACTGATGAAAACGGTGAGAGGATTATAATGTATTCAGGCACTCTTCACAGAAAATTCGGTGTGCTTCATCTTTTAGAGGCTTTCAGAAAAATTGAAAAAGAAAACTATCGACTTGTTATCTGTGGAATTGGCGACAGCGAAGCTGAAATCAGGCAGGCTTCCAAGGAAGACAGCCGTATTATTTTCAAGGGTCAACTTTCAAGAAATGAGGTTTTAGAGCTTCAGAAGCAGGCTACTGTTCTTGTAAACCCCAGACTTAACAATGATGAGTTCACAAAATACAGCTTCCCGTCAAAGACTATGGAATATCTCGCTTCGGGAACACCTGTTGTTGCATACAGGTTAGATGGAATTCCTGACGAATACGAACCATACATATTCTATCCTGCAGATGACTCAATTCAGACACTTACTGAGCTTTTACAGCAGGTGGGTGAAATGTCTGAAAATGAACGCCGTCAATACGGTGAAGCTGCTCAGAAATACGTTCTCGAATACAAAAACAACATTGTTCAGACAAAAAAGATTATAGATTTTTTAAATGATATAAAATAAACCTACTACCAAAACTACTAAAGGGGGCGATGCCGAAAATGAATACAAATGAAGTAAAAAAGCGTAAGAAGCTTCTGGCAATCGACCCTAAGCTGATGTTTAAAATCCTTGTGATACTCATATGGACCAACAACACTATTCTGGTATATGTCAGTCAGATTTTCAGACGATTTCCGATTATCGGACATTATTACAAGGCTCTTATTCCTGTTGCTATCGGCATATTTGCCGTACTTGCATTTCCATATATAAACAAGAAAATAAAATCAACTGATATTCTGTTCTATCTGGGTTGCTTGCTGATAATTATACTGACGATGCTCATAAGCTCGGATAACGCAGTAATTATTGAGCAGGTAATCTTCCGTATGCTTATTACGGTTATACCTATGTATTTTGTAGGAATATGCTATTCCCACCAGGAGCTTGAAAAGCCTTTGTTCTGGGCTTCCCTTGCGGGAGTAAGCGTTATGCTTCTCTATCAGATTTATAACCTCTACTCCGGTCAGGTGATTAACGCTGACAATATGGACGCTTCATACAAGGTATTGCCAAGTATTCTTTACCTCATTTACTGGGCTTTGACCAAGAACCAGGCGAAATACTGGATTATTGCTGTGCTTGGTGCACTTATGTCGTTTATTTATGGTACCCGTGGGCCTATTCTTATTAACATTATCTATTTTGCACTGGGAATTTATTTCCTGTTGACTATCAAGAAAAACAGTTCCACAAAACTTTTTTATCTTATCGCTTTCTTTATAGTGATATTTATTATTTCATCTGACGCTGTTCTTATTCCGATGGCATTAAGGCTTTCCCGTTTCTTCAGACGATACGGCTTCAGCACCAGAATTTTTGACTACTTCCTTGTCGGTGAAATCACCGACAGTAACGGTAGAGATGAGCTTTCTGTCCGAATTATTGAAGCTATAAAAGAAAATCCGATTTTCGGCTACGGCATAATGAGCGACCGTGTTATTGCTGGTAACTATGTTCATAATATTGCCCTTGAATTTTTCTGCGATTTCGGTATCTTTTTAGGCATAGTTCTGCTTGGTATCATACTCTTTATGGTTATCAAGGCATTATTTATCACAAGAAAGCACAGACATTTCTACTTCATTCTTATGATATCCTGCCTGACTCTGGTAAAGCTATGGCTTTCAGGCTCATATCTTATTGAACCTTTCTTCTTCTTTATGCTTGGCTTATGTGTCAACTATATAAGAAAAAATAATATTAATGCATTTAAGAGAGAACATATTCATCGTAGAAAATCTTTAAAGAACGTTTCTCCCCCGTCTCATAAGGAGTGATAAAAATGGAATATATCAAGGGATTGGTTTCTGTTATCGTTCCTGTTTATAACGTTGAAAAGGATCTGGCTTTATGCGTAAAAAGCCTTGTGGAACAGACTTACAGTAACATTGAAATACTGCTCATAGATGATTGCTCAAAGGACAAATCCTTGGAGGAATGTTATCGCCTTGCCAAGACCGACCAACGAATTAAAGTTTTCAAGAACGAACAGAACTCCGGTCAGGCTGTTGCCCGTAACAAGGGGCTGGATAATGCGTCAGGTCAATGGATTATGTTCCTTGACTCAGACGACACATTTACTCCTGACGCTGTTGAAACTATGCTCGACTTTGCAAGGGAAAACAACACGGAAGTAGTATTTTCATCTTATACATACATTCAAAGGAACACGCCTCGTATTGCTGCTGCAACTTTATCGGACGGGAAATATGCCCGTTCAGATTTTGTCGCAGAATGTCTGACCAACATAAACTGGGCTGTAATGTGCTGTATCGGCTCAAAGATATACAACAAGGAGTTTCTTGACAAAAATCAAATAAGATTCGACCCGTCATACAAATACAACGAAGACGGTGCTTTTATGCTTACTGCTTTGTCAAAAGCCGAAAATGTAGGCTATCTGGACAAGCCTTTTTATCAGTATTACATAAGAGAATCAGGCTCGACTATGAGCTCTCACAAGGAAAATATGTTTTCCTATATAAACAAGACCAATATGCTTTTAAAGCAGGTGCTGGAGGAAAACAACGCTTTTTCAGGCGAACAGAAAAAGCTCTGGATGCAAAAGCAGATGTCATTCTACATTGCTTGTATGGCTAATGACGCAAGATTTAAAAGCTATTCTGTATTCAAGGAAAATTACAAATACATTAAAAATGATGAGTTCTTCGATGAAATCATCAGAGCTTGTGCAGTTTCGGGCTTTATGAAAAAGTCAATAAAATGCTTTATGAAGCTGAATCTCACATTACCGATTTATATACTTTTAAAGTTATATTATACTATCAAATAAACTTATAAGAAAAGGAGCTGTTTTTATGAGCATTAAACCGGCAATCGTCGCAGTCGGATATAACAGGCCGGATTCTATGAGGAGGCTGCTCCAATCTATTGTAAACGCTCACTACCCTTTTGACGGCATTGACCTTATCATCAGTATTGACGAAAGCAACCGAAGTGATGATGTTCAGAAGGTTGCAGATGAGTTCCAATGGAACTATGGAAACAAGATTATAAAGCGTTATCCTGAAAGACAGGGGCTGAGAAAGCACATTATCCAATGTGGTGATTTATCAAACCAATATGGTGCTGTTATAATTCTTGAGGACGACCTTATGGTTTCCCCTTCCTTCTATAATTACACTTATGCTGCAATTAACTATTACAAGGACAATCCGAAAATTGTCGGTGCTTCACTTTATTCACACTGCTGGAATGGTTATGCAGGGCTTCAGTTTATACCTGAAAAAAATGAATACGACGCTTATTTAGGGCAATACAGCATCTCCTGGGGACAATGCTGGGCAAAGGAACAATGGAACCTTTTCAAGGAATGGTATCTTCTCCACGAGGACAAGCTTCCTGCTGAAAACAAGGCTATGCCAAGCACTATTCTCAGGTGGAGCCAGCAATCCTGGGGCAAGTATTTTATATCCTATATGGTTGAAAAAAATTTGTACTATGCTGTTCCTTACGCAGGAATGACAACAAACTTTTCAGAGATGGGCACTCACAACAGCTCATCAAGTGCTACATTCCAGGTGCCGTTACAACAGGGTAACAAGGTTGAATACAAGTTGCCTGACTTTGAACAGGCTGTTAAATATGATTTGTTCTTTGAACGGATTTTTGACAAGATTGACGACATTGACGGCAAGGATATATGCGTCAACCTAAACGGAATGAAGCTATGGAATTTTGACAAAAAATATCTTCTTACTGATAAGAAAATTCCTGAATTGTCCCCTGTGGCGTCATACGGTATGGTAATGAGACCTGTTGATGCAAACATTACAAATCAGATTTCCGGTGAGGACATTTTCCTCTATAACATTGATGGCAGGGATATTCCTATGGCAGAATTCGACTGCTCATACAAAAGAGTGGAATATGAAACCTACGGACTGTTCTGGAAACGACTTTTCAAGGTTGGCAAAAACAAGCTTATTTATTCAATTAAAAGCAAGCTAAAAAAATAATCCTTTATGGTGATTGGAACAAATGAAATCAGTTATCAGTAAATTTTTCAGAAACAAAGAGGCCAAAAATGCCGGCTGGCTTATTGGTGGTAAAATCGTTCAAATGATTTTATCATTATTTGTCGGTATTCTTACTGCTCGTTATCTTGGTTCAAGCAACTATGGATTAATCAGCTACGGTAGTGCATATGTTGTGTTCTTCACTTCTTTATGCACACTTGGTTTAAACTCTGTAATCATCAAGGACTTTGTTGACCATCCTGATGAACAGGGAAAGGCGATTGGCTCATCATTGGTATTGCGTCTTTTATCAAGCGTTTTATCATCACTGCTCATAATAGGCATTGTATCAATCGTTGACAGGGGTGAGCCTCTTACTATCGTTGTAGTTGCACTTTGCAGTCTTGGTCCAATATTTCACGTCTTTGAAATATTCAATTTTTGGTTTCAGTATCAATACAAATCAAAAATTACTGCAATGGCAATTTTATGTGCCTACATAATCACTTCCCTATATAAAATCATACTCCTTATATTAGGAATGGACATTCGTTGGTTTGCTTTTGCAACCTCTGTTGACTATATTGTTGTTGCAATTTTCCTTTACTCTGCTTACAGGCATTACAACGGTCCGAAACTGAGCTTTTCCAAAAACAAGGCTTTTTCACTTCTCAAGATAAGTTATCACTATATTTTATCTTCAATAATGGTGGCTGTTTATAGTCAGACTGACAAGATGATGCTCAAGCAGATGAGAAATTCAAGCGAAGTAGGTTACTACTCAGTTGCTTTTACCGCTTGTCATCTTTGGGTTTTCGTTTTACAGGCAATTATCGACTCTATGTATCCGTCAATACTCAGATTGAAAAAAGTCAGTCAGGAGCAATATGAAAAGAAAAACCGACAGCTTTATGCTATTGTCTTCTATTTATCCACAGTTGTTTCAATAGGCTTTCTGATTTTCGGCGACTTATTCGTCGGCATTCTTTATGGCGAACAATATGAGCCGTCTGCTGATATACTCAAGGTAGTTACCTGGTATACTTCCTTCTCATACTTAGGCGTTGCAAGAAATGCCTGGATTGTTTCTGAGGGTAAGCAGAAATATCTGAAAATCATTTACGGCTGTGCCGCAATAATGAATGTTTTACTGAACATTGGATTTATTCATCTCTGGGGTGCTCTGGGTGCTGCCCTTGCTTCACTCATAACTCAGATTTTCACAAGCATTGTTCTGCCTATGTTCATCAAGGAGCTAAGGCCCAATGCTATGCTTATGATAGATGCGATTTTACTGAGAAAGCTAAAATAAGATTGCTTTTGACAAAGTTTATATTTTAAGATAAATCAATTAATATGCCGAATGGTCGGCAGAATGGAGAAAAAAATGGGCTTATTTACTAACAAAACACTTATGATAACAGGTGGTACAGGCTCCTTCGGAAATGCTGTGCTTAACCGTTTTCTCAAAACTGATATCGGGGAAATCCGTATCTTTTCAAGAGACGAAAAGAAACAGGACGATATGCGTCACGAATTTCAGGTGAGAATGCCTGAGGTCGCTGACAAAATCAAGTTCTATATCGGAGATGTCCGTGACCTTGCAAGCATCAAAAACGCTATGCACGGAGTTGACTACATTTTCCACGCTGCTGCTCTCAAGCAGGTTCCATCTTGTGAATTCTTCCCTATCGAAGCTGTAAAGACAAATGTACTGGGTACTGAAAACGTTCTTACTGCAGCTATTGAAGCAGGTGTAAAGAACATTGTCTGCCTTTCAACTGACAAGGCTGCTTACCCTGTAAACGCTATGGGTACATCAAAAGCTATGATGGAAAAGGTTATCGTTGCAAAGGCAAGAACAACTCAGGAAACAAAAATCTGCTGTACAAGATACGGCAACGTTATGTGTTCCCGTGGCTCGGTTATTCCTCTCTGGATTGACCAGATTCGCAACGGCAGTCCCATTACTCTCACCGACCCGAATATGACAAGATTTATTATGTCATTGGACGAAGCTGTTGACCTGGTGCTGTTCGCATTTGAACACGGTGAATCAGGTGATATTCTTGTTCAGAAAGCTCCTGCCTGCACAATCCAGACTCTTGCTGAGGCTGTATGCGATTTATTCGGTGGCAAAAAAGAGGACATCAAGGTTATTGGTATCCGTCACGGTGAAAAGGTTTATGAAACCCTGCTCACAAACGAAGAATGTGCCCACGCTATTGATATGGGCGATTTCTATCGTGTGCCTTGCGACAAGCGTGGTCTGAACTACGACAAATATTTCAATCAGGGTGATAAGGAAAGAAACACTCTTACTGAATTCAACTCAAACAACACTCAGCTTCTTGACGTTGAAGAAACAAAGGCTAAGATTGCCGCTCTTGAATACATTCAGGAGGAACTTGCCAAATAATCAGCTTGATGTTTTACAGGCAATATACTTCATAAATTTTGGAGGCTTTTATGAAAAGAAAAATCAGAAACTGGCTGTGTAAGCACGAAAAAATATACGGCTTTATTATGAGTATATTCCGCTTATTTGCAGGAAACAGCAGGATAAAAGACGTTCACCCCACAGTATTTATGAAACGCACAAAGCTGGTTGACAAGGGCAACGGCAACTCTGTTGTTATTGGCAGAAACTCAATTATCAATAATTGCAACTTCCGTTTTTTCGGTAATAAAAACAAAGTGATTATCGGTGAAAACTGCAGGCTTTCCAACCTGTCCGTATGGTTTGAAGATGACGGCAACTGCGTTACTATAGGTCAGAACACATCCTCCCACGGAACTGTGGGGCTGGCTTGCATAGAAGGGTGCAATATAAACATTGGTGAGGACTGTATGTTCTCGGGGAACATCGAGTTCCGTACAGGCGACAGCCACTCAGTAACTGACCTTGACGGAAACAGAATTAATCACAGCAAGGATATTAATATAGGAAATCACGTCTGGATTGGTCAGCGTGCTTTTATCTGCAAAGGCACTAAAATCCCGGACAACAGCATTGTTGCAGCCTGCTCGGTTGTTACAAAGCAATTCGACCAGCCTCACGTTGTAATTGCAGGAAATCCTGCTAAAATCACCAAGGAAAACATTGATTGGAAAAGAGAACGCATATGAACATATTAATCACAGGTGCAAAGGGGTTTGTTGGTAAGAACCTGGTTGCTGCACTGGAAAACATAAAACAGGGAAAAGACAGAACCCGTCCTGAACTCGAAATCGGTGAGCTTTATCTTTATGACATAGACACTGCTCCTGAGTTGCTTGATGGATACTGCAAAAAGGCTGATTTTGTATTCAATCTTGCAGGGGTAAACAGACCTGAAAACACCGATGAATTTATGCAGGGCAATTTCGGCTTTGCAAGCAGACTGATTGAAACACTTGAAAAGCACAGAAATACCTGCCCTGTTATGCTTTCAAGCTCAATTCAGGCAACGCTTATCGGCAGATATGACAGCGATTACGGCAGAAGCAAGAAGGCAGGGGAACAGCTGTTTTTCGATTATGGTAAAAAAACAGGTGCAAAGGTGCTTGTATACAGATTTCCTAACATCTTCGGCAAGTGGTGCAGACCAAACTACAATTCAGCTGTGGCTACTTTCTGCAACAACATTGCAAACGACCTGCCTATTCAGGTAAACGACAGGGCAGTTAAGCTGGAGCTTGTATATATCGACGACCTTGTTTGTGAAATGCTTGACGCACTTGAGGGCAAGGAACATCGTTGCACTTTTGATGGCATTGATACGGTTCTCACGGACAATGGCGACTACTGTGCTGTGCCTGTTACACACAAGGTTACTCTTGGTGAAATTGTGGACCTGCTGGACGTATTCAGCAAACAGGCCGAAACTCTTGTTATGCCTGAAATTCCACATAACTCTTTTGCAAAAAAGCTTTACAGCACATATTTATCCTATCTTCCGAAGGAAAAGGTTGCTTTTACTTTGAAAATGAATGAGGACGACAGAGGAAGCTTTACTGAGCTTCT
>DEPR01000065.1 GCA_002358895.1 Ruminococcus sp. UBA3387 | reverse complement strand
AAATTCGGGTATACTATTTTTGTAAAAGAGAGTAGCTGGCAAGGGTTTACCTTGTTTATGATGGCGTCAGTACGATCAGATGATGATCCGCTACATATGTAAACGGCAAGACTTTTATTGTGAAAACTACGGGCATACTATGTGGTTTTTTCAATAAAGGCCTTGCTTTTTTTATGGCTACGAAACTTTCGGAAAGGATTTGTAAAATATGAGTCAACGCTACTTGCAGGAGCCTGAACAGCTCTATTCGGAATTCAACTCGGGTGAACAGGGACTTACCTCTCAACAGGCTGTTCAGAACATTGAAAAATTCGGTTCAAACAAAATTTCAGAAGGCAAAAAGAAAAGTCCTTTTATAATTTTTCTTGAGCAGTTCAAGGATTTTATGGTTATTATCCTGATTATTTCTGCTCTGGTTTCGGCATTTATGGGGGACTGGGAAAGCTTTATTGTAATTATGGCTGTTATCACTATGAACGCTATTCTCGGTACTGTTCAGACACTCAAGGCTGAACAATCCTTGGCTAATCTGAAAAAGCTGTCATCACCTAACGCAAAGGTCCTTCGAAACGGTGAGGCTGTTTTAATTCCATCAGATGAAGTTGCTGTTGGTGATGTTATTCTCATTGAAGCAGGCGACCAGATTCCTGCTGACGGACGACTTATCGAATGTGCTTCAATTCAGGTGAACGAAAGTGCTCTCACAGGCGAAAGCATAAACGTTGACAAGGATATGTCCCCTATCTCTGAGGAAAAGCCACTTGCTGAACGTGTAAATATGGTTTACTCAGGTAGTTTCGTAACTTACGGACGTGGCAAGTTTATTGTAACTGATGTTGGTATGTCAACAGAGGTTGGTAAAATTGCTTCTCTTATTCAGAACGCTGAAGAAAGAAAAACTCCGTTACAGAAATCCCTTGACAACTTCGGCAAAAAGCTGTCTATTGTTATTATTATAATATGTATACTTGTATTCGGTCTTAACTTCTTGCAGAACGGTGAGCTTCTTGACTCACTTATGTTTGCTATTGCTCTGGCTGTTGCTGCTATTCCAGAGGCTCTCAGTTCTATTGTTACTATCGTACTTTCTCTCGGCACACAGAAAATGGCCAAGGAAAACGCTATCATACGCAAGCTTCAGGCTGTTGAAGGACTTGGTTCTGTATCGGTTATCTGCTCCGACAAGACGGGTACTCTCACTCAGAACAAGATGACTGTAAGGAAGATTGTTATAAACGGCCACATTGTTTCTGCTGAAGACGCTGACGTTGCTCACTCTGATGAAAGCCTGCTTGTAAGGGCTTCTGTGCTCTGCAACGACTCACAATGCAAAGACGGTGTTGAAATCGGCGACCCGACAGAAACGGCCTTGATAAACTTTGCAAACACCAAGGGGCTTGATGACCAGGTTATCCGAAACGACTTCCCTCGTATCAGCGAAATTCCATTCGACTCGGAAAGAAAGCTGATGTCCACGCTCAACGTTGTGAACGGCGAGAATATTATGTTCACAAAGGGTGCTGCTGACGTACTTATCGGCAGAATGAACTGCACTCACGAGGAAAAGGAACAGATTAAGGCTCAGGTTGAGGAGCTTTCAAAGCAGGGTCTGCGAATTCTCTGCTTTGCTTCCAAAAAATACAACGCAAACGAGCTTTCTCTTGATGATGAATACGGTCTTGATTTTATGGGGCTTATTGCTATGATGGACCCACCTCGTGTAGAATCTGCTCAGGCTGTTGCCGAATGTAAACAGGCAGGAATCAAACCTGTTATGATAACAGGCGACCACGTTGTTACGGCTTCAGCTATTGCCAAGGAAATCGGTATTCTCAACGATTTCTCCGAAGCTGTTGAAGGCTCGGTACTTGACGGATATTCAGATGATGAACTGGTTGAATTCGTTGCTGACAAGTCCGTTTACGCCCGTGTTACACCTGAACACAAAATCCGAATTGTCCGCGCTTGGCAAAGACGTGATTGCATTGTTGCTATGACGGGCGACGGTGTAAATGACGCACCTGCTCTCAAGCAGGCTGACGTTGGTGTTGCAATGGGCATAACAGGTACTGAAGTTTCCAAAGACGCAGCTGCTATGGTACTTGCAGACGACAACTTTGCAACCATTGTAAAGGCTGTTAAAAACGGACGTAACATATATGAAAACATCAAAAAGTCAATTCTATTCCTGCTTTCGGGCAACCTTGCAGGTATTATCACAGTTTTATTCTGCACTCTGGGTGCATTACCTGTACCATTTGAGGCAATTCACCTGCTATTCATCAACCTGCTGACAGACTCGCTTCCTGCTATCGGGCTGGGTCTTGAGCCACACAGCGAATCAGTTATGAAGCAGAAACCAAGAAGTGCAAATGAATCAATTCTCACTAAGCCTTTCCTTTTGAAAATCGGCTACTCCGGTTTAGTTATTTCAGTTGCAACAATTCTTGCGTTTCTTATCGGTAACGCTCACGGTCCTGCAACAGCAAGCACAATGGCATTCGCAACACTTTGTCTTTCAAGACTTTTCCACGGATTCAGCTGCAAGTCTGACGAGCCTATTCTTTTCACAAAGAAGATGTTCAACAACAAGTTCGGAATTCTTGCTTTTATTGCAGGACTTATTCTACTGAACTGCGTACTGCTTATCCCAGGAGTTACAGGTCTTTTCAAGGTTTCAGGTCTTACACTTGGACTTTACGGCTGGATTTATCTTCTTGCTTTCGGTTCATTTATGGTTGTTCAGCTGATTAAATTTATTATTTCATCGGTGAAGAAGAACTAATAGGAAACAGAGTGCATACCCGATTTGGGTATGCACTATTTTTATATATAGACATATTTTTGATTTGTTTGCCGTTGGACTGTTAAGGTGAGTAGTGCCTTTGGCGTCAAGCCCATACAAATTTTTGTTTACAGCTTTGTTATATTTCACAGGGTTGTGATATTATAACAGACGGGACGTTAAGATGCGAAGCATCTTTGGATGCACGTCCCCTACAACAGGGAATTTCAATTTTTGATTAAAATTTTCTGTTTGTTCCTTGACTGGCTGATGTGAATATTTTTATAATAACCGTAACATTTTCTTTACGGGTCGATGTAGGCATCGACCCCTACAAATATATAACAGGCACAAAAAAGAAAGCGACCTTGATGGTCGCTTTCTTCAAAATTTACCTATATTTTAATCCTTTCGGAATTAAAATCTGCCGTTCCAATAGTCCTTGAGAACCTGTGCAGCTTCTGCATTGTATGCTGCCTGGCCAGGATATCCGTGACCTGCGTCGCCAACGTTCATACCGGGGTAGAAGTTGATTACGTCATAAGGTGCTCCTGAAATCCACAGTGAAAGTGATTTAGCTACAGATCTCTCGTCCTGCATATAAAGCATAAGTCCTTCCAATGCAACTTTTGCGTGTTCCTGCTGAACTTTATATGTAGCAAGCTCTGCATCTGTCCAGGCTGTTCTGTCCCAAACGTTTGGTGCTGTAAGACCCTTGATACCCATACCATACTCACCAAGGTGGAATGGTGGGATTTCTTCAGGTGCAATACCAAGCTTTCCGATAAGAACCTTCTGGAGGAAGTTCTGCTCGTGTGTAAGAAGAGCATCTCTTACATCTTCTGCTGTTGTTGCCACATTTGTATCTGTCAGTGATGCCGGTGCAAAGATATCCATTGGCATATACTGTGAAATTGTGAATGTATCGAGGCTTGTGATAAACTCAGCAAGAAGCTGTTTGTTTTCTTCTGTCATATCGTCAACAAACAACAGGTCTGCTCTGTCCTTATATGTTACGCCTGTACCGTTAATTCTTCCGAAGTAATCTGCGTGTCCTTCAATCTCGATAAGATACTCGATATGGTGGCAGAAGTTATAGCTGAGAATTACTTTATCTCTGAGCAATGAGCTTGACTCAATTTTGTTTCTGCAATAATCAACAAGTTCAATCCACTCAGATGTGAAGTTCTTGACTGATGTCATAAGCTCAGCACCGATATCAAATCTGATTGGTTCAACAAGCTCTTTATTGCCAATCTTTCTCATTGTCTTTTCAAGTGCTTCAAAGCCTTCATCAATCATTGCAAGATAATCATCGCCCATTGGGTGAATCTCTGTAAACTCACCTCTCCACCACTGTGAGCCAGGTACTGATGTATCAACCTTTGAATAGCTGTTGCCATCAGGAGCAAATCTCTGTGGGTCGATATGGAGACGATAGTTTAATCTTACGTTCATATTCAGAGCCTGTGCCATAATGTCTGCCTGCTCATCAGGTGTAAGAGTGTTCTTACCTCCTACCTTAATTCCTTCTTCATATGTATCAAGGAAGTATGTAGGGATAAATGTCATTCTGTTAACATTATGTTCACTGCCGTCCCTGAAGTAGTCAAGCTTATAGTCAAGTGTAGGGTCTTGAATGTAGTTAGCGATATTCCAGCCACAGAAAGCGATACCTACATCTGAGCCACAGCCGTCGTTATACAAATCCTTATCATAGAGGTTACCGAAGCTACCGAACTCAGAAACCAGATCATCCTGTGAATAAAGCTTATTTCCATCGATATCAACGTTGGAAATTGTGCCTTCATAGTCGCCGAAGTTTTCCTTTGTTGAGTTAGTTACTGTTGTATCCAGCTCACCTTCGACTTCTTCAGGAAGTGAATCCTGATATTCCTGAGCTGCCAAAGAATACTTATACAAAGCTCTTGCAAGATTCTTATGTGTAGCATCTTCTGAATATCTGATTACTTCGAAGATGTATGAATATGCACCGTAGTTAACGGAGTCTGAAACCTGCTCATCATTTACAACAAAGTATGCTGTATACATATTTGCAAGCTTACTTGCACCGATATTAGGAATTTCTCCATAGTACATATCCTTTGATGCACTGTACTTAACCTTTGTCTTTTCTGTATTTCCGTTTACTGTATAGCTGAGATACAGCTCATCTGCATCAAAGCCATTCAGATCCTTGATATAGAATCTGATTGCTGTTTCAGCTTCTACTGTAAGTGTTGTTTCGTCTAGGTTTACTTTCTTTTCGCCGTTGAATACAGAAATTGTACCCTTATAATCTACCAATGTTGAAGCCTTTACATCTGAAACGTCATTTGGCTTTGTTACAGGCAGTTCAGCATCTGTATTGAACATCTGCTGTGAATAGTAGCCATAAGTCTGGAGTGCTGATGCAAGCTTTCTCAGGTTAGCATCTTCACAATATCTCATAACCTTGAGATAATCATTTACTGCAAATTCTTTTACTTCTGTTTCTGCCAGAACTTCACCCTCAGCGTCCTTGATTACAAGCTTAGCTGCAAAAGGCTCTGTAAGATCACACGACTTAACAGGGAGTGTAAATCTATATGCTTTTGTTCCATCGACTCTTACTGTTTTATTTGTATCTATTGCTACTTCAAGTGTTTCATTTGCTGACTTGAAGATTGCCTTGATATCATAATTTCCATATACAAATCCTCTTGGGATTGAGTAATCGAAATTAGCTCCGATCATTCCGTCAAGTGTAAATGTATTCTGGAGAAGCTCAGGTGTTCCTGTCGGAATCGGATCAACTGTTGATGAGCTGTCGTCAACTATTGAGCTGTCGCCTGTTTCTCCTGTTTTTGAAGCATATACTTTCAGAGTATATGTATTTGCCTGTCCATCGGCTTTTATTGTTGTTGTCTTATTCTGAAGTTCAGACATTTTAGGCAATGTCTTATATGCCAGTGTTGAACCGTTAAGCTCTGCTGTTAAGGATTTTACACCTACATAGTAGCTTGCATCTGAACCACCGTAATTCAATATGAAGTTATTGAATGCACTTGTTGCTGTCAGCTCAATTCTTGCATACTTATAACC
>DEPR01000036.1:860-9777 GCA_002358895.1 Ruminococcus sp. UBA3387 | reverse complement strand
TCTTTTTCAGTCAGCCCTGCATATGAAGGCACTTCAACCAGTTCACTACCCTTGCTTACTTTAAGCACCAGCTCGTGCTTCTTTGCGGGGTCATAATCACTTCCCACAGGAATACTCTGTTCAGTGATGATGTCCTTTTCAATTTCATCAGAATAGAAATATTCAGGTCTGATGTTGAAATCCGCACCCAGCTGTCTTAAAGCTGTTTCATATCTCATATTCACAAGGTCAGGCATAATTGAACCATAACCGTAAACCGATTCCTTTTTAGTTGTACTTGTCTGAAGCTCCGAGCTTTCCGAACTGCTGTCCACCATTGAACTACTGCTTACAAGGCTGTCCAGCGAGCTTTCATCACCGTTAGGGCCAGCAAAAATCTGATACAAAAGAAATGTTCCAAGCCCGATAATCAACGCAAGAATAATAACTCCCGCAACAATTATACCGGCGTTTGTTTTCTTGTTCTGTGTGTCATTCTGTCCACGGTTATTCTGCTCGTGAGAAGGCTTGACTACAGGAATAGTCTGTGTTGCACCTTTCTGATGTTCCATTCTGTGATGTGGCTCAAACAAAGCAGAAACAAGCTCTGTTATTGACTGAATACGCTGACTTCCCTTGACACGCATAGCCTTTGCCAGAACCTTTGAAACGTGTGCGGGAACTCTCGGATTAACCTTAGCAGCCTCAGGCATTGTGTCATTGTTTATTCTTGTGTGAGCATCAAGAGGTGCTATGCCAGTAAGAATTCTGTATGTAACAGCAGAAATGGCATAAACGTCAGTCCAAGCACCCTGCCATTCAAGACAGGAATACTGTTCAGGAGCTGTATACCCTGAATAAAATTCAGTAGACAGCCCTGTATTTGAAGTTCTGATAGAGCTGATAGAGAACCCTGTCAGCTTCAGCTCACCCTCAGTTGTAACAATAATGTTTTCAGGTGAAATACCTCTGTGAATAACACCCGCATTGTGGATTATACTGAGAGTTGTGAACAAAGGAACAAACAGCTTTTTCACCTGTTCCCAGGTAAGAAAGCCCTTGTTTGACTGAAGAAATTTTTTAAGAGAAACTCCTTCAACATAATCAAACACAACATATGCCGTGTTGTTCTCATAGAAAATGTCCTCAACAGTAACAATATGCTCAAGATTTCTCATCTTTGAAAGTGTCTTATGCATATCCACAAATTCGGACATAAATGTCTTGTACTTTACAAGTGATTCTGCATCAACCACAATATTATTACTGCCACGCTCTCTGTCGCAAAGAGTGTCAGGTATATATTCACGGATTACAGCCTTGGAGTCTGCAATCGTATCATAGCATATGTATGAAGCACCCTCACCGTTATAGGACAAAATCTTGCCTACTATATACCTGTTATGCAAAACGGTACGAGGAGCCAGATATGATTGAAGATATGGAGAATCGGAAGTATAACTGCAGTAATGACAGACGCCGTTTATGTCAAGCTCGTTCATACAGCCCATACATAAATTCTTATCGAAATCCATATTCAACCCTCCTTGATTTATTTATCATCTCATAATATCAGTTTAAATATCATAAGTCAAGCATTTGACAAAAAATGTAGCATTTACGCAACAATTTGTATTATTTCCGTAACAATTATCACATATTCTGTGGATAAACATACTCTGCCGATTCATAAAGGAACTTGTTGTCCTCATCGAATGTTACAGAAAGCACAACCGTCTGTGCATCGTCATAATCGGTCATATAATAATACTTGTAAACGTATGTAGTATTTTCGTCTTTGTAGGTTATACTATATGGGTCAAGGTCTATTTCGTCAACAACAGTATTGTATTTTGTACCCTTGTCAAACTTTTCAAGGTTAATAATTTTATCCTTTTCCTTACCTCTTGAATCCTTTTTGATTGATTCAAAATCCGTGTAAGTAACGCTTTCAATTTTTTTACTTTCGTTCAGATTAACGGTAACAGCCCACTCAGGATAGCTTATATCATCAATTCTCACTTCGTCTTCAGACTCATAAATGCCGTCAAAAGCAACAGCCTTGTTTACAATTCTGAAAGCAGAATTGCTCTTGAGATGATAGCCTGTTTCCTTTTCAGCATCAGCAGACAAATATCCGATACACTCAGAAAACTCACCTGCAATCTTGTTCCCCTTGTTGCCTGCAGCGTTTACAATCAAGACAATAATGAGAAGCAGAACAAGCAACGCAATAACTGTCGCCATAACAATTCTTACTTTTTTCATATTTGTCTTTTTGGTAACGGTTTTGAGATTTTTGCTTGCAGACTTTTTTCTGTTTTCAATGAATTTTTTTATACTGAATTTTGATTTCTTATCTTTAAGTGCAATTCCGCAATTACTGCATACAGCGTCATTTTCACCAACAGTTTTCTGACACTTAGGACAAACCATAATTTTTACCTCCCTGTTTATGGATAAAGCTACATAAAATTATATCACACAAACATAAAAATGTCAAACCGACAGGACTTTAATATGAAAAAGCCATTTAACATTTATTTAGGAAGAATATTGATAAACAGCCTCCAGATAGCATTACAGCTATGTATAATCATCGGTGGAGGTGTTTTTCTGTGCCTGATTTTCAAGCCACTATATCTGCTGGTATATCTTTTCTCCTTGTTCACAGCCTTTAAAATTGCAGTAAGACGGTGCAATATTCCCTGCCGATTGGGCTGGATAATCGGTGTGCTTGCAATGCCGATAGTTTTCCTGCCCGTATACTATTTATATGGCAACGGCAGAATAATAAATAAAATTGAGAGGTATATGAACTTTAACCCCCTCCAACTGAAGCAATCGGATAAGTTCAATGCACCTCCCCATATTTCAAAACAGTTTTCAGGGTTTTCAAAACTGAGCGGTTTCCCTGTTTACAACAACAGCAAGTGCCAATATCTCCCTACTGGTCAGGATTTTTTTGAAACGTTGAAGAAAGATATGCAAACAGCAAAAAAGTTCATCTTTCTTGAATTTTTCATAATAAACTCAGGTCAGATGTGGGAAGAAACACTTGAGATACTAAAGCAAAAAGCAAAACAAGGTGTTAAAATATACCTCTTGTTTGACGATATGGGTACAATCACCCATCTGCCTCACACCTTCAAAAAGCAGATGAAATCCTTTGGGATTAATGCACGGAATTTTAATGCCTTCAACGGATTGCTTACCCCTGCAATAAACTACCGAGACCATAGAAAAATCGCAGTAATAGACGGCAAGGTAGGATATACAGGTGGTGCAAATATTTCCGATGAGTATATAAATCTTACCCACCCTTTCGGATATTGGAAGGATACAGCTGTTCGGGTGGAAGGAGATGCTGTGAACACCTTTACAGCAATGTTTGTCCAGATGTGGAATCTTGATAAAGTTCAGCTTGATTATGCCGATTTTATTACCGATAATGATGAAGATTATGTTGACAGTATTGTAATGCCCTTCGGCGACTATCCAATGTGCGATATAGGCTACACCGAGAAAGTATTTCTCAACCTTATTAATAATGCACAAAAAACTATCGACATCACAACCCCATATCTTGTACCCGACAGCAGGCTTACTTCAGCCCTCTGCCTTGCAGCCGAAAACGGAGTCAGGGTAAGGCTTTTCACCCCACAGATACCCGATAAAAAATATGTCCATATCGTAACCCGAGCAAACTATATCCCTCTTTTGAAAAGCAACGTTGAGATTTACGAATTTCAAGGTGGCTTTATCCATTCAAAATCCGTTATCTGTGATAATGAAATCGCATATATCGGCTCAACAAATCTTGACTATCGAAGCCTTTATATCCACTTTGAAAGTGGAGTGCTGACTTGTAATTCAGAAGCTGTGGAACAGCTTGCCGATGATATTGAGAGCATACTGAAAAGGTCTGAAAAAATCAGCCCCGATGATACGAAAATCATCAAGGCTGATAAAAATATCTTCTATAAAGTTTTGCGAATTTTCTCAGGAATTCTCTGATTACAAGGTCATCTGGTCAGGGTCAGGAATATCCTTTGCAAAGCTTCCTGCAGCAGGAATGTTCTTGCTCTTGTACTTTTTCAGATTATCAGCAGTTTCAGCGTCAATCACAAATGCTTTTTCCAATGTAGATTTAGCCTTGAGTGTCATAACCTGAACACCGATAGTATCTCGGGTTGCCTTTGGCAAAAGCAAAGCTGTGTCAAAAATAACTGCCCTGCCGTTTGAAGAACGAAGCATAATCTGTGCGTTGTCAGCTATGTGGAAAACTGCAACAAGCTTTGACTTTGCAGAATAAGCATTACCCAGCTTCTTTCTGTTTGTCTTTGTTTCATATGCATTCAATGGCACCTTTGCCACCTTGCCGTTTTCAAACACAAATACCATATATCCCGAATAATCGGTGGTGTTCACCATCGCCTTAACGCTTTCACCGTCTTCGAACGCAAGCTTTGCAGGGATATAATCACCTAAAGCACTTGCCTTTGTGTCATCAAACTGTGAAGTCTTTGCCTTATAAACAGTAGCCTTGTCCGTAAAGAACAAAAGCTCCGTCTTGTTGGTGGAATCAAATTCCTGCGAAAGGAAGTCGCCCTCCTTGAATTTCTGCTCACTTGCCATTCTCAGGGACTGTGGTGTAATCTTCTTGAAATATCCACTGTCTGAAAGGAACAGTCTGCAAGGATAATCAGGAACTTCCTCCTCAACATCAATTTCCTCAATATCAGTTTTGTAGAAGAACTGAGTCTTTCTTGGCTGACCGTATTTTTTGATAACATCCTTCAGCTCGTTAATGATAATGCTCTTGATTTTTCTGTTGCTTCCAAGAGTATCTTCAAGATCCAGAATTTCGTTTTCAAGTGCGTCAGTTTCGGAAATCCTGTTAAGGATATATTCCCTGTTAAGATGACGGAGCTTGATTTCAGCCACATATTCAGCCTGGATTTCGTCAATGGAGAAACCAATCATCAGGTTTGGAACAACGTCAGCTTCTTCTTCCGTCTCACGAACAATCTTTATAGCCTTGTCAATGTCAAGCAGAATTTTGCCCAAGCCCTTGAGCAGATGAAGCTTGGCTTTCTTTTTGTCAAGGTCATAAGCAACACGGCGTCTCACACAGTCCATTCTGAACTTGACCCATTCGTCAATAATGTCATAAACACCCATAACCTTGGGATAGCCGTGAACAAGAATATTGAAGTTACAGGAGTAGCTGTCCTGCAATGGTGTAAGCTTATAAAGCTTCTGCATCAGCTTGTCAGGGTCAACTCCACGTTTCAGGTCAATACCGATAGTAAGACCCGTCTTGTCGGTTTCATCACGGATATACTGAATTTCTCTGATTTTGCCAGCCTTAACAAGTGCAATAATCTTTTCGATAATCGCCTCAACGGTAGTTGTCGCAGGAATTTCAGTTATCTCAAGGCAGTTTGCCTTCTTGTTGTAATTATATTTAGCCCTCAGTTTAACCGAGCCTTTACCAGTGCGATAAATCCTGTCAAGCTCCTCCTCGTCATATAACGCAAAAGCTCCGCCCGGGAAATCAGGTCCTTTAAGGGTTTCAAGAGCGTTATGCTCAGGATTTCGCATAAGTGCAATAGTTGTTTCGCATACCTCTGTCAGGTTGAAAGAACATACTGCCGACGCCATTGAAACACCGATACCCACATTTGAGTTTACAAGAATAGACGGGAATGTTGCAGGAAGCAAGGAAGGCTCCTGCATAGTGTTGTCATAGTTAGGCACAAAGTCTACAGTGTTCTTGTCAATATCCCTGAAAAGCTCTGCACAAATCGGCTCCAGCTTTGCCTCAGTGTAACGGGACGCAGCATAAGCCATATCCCTTGAATAAGCCTTACCGAAGTTACCTTTCGACTCAATATACGGGTGCAGAAGTGATTCGTTACCTCTTGCAAGACGAACCATTGTCTCATAAATCGCACCATCACCGTGAGGGTTAAGACGCATAGTCTGACCCACAATGTTTGCCGACTTTGTCTTTGCACCGTTGAGCAAGCCCATCTTATACATAGTATAAAGAAGCTTTCTGTGAGAAGGCTTGAAGCCGTCAATCTCAGGGAACGCACGGGATACAATAACACTCATTGCATAAGGCATATAGTTCTTTTCGAGAGTAAGCGTAATTCTTTCCTCAACCACATTACCTGCACCCTCAATATATGCGTTTACCTCAGGCTCAACATTTTTCTTTTTTATGTCCTCTGACTTTTTTCTGGCCATTAAAATTTTCTCTCCTTAGATAAAATCCCTTGCTATATCAACAAGTATTCTCAGTATCACAAAAATACCGAACAAAATGCTGTAAACCTTTAATTTGTCAATCTTCTTGGTAATTTCATCTTCAATATCGCTTAACACTTTTTGCTCATTAGCATTCAGAAATTTTTTCAGATTATAATATTCCGTAGCCAATAAAACCAAAAGTAGTAAAGCAATTACAGCAACAATTATGTTTACAGCAGTCAGAATTGTCCAAAGCATATCATTCACCTTAGCTTATATCAGCCATATCAAGATAATCTATACCATTATTGGATATAAATTCTTTTCTTGCCTGGAGGTTTTCACCAAGAAGCATATCGAACATCCAGGTTGTATGCTCAATATCATCAGGAGTAACCTTGATAAGACGGCGTGTGTCAGGGTTCATAGTAGTGAGTGCCATCATATCAGCCTCGTTTTCACCAAGACCTTTTGAACGCTGAATTGTGCATTTCTTGTCCCCGATCATACCCATAATCTTTGTCTTTTCAGCCTCATCATAAGCAAAATAAGTCTTGTCCTTTGTAGTAATTTCAAACAAAGGCGATTCAGCAATGTAAACATAGCCCTCTTCAATAAGAGTCGGAGTAAGCCTGTAAAGCATTGTAAGAATAAGTGTTCTGATCTGGAAACCGTCAACGTCAGCATCGGTACAGATTATAACCTTGCTCCATTTCAGGTTTTCAAGACTGAAGGTAGACAAATCCTTGTTGGACTTGGATTTAACCTCAACACCACAGCCGAGAACTTTCAGCAGGTCAACAATAATTTCATTCTTGAAAATCTTGTCATAGTCAGCTTTAAGACAGTTGAGAATCTTACCACGGACAGGAATAACCGCCTGGAATTCAGCATCTCTTGCCATTTTTACAGAGCCGAGAGCCGAGTCGCCCTCCACAATGTAAAGCTCACGCTGGGACAAATCCTTTGAACGGCAGTCAACAAACTTCTGCACCTGGTTTGAAAGGTCAATAGTTCCCGTCAGCTTTTTCTTTATGTTAAGACGTGATTTTTCAGCACTCTCACGGCTTCGCTTGTTTATCATAACCTGCTCGGCAATCTTTATTGCTTCATCAGGATTTTCAATGAAATATACCTCAATCTGACGTTTCAGAAAATCGGTCATGCATTCCTTGATAAACTTGTTAGTAATCGCCTTTTTAGTCTGGTTTGCATAAGATGTCTGAGTAGAGAAAGAGCTTGAAACAAGAACAAGACATTCCTCCACATCAGAAAAGTTTATAGGCTTTTCATTTTTAAGATACTTGTTGTTATTCTTCAGATAATTGTGAATCTGATTTGTGAAAGCAAGCTTAACAGCATCCTCAGGTGAGCCACCGTGTTCAAGATAGCTTGAGTTGTGGAAATACTCCAGCATCTTAACCTGATTTGAGAAAGTAAATGCAACAGAAAGCTTAACCTTGTAATCTTCCTTGTCAGCACGGTCTCTGCCCTTGTGTTCAGCAGTATAATATTGAACTGATGTAAGGGTGTTTCCACCTGCAATTTCTGCAACATAATCAGCAATACCGTTTTCATAAAGGAAAGTTTTTTCCTCAAAAGCGTTATCATCTCTCTGATATCTGAAAACAAATTCAACATTAGGATTAACAACAGCCTGCTTTTTCAGCACGTCCTCAAAATATTCACGCTCAATATTTATCTCTGTGAACACCTCAAGGTCAGGACGCCAGTGAGTCCTTGTACCGGTTTTCCTGCGTGTGGTTTCTTCCTTTTTGAGACCACCGACATTTCTGCCCTTTTCAAAGTGGAGATTATATTTACAGCCGTCACGATAAACCTCAACATCCATAAATTCTGAAGCATACTGTGTAGCACAAGCACCCAATCCGTTCAGACCCAGTGAATATTCATAGTTTTCACCACTGTTGTTATTATATTTACCACCGGCATAAAGCTCACAGTAAACAAGCTCCCAGTTGTAGCACTTTTCAGCCTTGTTATAGTCAACAGGACAGCCACGGCCGAAGTCCTCAACCTCAATACTGTTGTCGTTGTAACGTGTAACAATAATCTTTGAACCGTTACCGTCACGGGCTTCGTCAATAGAGTTAGAGAGAATTTCAAACACCGAATGTTTGCAACCCTCCAACCCGTCCGAACCGAAAATAACAGCCGGACGCTTTCTTACTCTGTCTTCCCCTTTAAGAGAAGTAATGGCTTCGTTTCCGTAATCATTTTTCTTTGGCATATCATAAACTCCTAATAAAATTTACAATTTCAATCTGCCGTAATTCACGGCATACATTATATATTATACACTTTTTTGCCGATTTTGTAAATACCAAAAACTTATTGAAAATTAAAACTGCACAAAAAAATCCCCGTAAAACGAGGATTTGTCTTAATAACTTATTCTTCATCTTCTTTTTCGAGAACAACAAAGCCACCAATCATACCGTTGGAATTTTCATTGGCACATACAAGATTTGCAACTTTCCAGCCCTGCGACAACAGCTCATTGATAGCCATAAGCGATTTGTTGTTAGTAGCAATACCACAACTGTCGACAGTCAGGTTTACACCCATTAGTCTTTGCATATTTTACACTCCTAAATTCTACAAAAAACTGTTTTATACAGTATAGCACAAAATATAATAGTTGTCAAGCAAAAAA
>DEPR01000036.1:0-757 GCA_002358895.1 Ruminococcus sp. UBA3387 | reverse complement strand
CCACCATATTTTTAATACAGTGAGTATCTTTTTATTATTGAGAAATTTTATTCATTGCCTTTCTGAACTGGAAATAAAACAGTGTTGCAGTAAAGGTTACAGCAATTACATCTGCTATAGGCTCTGCCATATAAACGCCTTTTGCTTGGTCGTCAATAAGACGAGGCATCGTGCCCCTGACCGAAAGTGTCAACAACGGCCTTGTTGATAATTTTCCCGTCTTCAACATCATAAATCTTGAACTTTTCCGTGTGTCCGAAATGCTGAAAAATCATCTCGTTTTCATATGTAACTGCAATTCTCATAGTAGGCCCTCCAAAAAATCTGAATCCACCTTAATTAATCAAGTACAACTGACTTTTTCTTGCCTTTTTTGTTCCTTGGATATTCTCTGATCCTTATAACAAAGTCAAGATTAATAGCCTCGGTTTTGCCGTCTTTTTCAACCAAGACCGCACCATCACAGACCTCTTTGATAGTACCCTCAAACTGATGACTGCCGTCAAAGGAATATATAAGGCATTCCTTGTCGATAAATCTTCTTGCAAGCTCAATCATTTCCGTATTACCCTCCGTCTTTCTTTTTTCAATAATCTTTTTAGCGATTGCACCCTTACGGTTGCGTAGTAAAATAATTATAACAATAATCAAAAAAATAATTGGTATATATGAAGTCTGCAATTTATCAACTCCATCTCTTTCAAAACGATATTACTTTCATATATTATAACATATTAGCATAAAAATTTCAACAAAA
>DEPR01000035.1:23304-26470 GCA_002358895.1 Ruminococcus sp. UBA3387 | reverse complement strand
ACACCACAGTCCATTACATAATCAAGTATGGTCTTATAATACCCGGGCATAAACCTGTTGGTTTCACCGTGGTCGTGAATCATTACGATATGCTTTACTCATTTGTTTACCACATTTACAGGCTTACCCTCAAGCCAGCATTTTATATTCTCAGCCACCTTCTCTAAAAGGTGTTCTCTTGTTTCTTTCGGTGCCCAGGCGATATGAGGAGTAATGGTACAGTTCTTCGCCTTTCTCAACGGGCAATTTTCCTGCATCGGCTCAAATGTGAGAACATCTATACAAGCTCCTGCAATCCGGTCGTTGTTCAGTGCTTCCGTCAAAGCATATTCGTCAACAAGCCCACCTCTTGCTGTATTCACAAACAATGCTGTCGGCTTCATCAGCTTCAGCGTATCAGCATTTATCATCCTTGCGTTTTCTTCCGTCAACGGGCAATGCAAAGATACAACATCTGAACATATGAGCAATTGTTCAAGTGAACATACGTTTGTTCCATCGGTAACCTTTTCAGGTGAACGAGTATAAGTAACAACGTTCATATCGAAAGCTCTTGCAAGCTGAGCGACCTTTCTTCCGATATCTCCATAGCCGATAATTCCCATAGTTTTTCCTGTCAGCTCAGCAGTTGGAATACCGAAATATGAAAACAGCTTATAGTTGACCCAGTCCCCGTCATCAACAGTTTTTGCATACTCAGCCACCTTGTTATAATGGTTCAGAATAAATGCAAAAGTATGCTGTGCGACTGCGTTGGTTGAATATGCAGGCACGTTACAGACAACGGCACCGTGGGCTTTTGCTGACTGTATATCCACGTTATTATAGCCTGTTGCGAAAAGCCCGACATACTTCAGATTCGGACATTTTTCAAAGACCTCATCGGTTATCAGACACTTATTGCAGATAACAGCGTCGGCATCACCGATATGCTCAGCCACCTGCTCATTGGGAGTATAACCATAGACCTGAGCCTCACCCAGTTCAGTTATACAATCCAGTGAAACATCATTTCGTGTAACCGTTTCAGCGTCAAGGATAACAATTTTCATTACTGCAATTCCTCGTCTTCAAAGGCGTTTTCCACCACTTGCTTATCCATTTCAGTCTGTGCTTTTTCAGCTTCTTTTTTATTTTCATAGGCCTGCTTTTCTGCTTCAATTTCCTCAGCTTTTTCAGCCTTAATCTTTTTATTATGCAGATAAGCTGAAACTATTGCAGCTATAATAAGCAAGACTTCTGCAATGGCAAGTCCCCATATTACAGGCTTGCTTGTAAAATACTGTGTAACAAAGGTCAAATCTATTGCAATCATCACAAAAAGATAATAAGCTGACCTTTTTCTCCAGTACTGCACCAGGTAAATCAAGGTTGCTATAAGGCAAAAGCCAAAATGGATATTGAATGGCAATGGTGTATACACATTCTGCAGTTCTGCAGGATTGTTTGCAAAAAGTTCTAACATAGGGGTTCTCCTTTTCTGTTCCTAAATATAATTATACATAATATAGTATAGCAGATTTTTATACGTTTGGCAAGGATTTTGACACAAAAAAGCAGTGCCGTTTCCGACACTGCCGAATTTTATCAGTTTGTATAGTTATCAAAGTAACCCTGAACCAGTACCACAGGTGTACCCTTATCGCCTGAACCACTTGTCAGATCACAAAGTGAACCGATAAGGTCTGTAAGCTGTCTTGGTGTTGTACCCTGAGCAGCCATATTACCAACAAGGCTTCCATTCTTAGCTTTAATCTTTTCAGAAATAGCCTGCTTCAACGCATCACCACTAAGGTCCTTGAAGTCGTTATCAGCAAGATACTTCAGCTTCAGCTCATTTGGTGTACCAACAAGGCCATCTGTAAATGCAGGTGAAACAACCGGGTCAGCAAGCTCCCAGATTTTACCCTGTGGGTCCTTGAATGCACCGTCTCCGTAAACCATTACCTCAACGTGCTTTCCTGTTGCTTCAAGCACACGTTTCTGGATATCAAACACCAGATCACGGCACTCACGAGGGAAAAGCTTAACCTTATCTTCTGTAGATTTATTTGAACCGAGAAGTCCATACTTTTCGTTACAGCCACTACCATTAACAGGTGCGTTCATAATATCGTCAAGACCACACACAACCTTAGCTCCTGCTGCCTTGAGAATTCTCTTTGTTCTTGCACGGGTATGGATATCACAGTTGATTACGCAGTCTGTATAGTCAAGGATTGTTTTAGCCTGATTTGCAAACACAACCTCAACCTCAGCACCACAGTCACGGATAAGTTCACAATAATAGTCAACATAGTCCACACCTGTAAACTCGTGCTTATTTTCACCGAAAAGCTCACGATAACGCTCAAGTGTAAGCACATCGCTGTATGGATTTATACCTGCCTCGTCAATTTTATCAAGGCTTACAAGCTCATTACCAACTTCGTCAGAAGGATAGCTGAGCATAAGAACAATTTTCTTTGCACCCTTAGCGATACCTCTCAGGCAGATAGCAAATCTGTTACGGGAAAGAATCGGGAAAATAACGCCGACTGTTTCTCCACCCAGCTTAGCCTTTACGTCTGCCGCAATATCGTCAACTGACGCATAGTTTCCCTGAGCTCTTGCAACGATAGATTCTGTAAGTGAAATAACATCACGGTCATTAAGCTCAAAGCCCTCAATTTCTGCTGCTTCAAGCACGCTGTTTGTTATAATTGTTGCAAGGTCATCACCTTCACGAATGATTGGGCAACGGATACCTCTTGAAACTGTACCAACTCTACGTTCTTTCTTATCCATTTTTCATTTATCCTTTCTTTAAGACAAATATGTCGCTTAATAACTCAGATTATTCCCACTCGATTGTACCAACAGGCTTTGGTGTCAAATCATAAAGGACACGGCAAACGCCAGGTACTTCAGCAAGTATACGGTCGGTAATCTTTTTAAGTACTGCCCAGTCAATTTCAGGTACTGTTGCTGTCATTGCGTCAACTGTATTGACTGCTCTGATAATTACAGGCCAATCATATGCACGCTTTCCGTCTCTCACGCCTGTTGAACGGAAATCAGGAACAACTGTGAAGAACTGCCATACCTTCTCTGTCAGACCTGCATTGTCAAACTCTTCACGCAGAATTGCGTCAGCTTCTCTCAAAGCATTAAGTCTGTCTCGGGT
>DEPR01000035.1:20324-23274 GCA_002358895.1 Ruminococcus sp. UBA3387 | reverse complement strand
GCACCAAGGCAACGAACGCCAAGTCCGGGGCCAGGGAATGGCTGACGGTCAACCATTGATGCAGGAAGTCCCAACGCCTTACCTACAACTCTTACTTCGTCCTTATACAAAAGACGTACAGGCTCAACAAGTTCAAACTGCATTTCTTCAGGAAGTCCACCCACATTATGGTGAGCCTTAACGCCGTCACTTTCGATAATATCAGGATAGATTGTACCCTGTGCGAGGAATGAGATGCCTTCAAGCTTAGCGGCCTCTTCGTCGAACACCTTTATAAACTCTTCGCCGATAATCTTTCTCTTTGATTCAGGCTCATCAACGCCTTCAAGCAAATCAAGAAAACGATCTGTTGCGTCAATATAAATCAGGTTAGCGTCCAACTGGTTCTTGAAAACTTCAATTACCTGTTCGCTTTCGCCTTTACGCATCAAGCCGTGGTTTACGTGAACACACACCAGCTGTTTGCCTACTGCTTTAATAAGCAACGCTGCAACTACTGATGAATCAACTCCGCCAGAAAGAGCAAGCAATACTTTCTTATCGCCGATCTGTGCTTTCATTTCAGCAACCTGCTCATCAATAAACGCTTTTGCAAGCTCAGGGGTAGTGATTCTTTCCATTGAATCCGGTCTTTTGTTGTTCATTGGGCATTCTCCTCACTTATTTTAAAAAATACATTATATAGTATATCACTTTTTTTCTTTTTTTTCAATAGAATTCGAAATTTTTTTCAACTTTATTGTCTTACATAAAAATAACCAACCAAAAAACCAATCAGTTAGTAAGTTTGACAAAAATCAATAAAATGAGGGGTGGTTTCCCACCCCTCGGCTATCATTAATTAGCAGCCACAGCCGTTGTCGCAGCCGTTACCCCAACCGTTGTTGCCGTTACCACAGCAGCAGAGGATAAGAATAAGAATGATAATCCACCAGCAACCGCCAAATCCGCATCCGTTCATAAAAATATTCTCCTTTATATATATAATTTAAGACAGCATCAGACTTTCGCCTTTGCTTTTGTCTTATACTACAGTTTATGAAAATTGGAGAAATGTGTTACAAAAAATATATGAAAGGAGAATTTGTCCTCTGCATAAACTGTTAATAACGCAAAAACGATTAAATCTTTTCTTTTGGTCAATGCTTTTTTAAGAAAAGAATTGCTTTCGGCACGCCCTGAGCAATGGAAGAAAGGTGATTTATATGGGTATAGGCAACAAAAGCTTTGAAATTGACAGATTCACAAAAAAGGGTCGTGAGGTCATTCGCAACGCTGTAAGCTGTGCAGGAAGCTGGGGGCACACCTACATCGGCTCTGAGCATCTGCTTCTTTCTATAATGGAAGAAGGCACTTCAACGGCATATTCAATTCTTACAAAGCACGGAGTTACTGTAGAAGATGTCAGAGGTCAGCTTATAAAAATCATCGGCAAGGGTACTCCCTGTCGTCTGACTCAGAATGATTTTACGCCCACTGCAATAAACATACTTAAAACTGCCTGCTCAATCTGTGAAAGCTCAGGTGGCAAGCTGACAGGCACTGAGCTTATTTTAGCGGGAATCATAAAGCAGAACAGCTCCTGTGGCACGACTATGCTCATTGAGCTGGGTGTGAACCTTAACAGCCTTTACTCCGACTGCACAATGACTGACAACAATCTTGTCGCTGAACAGTCCTACGTCAGGCTGAAAAATCTCGAACGCTTTGGCCGTGAACTTACAAGAAAGTCGGTATGCCAGGGATTTGACCCTGTTATTGCCCGTGATAAAGAGATTCAGAGGATAATGGAAATTCTTTGCCGTCGGACAAAGAACAATCCTTGTCTTGTGGGTGAGGCAGGTGTTGGAAAGACTGCCATTATCGAGGGGCTTGCTGTACGGATTTTACAGGGGAAAGTGCCTGATGCATTGGCTTCAAAACGGCTTATCTCGCTGGATATGACCCTACTGCTTGCAGGGGCAAAATACCGCGGGGATTTTGAGGAACGGCTGAAAAACTGCATTGACGAGGCTGAGAACGCAGGCAATGTTATTCTGTTCATTGATGAGATACACAACATTATGGGTGCGGGGGCTGCTGAGGGTGCTATTGACGCAGCAAACATTCTCAAGCCTCAGCTTGCACGAGGTAAAATCCAGGTAATCGGTGCAACAACTTTCGACGAATACAGGCAGAACGTTGAAAAGGATTCTGCTATGGAACGGCGTTTTCAGGTAGTAAAAATCGAGGAACCGACTGCTGATGACACCATTGAGATACTCAAAGGGCTGAAGTCCAGATATGAGGAACATCACAATTTAAAAATCCCTGATAATGTACTTGAAATGGCTGTTGAATACTCAGGCAGATACATCACCGACAGGTTTTTCCCTGACAAGGCTATTGACATTCTCGATGAAGCTTGTGCCTGTGCAAGGATAGGGAGTGCTGATGTTTCATCTTCAAAAAAGTTTATTTCCGACGTTTTTAATCAATACATTACAGGCAAAATCAACCGGGACAAATACATCAGCACCATAACAAAACGGCACACAGCACAACAGATTACTCTTAACAAGGAGCATATTTCCACCGTTATTTCACGCTGGACGGGTATCCCCTGCAACGAGCTGAACGCTGATGAGGCAAACAGGCTTCAGGGTCTTGAGAATGAATTATGCCGTCAGGTTATTGGTCAGGGTGATGCAATAAAAGCAGTTTCCAACGCAATAAGGCGATGCAGGACGGGGCTGAAAAGTGATTGCCGACCTTTGGGAAGCTTTATATTTTTAGGACCAAGCGGCGTTGGAAAAAGTATGCTTGCAAAGGCTTTGGCAAAGTCCGTTTTTCGCCGTGATGACGCACTTATAAGGCTTGATATGTCCGAATATATGGAAAAGCACAACGCTTCAAAGCTTATAGGTGCACCTCCGGGGTATGTGGGCTATGAAAACGGTGGAATACTCAC
>DEPR01000035.1:9208-20175 GCA_002358895.1 Ruminococcus sp. UBA3387 | reverse complement strand
GTATCCTTCTCAAACCTGATTATCATTATGACTTCAAACTGTGGCATAAAAAAAGCCGTCGGCACAAAATCAGTCGGCTTCGGAAATGACGGAAAGCATTCCTATGAACAGATGAAAAAGGAGATGGAAAATGAGCTGAAGCAATTTTTATCACCTGAATTTTTAAGCCGAATTGACGAGGTTATCACCTTTAACCAGTTGGGTGAAACTGAGCTTTCGGAAATTGCTTCTCAGGAGCTGTTATCCCTCAAGGTACGGCTTGAAAAGTTAGGATATGACTTTATTTACGAGGACAGAGTTTGCTATGAAATTGCAAAAAAATGCCCAACCAGCACAGGTGGAGCAAGAGAACTCCGACGCTTGGTTGAGCAGGATATTCAAAATCTTATTTCTGACAAAATTCTAAGTGGCACCAAGAAAGGGGCTTCTTTAGCACTTGAATTCGACGGCAAAAGCTTCTTCATAAAGGAGCTTATCACAAGCTGAATTATGAAAATGTGGTTGCAATTACAGTTACAACAGGCAGGGTTAGTGCCGACAAAAGGGTTGACATTGAAAAAAGCTCTGAACATCTTTCGGCATTTTTGTCAAGGGTCAAAGCAAACATTATGCCTGTTGTTGCTACGGGGCAGGCAGTTGCTATTGTCAGGGTTGCAACCACTATTTCAGGCAGTCCGAACAGTCTGATAACAGCAAACACTATCAACGGTAAAAGCAACAGTTTATACAGGCAAATCAAATAGTTCCTCGGCTTTTTTATCATATTAAGCACATTGGACTGGGCTATGGTTGCTCCTGCAATAAGCATTGCCAGAGGTGTATTCATATCGGCGATATACTGCAAAGCCTGAGCAGGTACTGACGGCAGTCTCAGCTGAAGCATATAGCAGACCAGTCCCGCAAACACGGCAATAACCGGCAGGGATTTCACGGCTTTTATTGCTGATGAAAAGTCCTTTTGACCTTTCATAGTCATAAGTCCGTGAGTCCACACAAGAAAATTGAAAAGTGTAACATATGCAGTCAGATACAGCACGCCTTCTGAGCCGAAAACCCCGTTTATAAGGGGTATTCCAAGAAATCCGCAGTTTGAATAGACCATTGAAAAACGCTCCACAACATAGTCGCTGTTTTTCTTGCCCACCAGAACGTAGCTAAGCCCTATTGTTATTGCAAATGAAATTGCTGACAGGACAAATGCCCACAGCAGATTTTTTATCATTGCACTTTCGTAGTCTTTCTGGTATGACATAAATATCAAAATGGGATTAACCAGCTTCAGCTCAACTTCTGACAGCTGTTTTGTCCCTTTTTTGGTTATCAACCCTTTTTTATAGCAAAGCACTCCTACAAGGAGGATTATAAACATTATTGATATTCTTTTTGTTATAAGCAATCCGTATTCCAATCAAAACACTCTTTCTGATTTATTCTTTCTATATATTACAGCATAATTATGAATTTTTTGCAGAGATATTCACTATATTTTTAGAACTTTACGTTTTTAATTGCAAAAAGGAAAAAACTGTGGTATAATTGCTATAATGTATAAATTTGAAAAGGACAAATAATTATGGCTGAAAAAGTAAACAAAAGCAGTTATAAAAAGCTGTTTTCAAATACTATAATTTTTGCAATAGGCTCATTCAGCTCTAAAATCTTAGTGCTTCTGCTTGTAAAGGTATACACAACTTATCTTACACCTGCAGAAATGGGCGTAAATGATGTCATCACTCAGATTGCCAACTGGCTTCTGCCTGTTGTAACTATGACCATAAGTGAATCTATCATTCGTTTCGGTCTTGACAAGGCTTATGACAAACGTAAAGTCTTTACTGTGGGAAATGTAGTCTGCATCGGTGGTTTAGCCGTTCTTGGAATAGTACTTCCAATTGTAACTGTTTCGGGCATTGCTGACAAATACCTCAGTGGATATTCCCTGCTGATTTTTGTATACCTTTGCACTGCCAGCTTAAAGCTTGTATACTCAACCTTTGTCAGGTCCCTTGAAAAGGTAAGGCTTTTTGCTATAAACGGTATTCTTACAACATTCCTCACACTTGTAGGAACTGTTTTATTTATTATGGTCTTTAAGATGGGTAACACGGGATATTTATTCTCCATTATCCTTTCAGACCTTATTTCGGTTATTTTCCTTACTTTTACTGCAAAGCTCTGGAGATACCTGGATTTCAGATGTCTTGACCGTGAAATATTCAGCTCGATGCTTAAATATTCCCTGCCACTTATTCCGACTCAGCTGTTATGGCTCATTACCAACAGCTCCGACTCATTTATGACGACCCATTATCTTGGCAGTGAACATAACGGTATTCTTTCGGCTTCTTACAAGATACCAAACCTTGTATCGACTGTTTATCTTATGTTCGGACAGGCCTGGAATATGTCGGCTATTCTTGAAAACGACTCGAAGGAACGCAGCAGATTCTACACCAATGTTTTCAACCTGAATCAATGCCTGCTTTATGTGCTGGCTGCAGGATGCCTTTTGATTGTAAGACCACTCACGGGAATATGGCTGGGTGATGCTTTTCAGGACTCGGTAAAATACTCACCTATTCTTATCTACTCGTCTGTATTCTCCTGTTT
Source organism: Ruminococcus sp. UBA3387 (assembly GCA_002358895.1). Taxonomy (GTDB): domain Bacteria; phylum Bacillota; class Clostridia; order Oscillospirales; family Ruminococcaceae; genus FB2012. The sequence goes on along the minus strand of DEPR01000035.1, from coordinate 17,565 downwards.
TACAACATTTCTCGGTGCAATTTACCACGCAACAAAGCAGACAAAGCGTTCACTTACAACAAGCTTATTCTCAGGTATTATAAACGTAGCTCTTAATGTCGTTCTCATTCCGAGAATAGGACTTTACGGACCTGCAATTTCAACCGTTGCAAGCTACACGGTTGTATTTATCATAAGAGCCTATGACTCACAAAAAATACTGCCTTTTGATTTAAAAATCAGAAAAATCGTTACAAACAACATCATTCTTATTGCAATGGTTCTTATAAACGTTGCACAGCCGTATGTGGACAATATGGCACTTTCATTTGTTTCATTACCTGTACTTTTTATCCTCGTATTTCTTCTAAACTACAAGGATTTATGGGTAATGGTGAAAAATATGATGCCTGCCAAGGTAGTTAATGCTATAAGCAGGTTTTTACCCAAAGCAAAAAACAAGTAAGTAAGCACAGATGTGCTAAATATAAAAAGGAGGCAATTTTTATGGCAGAACTTAAATTTGAAATCGTCGAAAGCTTAGGTATTCTTTCTGAGAATGCAAAGGGCTGGACAAAGGAGCTTAACAAGGTAAGCTGGAACGAGAGAGAGCCTAAATATGACCTGAGAGAATGGAACCCTGACCACACAAGAATGGGCAAGGGTATTACGCTGACAGATGATGAAGTCAACGTTCTCAGAAGTATTCTCAACGGCGAAGACATTGAAGATGACATTGATGAGTCTGCATTCTTTTAAAATATCGTGAATAATTAGTTAAAAATTTTGTTAATTAGTTTATGTTCACTGTTTGTTCATTAAATTCTGTTAGAATGATATTGGAAAATACATAATAATATCGGGGGCATAAAAATGGAACAACAAGGCATCAGCAAGTTGGACCTTAAAAGACGAAATCGTATGCAGATTCTGCGTATACTGAAAGAGAACGGGCCGACTTCAAGAATTGATATTGCAGGTAAGCTTGAGCTGACAAGGGCTGCTGTTACTATCATTACCACAGATATGATAGAACAGGGCATAATTTACGAACAGTGCGAATACAAGAACACTTCTGAAAGAGCTCCGAGGGGACGTAAGAAAATTCTTCTTGACATCAACTACAACTACAAATTCGTTCTTGGCGTTACTATTGAAGAAAACATTATCAGCGTTGGTTTATCCACAATGTCAGGACAAATACTTGACAAGAAAAATCTGAGAATCAATGAAACAACCACAGACACTGTGATTTTTGATTACATTGAAAAATCGCTTAAGCAGGTGCTTTCAGACAACTGTCTTGATGCAAATTCAGTAATGGGCATTGGTTTTTCCGTTCACCCTGAAATGTACTCACGAATGAAAGTAGAAGTTGTAAACGGTGTTCCTGACTATTCTCAGGCAAAGGCTTTCGTAGAAAGATATACTGAACTGCCTATTGTTATTGACACTTCTATTCTCGGTACTGCTCTTGCCAACATTGATTTCAACAAGGAAATCACCACAGACTGCAAAAACGTTGCTTTTATTCAATACGGCAACGACGTTCACTTCTTATCCACTTATCTCAACAAGCCTGTTGCATCATATCTTAACCGTACAGATTTCATTAACAAGATGATTGTTGACCCTGACGCAAGAGAAATATGTACCTGTGGCAGACGTGGCTGTGTGGAAAATGAAATTACCTTAAAGGCTCAGATGCGTGAAATCAAAAATGATTTTTCCAAGGACAAGACACCTTATTTATACAATGCAGCCAATGGAGACGTAAATAAGGTTACAGGCAAAATGGTTATTGAGGCTTATAAAAGTGGCGACAAGGGTGTTATTGCTGTACTTAGAAGAAATCTTGAACTTATCGGTGTACTTATTAACAACATTAATCTTCTTGCTGACCCACACAAAATCATTATTCATTTATATTATATTGAATCTGAGATTGCTTTTGATAAGGTTAAGGCAGGGGTTGAACGAATTGCAGGCAAAGAAGCCGCTGACAAACTTGCTCTTTCTATCATAGGCAAGCAGAACAGATTCTTAGCAGGTTGTGCTATTGCAATAAGAAAACTATTCTTTGACAAGGGTGGTTTTGAATCGTAAAAAAATCAAGCGATATCCGAAATTCGGATATCGCTTTTTCTTTTATTAATACGCTTTGCCCCAGAGGACCATTTTCTTTGCAGGCTTTCCACAGCAGACACACTTATCGGAAATGTCATTCTGTTCAAATGGAATACATCTTGAACCAACACCTGTTTTCTCCTTAACTGCATCTTCACAAGCTTCATCTCCACACCACATCGCTTCAACAAAGCCGTCGCCCTTTTCTTCAAGTGCTGAAACAATTTCGTCCATTGTTTTACACTGATATGTTTTATTCCTTCTGTTTTCCAATGCTCTTGCATAAAGCCCGTCGTGAACTTCCTGAAGCTTTTCAGGAATTGCTTCTGCAATGTTATCAAGTGAGATGAACTCTTTTTCTCTGTTATGTCTTGTTACTGCGACGCACTGGTTATTTTCAATATCCTTAGGACCAATTTCAATTCTTACAGGTACGCCCTTCATTTCATACTCAGCAAACTTCCAGCCGGGTGAGTTATTTGAGTCATCAACCTTAACTCTTATGCCCTTTGCTTTCAGCATTTCGTAAAGCTCATCAGCCTTATCGAGTACGCCTTCCTTATGCTGTGCGATAGGAACAATTACAACCTGTACCGGTGCAACTGCAGGTGGAAGTGCAAGTCCGTTATCATCACCGTGAGTCATAATAATTGCACCGATAAGACGTGTTGTTACACCCCAGGAAGTCTGATGAGGATACTCCAGCTTATTCTCTTTATTTGTATACTGAATTTCAAATGCTCTTGCAAAGCCGTCTCCGAAATAGTGAGAAGTACCTGCCTGCAATGCTTTTCCGTCGTGCATAAGTGCTTCAATCGCATAGGTAGCTTCTGCACCTGCAAACTTATCGCTATCAGTTTTTCTGCCCTTAACCACAGGCATAGCCAATGTATTCTCGCAGAAATCCGCATAGCAATTCAACATTCTCTCGGTTTCTTCGATAGCTTCTTCAGCTGTAGCGTGGATTGTATGGCCTTCCTGCCACAAAAATTCTCTTGAACGCAGGAACGGACGTGTGGTTTTTTCCCATCTCACAACTGACACCCACTGGTTATACAGCTTTGGCAAATCACGATAGGAATGGATAATATTCGCATAATGCTCACAGAAAAGGGTTTCTGACGTTGGGCGGACACATAATCTGTCCTCAAGCTTTTCGCTTCCACCGTGAGTTACCCAGGCAACTTCAGGTGCAAAGCCTTCAACGTGGTCCTTTTCCTTCTGCAAAAGGCTTTCAGGAATGAACATTGGCATACACACATTTTCGTGTCCCAGCTCTTTGAACATTCCGTCAAGTATTCTCTGAATATTTTCCCAGATAGCATAGCCGTAAGGACGGATTACCATACAGCCCTTAACGCTTGTATACTCAATAAGCTCTGCTTTTTTACAGATGTCTGTATACCACTTTGCAAAATCCTCATTCATTGAGGTAATGGCGTCAACCATTTTTTCATTTTTCTTTGCCATTTTTAAAATCAACTCCATATATATCTTTATTATAAATCTTATAATTCAGGTCATATTCTTCTTTTTGAGCGTCATATGGGCCTTTGACCTCAGGCTCACTGTTCGCTTTTGTTTCTTCTACCCTTTCGGGATTTTCTGCAAGCTTCGGATTGCGTTTTATGATAAACCTTGCGATTTTCGGTGTAGCAACACACGCCAGTGCAATAAAAGCCATAATCAGGGCTGTACCGAACACCATACCCAGTAGCAGCTTCACAAGCTCTGTATTCATCATAACGCCTCCTTACCACAACATTCCTAATTAGTATAACACTTTTTCCCTTAAATTGCAAGTCCCAATGCCTTTTTACGCAAAAAAACGAAGCTATAAAGCTTCGTTTTCGCTGGTTTCTTCAGATGTTTCTATTCTATCCCCTGCTGCAAAATTCTCATAGAGCATTATGGAATCCTCCACAGCTTTCCACATATCCTTTGACTTTGAGGTTACACAGACATAGGTTTTTCCATTATACTCATAGAAAGTTGCCAAAGCGTGTTTTGCTTCATCGGTAAATCCCGTTTTGCCACCAAGAATTTCTCCACCGTTTGTTACATAATAGTCCACAAGACGCTGTGCAACAAGGCTTCTCAGGATAATACCCTCAGGATGCTGGGTAGTTTTTGAGGTTATATACTCCTTGGCTGAGAGGATTTCTCTGCAGGTTTCATTTTCAAGTGCAGTTTTCAGAATAACAGCCATATCCTGTGCTGTTGAATAATGCTCCTTATGGTGAAGCCCGCTGGCATTGGAAAAATGGGTATTTTTTAGCCCCATTTCATCTGCTTTTTCATTCATCATTTCAACAAAAGCTTCCTCAGAGCCAGCAACTATATTTGCAAGTCCCAGCGTGCCGTCTGCTCCACTTACAAGAATTGTACCATAAAGCAAATCGGTTACAGTTACCGTTTCGTCCACGCCGAAGTCGGCTCTTGAGGCATTCTCTACCACAAGCTCGTGGATTTCGTCATATGAAAATGTATAGGTCCGGCTCATATCCTGTATGTTCTCCACAGCCACAAGCAAGGTCATAACCTTTGTGAGGGATGCGGGATACATTTTTCTGTTATAATTCTTACCTGCTACGATTTCATTATTATCCACATCTATAAGGACGCCGAATTTAGCTGTAAAGTCCTCATTTTCAAACTCCTCATAGTTCTCAGCTTTTTCGGGATAGTCCACTTTTACCACGGGAATTTCTTCCTCTGAGGACTCCTCCTCACTGCTGATTTCCGCAGACGACTGCTCCTCGGAGCTATCAGCCAAGGCAGGCAGATTATTATTATCATTTATACTATTTTTATCATAGATTAATGCTACCCCTGCCATTGACGCAATAAGCACTACTATCATCAGCACTGCCATTACCACAGCTGAGCCTGATGAATTTTTCTTAGACATTCCTGTTTCTCACCCTTTATTAAATTCTAACTCTTTATTTTTTTGTTCATTTTCTAAAGCTGTATTCAACTTATTATGACAATAATTCAGGATATCACTTCTTGTAACGATACCGATAAACTTATCTCTGTCATCTATAACAGGCACAAAGTTCTGATTCATAGAAAGTAAAATCAAATCCTCGATGGTAGAATATATACACACAGGCTCACTTTTTACTCTCTTCGGGATATTGCTCACCGAAAACTTCTCCAGCTCTTTTATATCCTCAATTTCGTTATCCAGCATAAACCACAGTATATCGCCTTCCGCAAGGGTTTTTACATATTCCCCATCCTTACCCACCACAGGTACAGCTGTAAAGCCGTGATGTCGCATTTTTTCAATAGCCTGTCTTACAGTAAAGTCCTCCTGGACATAGTCAATAACTGCTTTAGGCTTCAACAATTTAAGTATATTCATTTTTCTCCAATCCCAGCTCAGTTCTCACCATAGGTATAAACCAGATTAAACAAACTATCAAACTCAATAGTCTTCAAATCCTCATCAGTTACACTTGCTTTATCAAGATGGGCAGATGTAACGCCCTTACTTTTAAGTATCTTTTTACAAAAGCTCTGTCTTTCGCTTTCTGTCAATTCCTCAAAATCAGTCATTTCGTTTAGGAACTCAAGGTCAAACACCTTCACATCTACAGTTTCTGAAACAGAGTCAATAACCCGTGTTTCTATTACATTATCCTGCCCTTCAGAAATATAGGTCATTGTATACTTTTTCAGCTCCTCAGTTGCTTCATCAAAATAAAAATCAATATTGGTGATATATGTGCTTCCTGTAAAGGTATACTGCTCAACTACGAAGCCTTCGTTTAATCTTATATTCACAGGCAAATTCTGGTCCACGACCTCTTCCACCACTGTTGTTACAGGGACAGACTCAGACTTTCTATACATACCGCAGGCATTATCAAAATCATATGCTTCGTCCCTTACGGACACAACGCCATAGCTTCCTATCGGTTCCTCCTGAATCTGATAGATATTATTTCCGTCAACTACACGAGTCAGTTTTATTTCTCCCTCAAAGGCAGTACTTGTTACAGTGCTTTTCAAGGTATAGCTTCCACCCTTATAAAGCTCTGCTGTTTTTCTGAGATATGCTCCCACATCTGACTGTTCAGACGCTACTTCACTTTCTACCGTTGAATTTTCAATAGTCTGATTTTCCTTATTATCTTTTTTATCATCATTGTTTTTATCACAGCTTACAAGAGAAAAGGCAGTTGCAAGGGCAATCAACGATACGATAAGCTTATTTATTTTCATAATTTTATTCCTTTCAAAAGTCCTGCATTTACAAGAACATTATACACCAACCCCAACCATAAGTCAAGGCGAGCTCCTGTTGCATTTTGTCAAACAAAAACGGTTCCGAAGCGTTACCCCGAAACCGTTATATTTATCTACTATAATTTTTTAAAATCCTCTGCACCGTGTTTACACCAAGGACAGATAAAATCAGGTGGCAATTCCCCTTCGTGCACATAACCACAGATTGTACAAACCCATCGTTCTTTTCCGTCATCCTTCTGCTCAGCTTTTGGCTTAGGCTTAACATTCATATGGTAATAGGCATATGTCATAGACGGTTTATCAGACAGCACATCACAGTCAATCACATCTGCGATAAACATTGTATGTGTGCCCAGGTCAATCTGCTGTACAACCTCGCAGACAAAACAGGCATTTGTATGCTCAGCCACATAAGGCACGCCATTTACTGCACGCTTGTACGCATAATCATAAAACTTATTAGTCCATCTGCCACTTGCAAATCCGAAATGCTGAAACAATGAAAAATCGGCTGTTTCATCTATTGATGACACATTGAACTTACCACTTTGCTGAATCATATAATGAGTATAATTTGTTTTATTCACGGTAACGGCAACACGGTTAGGTGAAGTTGTTACCTGGATAAGGGTGTTAGTTATACAACCATTTGAAAAGCTTCCGTTTGTTGCGGTCAGCACATAGAGGCCATATGAAATATTATTCATTGCAATTACGTTCACAAAAACACCCTTTCTTTTCAACTAAACATAGAGCTCAGGATTTTGAGCGACACCATTAAGACGGATTTCAAAATGGAGGTGAGGTCCTGTTGAGAAGCCTGTTGAACCCACAGTACCCAGCACATCTCCCTGATTTACATACTGCCCCGTAGACACGGTAATATACTCGGAATGTGCATACAAAGTCCAATAGCCGTTTCCGTGGTCGATAATACAATGGTTACCATAACCACCGCCACAGCCACAACTTCCGTTCTTACCATAGTCGTGTCCACAGCCGTTTACTACACGGATTACTGTACCTGCTGCTGATGCACAGATTTTTGCACCTCTTATTCCTGATGATGAAATGTCGATACCCTGGTGGTATGCTCCCCATCTCCAGCCTACGCCGTATGTAATATGATAATATCCCGGAACAGGCCAGGTAAACATTGAAGTATCCACATATCCGTGGTCTGCATTGTTTGTTGAACCCTGCTGGGTATTATTTGTAATTCCACCGGGTCTGTTCTGCTGCTGTTGCTGCTGTTGCTCTTTTTCCTTTATAGCTTCACGTTCCTGATAGAGTTTCTGCAGGTCTGCTTCAAAGTCTTCCTGGTCAGCTTTCAGGGCTTCCTGATTATTCTTATATGCTTGTTCTGCTTTTTTCAGGTTAGCGATTGCAACTTCACTTTGTTTATACAGTTCATCAAGTTTATCCTTCTGCTCTTCCTGCTTAGCCTTTTCTTCTTCCTGGACTTTTTTCTTATCCTCCAGGTCAAGCTTTGATGCTTCCAAGGCTTCCTTTTCGGCTTCATACTGCTCCTTCAGCTCGATAAGTGAGTCAATCATATTATTATCATACTCTGCAACTCGTTTTACAAGCTCAATTCTCATAAGCATATCATAGAAGTCCTTTGCACCGATAAGGATATCGGTATAAGAATCTGTACCTGTAACATAAAGCACTCTGATACGCTGTTTGAAGTCCTCGATTCCCTGCTCGATTTCCTCCTGCTTCTGTGCGATACTTTCTTCTCTTGCTTCTATATCTTTCTTCAGTGCTTTGATTTCCTTATTATACTCCTGAATTTTTTCGTCATACTTCTGGATTGTTTTTTCAACTACAGAAATCTGCTCATTGATATGAGTCTGAGCTTCTTTTTCAGTAGCAATATCTTTCTGTGCAGCTTCTATTTTTGCGTCAAGGTCTTTTTGCTGACTTTTCAGGTCCTCAATATCTTTCTCAGCCTGCTCGATTGCTTCTGCATTTTCCTTAGCTTC
>DEPR01000035.1:6040-9130 GCA_002358895.1 Ruminococcus sp. UBA3387 | reverse complement strand
CCTCCTGCAACGACCGTAAATGCTGTCGTCAATGCCAATGAAAATGCCAGCAATTTCTTTATTATTCCTATCCTACTCATTTCAGATATACGTCCTTTCCGGGCTTTTACCCTTAACGAGAATTATTCTTCTTTACTGTAAACAAGGCAGGTCTGAATTAACCTATCCCCAATTCAGCCTGCCCCATAAATTTTAAACTTTAAGATGCTTTCCTGTACTGATAGATGTACCTACTGCACCGATAAATGCTCCTGCGATAAGATATGCACCTGCGATATACCAGAACATATCGTCAAAGGAATACAATGATTTTATTCCAAGCACATTCCACAGCTGGAAGTCATCACTAAGAATATTGAATATTCCGTTATAGGCAAACTGAGTAAGGAACAATGCAACTACCGCTGCCAGCATTCCCACTACCATTCCCTCAATAAAGAACGGAATTCTTATAAAGCTATTGGTTGCACCAACATACTTCATAATATTTATTTCTTTTCTTCTTGCAAATACACTTGCTCTTGTTGTATTTGAAATAATTATCATACAAACTATTATAAGTGCAAGTATAATTGCCGCAGAGATTACTGTAACAACTCTTCTCAGGCTGATAAGGATATCTGCAAAGGCTGTTGGTGATTTTGTTGACTCTACGTTATCAAAAATTTCTATCTGTGTTGTTGTTTCTGTCATTTTCTCTATATCATTGACAGTTACTTTAAAGGTATCAGGCAACGGGTTATCGTCTGCATACTGGAACAACTCCTGTTCTTCCTCGGTCATTCCTTCAAGCATACCTTCCCAAGCTTTTTCCTTTGAATAAAACTCTACATTCTTAATGTTAGGAATATTTTTTATTTTTTCTTCCAACTCATTTATTTCTGCTTGCAGGGTATTGTCCTTAATCTGGACTACCACTTCACTTTTTCCTTCAATGCCACTGATTATTCTTGTAAGGTTAATTGAAACCAATACTGACATTCCAACCATAAGCAGCGACACAAGCAATATACAAAATGATGCAAATGACATCATTCTGTTTTTCCAGATACTTTTTATGCCCTGTCCTGCAAGGTATCTTACACTACTTGCTTTCATTTGAACCTCCTATGAACTCATCAAATGCAATATTACCCTTATTGATATTAATGATTCGTCCGCCAAATGAACGCACCAGATCGTGCTCGTGTGTTACCATAAGGATTGTTGTTCCGCACTCATTAATACCCTTCAGCAATTCAACAATTTCATAAGAAAGTGCAGGGTCGATATTTCCTGTAGGCTCGTCCGCAATAATAAGCTGTGGGTCATTTACCAAAGCTCTTGCCAATGCCACACGCTGCTGTTCTCCTCCCGACAGCTCTGTCGGATATGAATCAGATTTATGCGACAGACCTACAAGGCTGATTACATATGGTACTCTTGATTTTATGTACTTAGCAGGTGCATCAATTACTCTCAGCACAAATGCTATATTCTCATAAACTGTCATTGTAGGAATCAACCTGAAGTCCTGGAATACCACGCCGATTGTTCTGCGAAGTTTAGGTATCTTTCTTCTTTTCAGTTTGCTCAGATTAAATCCATTGACTATAACTGTACCTGATGTTGCGTCAATTTCTTTAAGCACCAATTTTATAAGTGTAGATTTTCCGGCTCCTGATGAACCTACTACAAATGCAAAATCTCCGTCATTGATTTTTAAGTTTACAGAATGTAAGGCATCTACGCCACTTGAATAAGTAACGGACACGTCCTTAAATTCAACCATAAATACACCGCCTTAACAGAGCTTCCTGCTCATTGATACGCTGACTTAGAATTTAACCGGATTTGCAGAAAGATATTTCTTTACCATCAACGCAATCTTAAAGATAATTGCGTGGTCAAATTCTCTCAGATCAAGACCTGTCAGCTTTTTGATTTTTTCAAGTCTATAAACAAGGGTATTTCTATGAACAAACAGTTTTCTTGATGTTTCAGACACATTAAGGTTGTTCTCAAAGAATTTCTGGATCGTAAACAATGTTTCGTGATCAAGAGATTCAATAGAGCCTCTCTTGAAAACTTCCTTCAGAAATGTTTCACAGAGTGTTGTTGGCAGGTGGTAGATAAGTCTTGCAATACCCAGATTATCATATGAAACAATAATCTTATCTGTATCAAACACTTTTCCTACTTCCAGAGCAATCTGTGCTTCCTTGAATGAGCGAGCCAACTCACGGACACCCTCAACTACCGTTCCGATACCCACATTTACTCTGGTATAGAACTCACTGCTGAGTGTATCGGAAATTGATCTTGCCAGTTTTTCAAGGTCCTGTGTTTCAATTTCGTCATTAACTTCCTTGACAAGAACGATATCAGACTCGGTAATGTTGAACACAAAGTCCTTATTCTTATCAGGGAACAAATTCTGGATAATATCAAATGCTGAAACATCATTTGATGAAACAATTCTGATGAGAAGCACTGCTCTTGAAATATCGGAGCTGAAATGAAGCTCTCTTGCTTTAACCTGCACATCGCCAGGAAGCACATTATCAAGCACTACGTTCTTGATAAAATTATTCCTGTCATACTTTTCATCATAATACTGCTTAATGCTGGCAAGGGTGATTGCAAGGATACTTGCATACTTTGCCGCTACCTCATCAGTTCCCTCAACGAACACTGCATAATCAGGCTTCATATGTACGCCAAATGGCTTATATGTATAGCCGTCACGCACAAATATGTCGTGCGAGTCGCTTAAATCCAGAGACACAAATTCATTTGTAGAGCCTACTTGTGCTAATTCAGAACAAGCAATTATTGTTGCATTATCGTCAATTACTCCGATTACACAATCAATAGTATCACGCATTTGATGCACTACGCCTTGAAACAATCTGTTGGACATAAATTATTCCCCTTTACCTGCAAAAATTTGTTGATAATATTTTTATACTAAATTACCTATGTATTAATATTATAACAAAAAACAAATAATTTTGCAAGCCTTTTATAGTAAAAATGTTCAAAAACTTTTCAAGATTAATAAAAAGTTACAAAACACTTTTACTTATTACAAATTGTAACATATTTTAA
>DEPR01000035.1:2408-5881 GCA_002358895.1 Ruminococcus sp. UBA3387 | reverse complement strand
ATCGTATCGGTTTTCGGAATCAGGGGTGAAGTAAAGGTACAGCCCTGGTGTGATTCTCCTGAATTTCTTTGTGAATTTGACACCCTGTACTACAAAAGCGGTACTCCTGTCAACATTATGAAATCCCGTGTTGCCAAAAACATTGTAGTAATGAAAATTGAAGGTATTGACACGGTTGAACAGGCTCAGGCAATCAGGAACCGTGTACTCTATATGGACAGAAATGATGTGGAGCTTGAAGAAGGCAGTTATTTCATTCAGGACCTTATAGGGCTGACGGTATATGATGAGGACTCGGAAAAAATATACGGCAAACTGATTGACGTAACCGAGACAGGTGCAAATGACGTATACCACGTTAAAGGTGATGACGGGCAGATGTATTACATTCCTGCCATTCCACAGGTTATCAAAAACGTAGACATTGAAAATGAAAAAATGATTATCAAGCCTCTTGACGGCTTATTTGACTAAGGTGCAGATATGAGAATTGACATTGCGACTCTTTTTCCTGAACTGCTGGAAAATTATTTAAGTGAAAGTATAATTGGCAGGTCCAGGGCTAAAAATATATTCGAGGCTTATTGTCATAACATTCGTGATTACACTCAGGACAAACATCGTCGTGTTGACGACACCCCTTACAGTGAACGTCAGGGAATGCTTATGCAGGCTGAACCCATTTATCGCTGCTGGCAATCGGTATGCAATATGACAAGACGTCAGCCTCACGTCATATATATGTCCCCGCAAGGAAAGACTCTTACACAACAACGCTGCAAGGAACTTTCTCAATTAGACAGCATATTTATAATATGTGGGCATTATGAGGGTGTGGACAACCGAATTATTGAAAAAATCGTTGATGAGGAAATTTCTATCGGAGATTATGTTCTCACAGGTGGCGAGCTTCCTGCACTTGTTCTTGTGGACGGTGTTGCGAGAATGCTTGAGGGGACTTTATCAAGCTCTGTAAGCTACACAGACGAGAGCCATTTCAATGGTTTGTTGGAATATCCACAATACACCCGTCCTGAGGTCTGGGAAGGTATGGCTGTTCCTTCTGTGCTTCTTTCGGGGCATCACGCAAACATCAAAAAATGGCGTCAGGAACAGGCTTTATTAAACACTCTGGCAAAACGTCCTGAGCTACTTGACACGGCTCAACTGACTGACGAAGATTTAGCGATATTGACGAAACTTAAAGAAGCCAAAAGCGAAGAAAACACTTGAAATTGTGTTTTCAACAGTGAATTGTTAATAAATATTGTGTAAGTTGAATTAAGAAATCAAAATTAATTGTTTAAATTGCACAATCTGATACCTTTTCTTTTGTCGTTTATGAGTAAAACAAGAGAAAATGTCAAAAAAGCTATTGTTTGTGGAATTTTTTCGTTGACTATTTCCAAGTTGTCCTGTATAATATATGTTAGTAACCAATGATAGACTTTTTCATTGATAAAAATAAACCTTGTAAATTTATATGAATGGAGAGATTAGTATGTTCGTTAAAGACGTAGTAGTTCAGAATCAGGTTGGCTTACACGCTCGCCCTGCAACATTTTTTATTCAGAAAGCTAATGAATTCAAATCATCTATCTGGATTGAAAAGGAAGAAAGAAGAGTAAACGCTAAGAGCCTTCTCGGTATTCTTTCTCTTGGTATTGTTGGCGGTACATCAATCAGAATCATTGCTGATGGTGCTGACGAAGAGCTTGCCGTACAGGGCCTCGTTGATTTGGTTGAAAGTGGTTTCTCCGAAGACGCAAGATAATTCATATTAAAACGACAAGAACGTCTGACATAAATCAGACGTTCTTTTTTATTGCTCTTCATTTATCGGAGGGTTCGAAAAAGGATACAGCTGACGGTATATCTCAAAATCATCTGTTCCGATATTTGCTCCTCTCGGTATAAGGCCTGTACAGTCCATTGATGAACTCACGGGATTATAATAGCCCATCTGCTCACCGCGTATATCTTTACTATTTCTGCGATACGCTTTTGCACAGCTTTGCAATTCCTCAAAGGTTTGTATATCCTTATCCTGCAACTTTTTTTGCAACTCGGGAGACAATGTATTATAAAACTCGTTACTTGACACGTCCCTGTCCAACAGGTCAGACAGTCCCAGATATCTGTTTTCTGACATTTTCATCTTCCTTTCAGTGTATTGACTTTCGTCTGTATTAGTATACCCTGAAAATGAATTTACCTTTTGATATATTTCTGGCAATTATGCTTTAAAACTTTACATAAAAATATCCGTCAACAAAACTGATGACGGATAATGGCTGGGGTAAAAGGATTCGAACCTTTGGAATGTCGGAGTCAGAGTCCGATGCCTTACCGCTTGGCGATACCCCAATATTAAATTCTGCATTGGTTGGGATAGATGGATTCGAACCATCGGAATGACGGAGTCAAAGTCCGTTGCCTTACCCCTTGGCTATATCCCATTATCTTTCCCATTATCATGCGACTTTAATATTATAGCACATCGCTCTAAAAATTACAACCCATTGAATTACGATTTTACAATTTTGTAACATTTATTTATCACAAAAAAGTCACCGGGCTTTCGCCCAGTGACTTTAATTTTAGTTAGTCTCCAAGTATGTCTTCTGTTACGTTATCCGGCAATGGATTTATATCCACGTTGTCCTTTGGAATATCAACCGTACCTGACATTGTAATCAAATCAGCTGAATGAAATTCCATATATCCCATTGAAGGCTTATTGTACTTAATGTTCATTATTAAACCCTCCTTTATTCCTTAACAGCTGTTGCCTGTGAGTAAACTACCTCAACGTTTTCACCATCAATGCTGTAAACAATATATGTTCTTGCATAACGCTTAGCTGTATCTGATGTTCCTGACAAGGATACCATTGTCTGTCCGTTAACCAATGTGCTTGAGTCAACTACAATCTTTACACAGCTTGAAGGTGTTGCTTCATAAGTTCCTGATTCAGGCAGGTTTTCCAAATCATTATAGCCGTTGGCATTTGTATAGATAACACCCATTTCCTGTACTGTTACGCCTTCAGGCACATAGAAAGCACAGTTGAATGTAATCTTATTATCTTCCTTACCTGCTGATTCAAAGCCAGAAAGTGTTACTGTTTCGTCAATATAAGCATATGGAGCTGAAGCCATTGCATCCACCTCATAGCTCGCTTCAAAGTTTGCATCAGCCCAAGTGCTGAAGAACAATTCGCTTTCCTGTGAGTAGATAAATCCATTCAACAGCCAGCAGTTAAAGATTTCGCCTCCTGCATTTGTTTCAGGTGCTACAAGCTTAATCTTAGCATAGTTTGGAACTACATAGTTTTCAGCTGTATTGACCTTCTGTGTATACGCATCGTCATTTTCGTCAGCCTTTACATAAACACGTCCGCCTGTAACTGTTACATTATATGTACTTTCTGTTACTTCATATCTTGCAACAAATGTTGTTGTACCAGGTGT
>DEPR01000035.1:1893-2249 GCA_002358895.1 Ruminococcus sp. UBA3387 | reverse complement strand
GAATACTGCATAAGTACATTGCCGAACATATCTTCGTAAACAACAGTATAGTCCTGTGCAGGAGCCTTAACGCCTGTTACTGTAACCTTAGTAATTGTACCCTGTCCCTTGATTGGAACTTCCTTGCCTGCAAAATCATCGGAATCTACATCGAACTTGTTATCACCGCTGTTTGCGTTTGAATAACCTGTGTAGTTAAACTGCAACTGGCCGTTGCCGTCCATTGTTACTGTTACTGCAGTTACAGATGTGAAATCTGTAAGGTCAATTGTAAGAACATCATTCCAACCATTCAAATCAAATGAACCTTCGTACACAACATAATCTGTACCATCAGCTTCTGATGAACTGTCTGC
>DEPR01000035.1:1256-1877 GCA_002358895.1 Ruminococcus sp. UBA3387 | reverse complement strand
CACCAAGGAAGTTGCTTTCGTCAACTGTTGCGTCGTCAATTTGAATCTTGAACCACGACCAAGTAGCTTTCTGGCTGAGTACTGCTACAACTTCATATGTGCCATCTTCAGGAACTGTTACTGTTACCGTTGTATCTTTACCTTCAACAGGGCTTGTAATAACATTGATTACTGAACCGTCGGTTTCTGATGAGCTGTCTGCTTCTGAAGAACTATCTGTTTCTGAAGAGCTGTCCCCTGATGAGCCTGAGCCTTCTGCATATACCTTAATAGTATATGTATTAGCGCCACCCTCTGCCTTGATAGTTGTAGTTGTATTCTGCAAAGCTGAAATAGTAGGCAATGAATTCCAGTTCAGCTGTGAACCATCTAAAGATGCACTAACAGAATTGCCACCAATATAATAACTCTTATCTGAACCGTTATAATTCAAAAAAAAGTTATTAAAGGTTGATGTTGCTGTAAGTTCGATTCTTGCAGAAGTATATCCTGTAAAGTCAATAGCTGCCAATTCAGCTGTTGACCAACCGGTAGTTGTAACTGTATTTTCGTAAATCAGTTTTTCTGCTTCTGAAGAACTATCTGTTTCTGATGAGCTGTCTGCTTCTGAAGAACTATCTG
>DEPR01000035.1:0-1151 GCA_002358895.1 Ruminococcus sp. UBA3387 | reverse complement strand
ACTTCTGATGATTCAACTTCTGAGCTTTCAACTTCGCCGCCAAATGCTTTTGGATCTGAGTTGATTGTAAATCCATAGAACTTCATTCTGCAGTTGTTCATATTTTCAAGAGCTACCCAATATGTACCTGCAGGTACTACATAGTCAACAGACACAGTTTCAACTGTTTGTGAGCTGTGAATATCAATCAAAACATTTTCATAAACTGCTTCACCAATATTGTTTGCAGCTGTTTCGTCATACTTATACAATGACAAATATGCGTCTGCATTTCTGTAATATTTACCATCAACATCATAGCTGAGTTTTGCTGCAGCTGTTGTTGTGAACTGGTAATACACTTTACCTGCTGTACCACCTGAACCACCGTTGTGTCCTAAAATAACACCCGATGTGCCGTCGATGAAAACGTCGCCTTCATCATAACGAGCTACGCTTGAGCTTGTCAAGTCAATTTCCAGACTACTTGACTCTGCAGCAGATGAAAACAAAGTTACTGTTGGAATCATTGTGAATATCATTGCTACTGCAACAACAAAGCCAATAATTCTTTCTTTTACGTTTTGCATGAAAATTTCCTCCTTGTTTTTTTCGATAATTATGCATAATAAGTATAACATAGCTGTTTTAAAATTGCAATAGATTTTTTTATTTTTAGCAATTTACACAAAAAACGCCGAGTGTTTTTTACACCCGGCGTATACTATGATTTAGTATATTTACTTTTCCTTTTGAAAACAAAAAATAGTGTTGTATTAATTAAGTCTTTAAACAAATTTATATATGTTTTTGTTCTGAATTTTCAATTAAAATGCCTCATATGTTCTACAATACTTTGACTTAACTGAATCAAGTGAGAACACACATCTTATTCCTGAGCTGTCAGTCAAGCCTTCTGTAACAGGTGAGATGATATATACCTGTCCTTCCGGAGCAGAAATCACTTCTCCTGAAGCATAAATTGAACGATAAGCTGTTGTTATCGATGTTGTTGCGATTGTAGGGTCTGAATCCAGGTCAGAAAAAGCTGTAATCTTTGTTGAGCCTGTCATTGCTGCTTCAACGTCAGCTTCACTTACAATCCATACAAAACGAATCTTTGTTGCGTTGTCAGCAAGCTGATACTTAACATTTGTAGGGTCGTCCAGTTC
>DEPR01000021.1:17169-23090 GCA_002358895.1 Ruminococcus sp. UBA3387 | reverse complement strand
GAAGATGTATGGCTACTTGAACTTGATTTTTCCTTTTCTGTTCTGTCAATTCTGCTATACACAAAGAAGTCCCGTGCATAAGTAATATTCATACTGCCAGGCTTTATATAATTCCCCGCATAATCCTGACTTACTGCTGTTTTCATCATTTTAAGTTTCTTTTTCATCAGCAGATATCCCACCAACAGAGGAATAAGCAACGCACCTAAAATTACAAACAGCACAAATTCTTTACTATATTGTTTCTTATTGAACGGCTCACCGTTTTTCGCCATTTCAAGCAATTCATCAGCGTAATCGACATAAGAACTGAAAGCTTCATAATAGTTATCTTTCTTAAGTGAAGGAAGTATTTTCTTTTCAAGATAAGCCAATCCGTTATCATTGAATGCTGTCATTCCATAACCGTGGGTTGAAAACCAGTACTCTCTCGGATTGTCAGATACATACAGTAAAATTCCGTCAGCTCCGTTACCTGCACCATAGCCGAGATAATCATATGTATCATCAGCAGTATTCATTGCATCAACTCCTGACATTGATGCCTCTGTGTAAATAGCTACGTCGAAATCATATTTTTCTCTTAAATCCATCATACGGTCTGTAAGCTCGTCAATTTCACTTTCAGTCAGATAACCTGCTTCATCAATAATCGGTGGCATTTCAAATTCAGCTGAAGCCGAAATGGAAATGTTTATTGATAACAGGATAAGAATAAAGATTGATATTACTTTTTTCATATACCTTACCCCCTTATCCCAGCAATAACCAGGCAATCAGACCTGCTATTACATATCCGATTGCAGATACTTTAGCAAAATACCGCCACTTTTTCTTATTATCTATCGGATACTCACCAACCACCTTGCCTGTTTGCCCGTTGATTGCAAACTGATACATTTTATCAAGATATTTGATATTCAGCATCCACACAGGTAAAAGTGAATAACGGATTTTGCCGTTTGAAAAGCTTACTCTTGTATTTTCAGGAAAAACTGCAGTATATGTACCTGTTGTATCAGTAAACGCAGAAATTGTTGAATTCTTGACTCGCTCATTAGCACGTTCTATACTTTCTTCTGCTGTTACATCATACTTATCTGCAAGGTAACCTGACAAATACACGCTGTTAAAGTCAACAGCATCATTATAATCATAAGGCTCAACCGCCTCCATATACGCATCGTCGGCTTTCTTTGAGCCGTCCACAGGGATATTTGCAAATCCTACGCTACCGTTTCTGATCAATTTGAAATAGTCCGTTCTCGTGTAATTGTAATTTGCATCGCTCCAGGCAGTAACCCGCTCTGCATTATATGTAAGATTCGCATTACAATCACAGTCAAACGTCCAGAACGGTACATACACACCTGCCATTTCAGCAATTTTGTTTTTGTCCTTGAATTCATCAGGTAAAAACGGTGCGTTTTTGAAATCAGCCTCAAATGCTGTAATGGCCGCTTTTTTTGCTATCTTGAACGGGATTATATAATCGGGTTGCAAAGCACCTTCAAACTGACCTTTGACAATAGTTGAGTTACCACAATAGGGACAAACAGTTGAGCCTAAAGTATCATCTCCTGTAATTTCAGCTCCACAGGATGGGCAGGAATAATCTGACAGGTTTATTTCTCCCTCGTTGGCATAGCTTCGGGGCTCATAATGCTCCCAGTCATATCTGGATGTTCCGTTTGACTCAAGTTCTGCATTGCTTAATTCCTGAACAGTATCAAGAGGAAAATCATTACCACAGGAATCACAATGCAAGCTCTGAGACTGAGCACCAAAAACTAACGGTGCACCGCAACAGGGGCATTTATAGCTTTGAATCGTATCCATACCATTACCTCCTTATCTTTAATATTATTTAGAAATCTGCATTCCACAATGCGGGCAGAATTCCATAAAATCAGCAAGTATGGTTTCACAACTTTTACACTGTTTGTGTTGCTTTTTATAAACATCAAAAAGACTGCTTTTCAAAAGTTTTTCTCCACATTTACTGCAGTTTGTTTTTCCAACCGTTTCAAGACTACCACAAGCAGGACACACAGTTGCATTTTTCATAGCTTCAGTACCAAAACCATAATGCAAAAGGATATTTTGTCTTTCCTCATTTGTATTTCTATACATCACTGCCACCTCCATACATCAGACGTGCTCCACATTTATTGCAGAAAGATGTAGTTTCCATAAGGTGAACACCACATTTGGGACAATAGTCGGGTATTTCTTCAATGGGTGAACATTCAACGCACTCCAAAACATCAGGATTGTACATTATATCGCTTATCCATTTTCCACATCTGTTGCAAAAATTAAAATACTGTTTAGCCTGAGTTTCCCATATATGCAACAAGTCTGTTTCAGGATTATCAGATTTTATCGGCATTGTTTCACTAACAAGGGCACCTGAAATGTCGCAGAAAAACTGATAACTGATTCCGTTTTCACTTTCTATTATTTTATATTTTGCAGTTTTGTTTTTCTTTTCTGTCATACGGTATCCACCTTCTTTTACCTTGAATATCCAGCTGGATTCAACTTGCAAATCATTGACTGAAAGAAGAATTTATGGTATAATAATTAACTAAAGAAGATGGTCTCTGTGTCCGTTGGCTGCGTAACAGAGACTTTATAAATCATATTACAAAGAGGAACCTTCTTTAGTTTTTACAAATCAATACAGACCTATGTCCTCCTTAATCTTTATTGCAATTTTATTATATTATAACAATTCCATACTGTCCCCCACCTCTTACACCATAATGTTGGGAAACAGAAAAAAATTTTTTCGATTTTTTTACTGTCAAGGGACAAAAAAGTATAGGAAACGGGTGGGGAAAGTGTGGCTACCCTGCCAAGGAGGATATATATTATGAAAAAAATCAGGATTTATACTTTATTTTGCAGTTGGGCACTTGCTTTTTTATCCGACTGCAATAGTAATATCAATCTTAATTCAGACAGCCCTGCAACTCTTACAATATGGCGTGTATATGGTGAACAGTCCGACTTACCAATGAAACATATACGATGCTCAAAAGCATTAAGTAAGAGGTGATTCATATGCGTGTGCCAGTTCTTTTCAACAAAAAAACACAAACTCTCAGGCGAAAGCTTTTCGGATATATGCTGATGTTGGTTGTTTCCTTTGTTATTCTCGTCTTTATAATCGGACTTTTCTTTGTTGATAATTTCACAACTACAAAAGAAAGACTTTTTGACGTTTTATCACTTCAGACTGAAGTGTTTGAGCGAGAAATTACCGCACATCACGATAATCTGGCAATGAGATGTATTCAGCTTTCTACCAATACAACCAAAACACTTGAAGATTATTTTATTCAGGAAAATATACAATTTGATGATTTGCAGGATTCTTCCGTTCATATTGATAATATTCAAAACCATATTATGGATCAGTTGATAGAACAAATCCTGAAAACCGAATGTTCCGGTGGTTTTGTTTTACTGGACACAACCGTAAACAGTAAAACCGAAAATGCCGAACATTCAAAAACAGGAGTATACCTACAACGTAGTTCAGTTGATGCAAATGATGACTCGATGCTCTTGTTCAGGGGCAACTCCAATCTGGCAAAATCAAAGAATATTATGCAACACGAGAAATGGCAACTTGAATTCAATTCAAAGTTTTTCCCGAATTTTGATGATATAATTAAAACAAGTGATATTCCTCTTGAAAAAGCATACAGGATAACTGACATAAAAACACTTTCAGGCACTACTGAGCGAGTTATGCTTTTAGCTGCCCCTATTCTGGGTGATAACGGTACTATTTACGGTATTTGCGGATTTGAAATAAGCAGCACTACTTTTAAAATTTACCACGCTCAACCATCTACCCTTGAACACCTGGTGTGCACTTTTTCAAAAAAGAACAAAAATACCATTGACATTGAAAACAGTTTCAGCAGTGGAATTATAAACGGATATTATTTCCCCCCGAAAGAATCACTTAACATTCAAAAATTCGGCAAAGGTCTTGAACTCATAAGTAATGCAGATGAAGAATATGTCGGTATAACAAGAAACGTGCACATTTCCTACGGTGAAAACAATGATTTCTTAATATCAGTTATGATACCAAAACAGGATTATAACCAAATGCACAGGAAAAATATTGTTCGCCTTATAATCTTTATATTATTGCTTTTATTCTTTGCTGTAAGTTGTTGCGGTTTTTTCAGCAAACGTTTTATTTCACCAATCATCAGGAGCCTTGAAGAAATAAAACAATTTACTTATACTGATGCAAGCTCGGAATTTACTGAAATAGACGATCTTTTCACATTTCTCTCTTTGAAGGACAAGGAAGTCGAAAAATCAATCAGCTCACTTATCAGAGAAAAAGATAAGGCTGAAAACGAAGCTTCCCGTGCCAAATCCGAAGTCAACAGGTTGTCATATTCAAGGAAAAATGAAATTGACCCTGCAGATTATGAGAATTTTGTCATTGGAATAAAAACGCTTACCAAAACTGAAAGGGTTATTTTTGATATGTATTTGTCTGATATGACAGGTGAAGAAATTACAGATGCTCTTGGAATTAAAGAAAGTACATTAAAATATCATAATCACAATCTCTATCAGAAACTGGGAGTAACTTCACGCAAGCAGATGCTTCGTTATGCTGCTCTGCTTTCAAACGACAACAACGAACAAGAATAACAATCCAAAAACAAAGGTGGTCGAATTTTATTTCAGCCACCTTTATTTCTTTGCATTTTGCTTTTCTTGACTAAGGTCAGTAATTATGTTATACTATTTAAGTAAAAAGTTTTATATAACTATAATATTAATTTTATACCCGAAGGATTCCGATATGTTAAGAAAATCATACCCATATTTTATTACTACTCTATTATGTTTTATGCTTACAGGCTGTACGGCTTCTGCCAACGCCATTTCAAGCATCAGCATAATTTATGCTATAATTACAGTAATATCCCTTCTTCTTGCCGTAGGATACTGCTGTCTTATGAAAAGCAAGGATTTATGGCTTTTACTGCTTTATTTTTCTGTCTTTATAGTCAACTCAGGATATTTATGCCTGTCTATATCAAAAAATCTTCAGGAAGCTTTACTTGCAAACAGGATTTCCTATCTTGGTTCGGCTTTTCTGCCACTTTGTATGCTTATGACTATTATGAACGTATGCAAAATAAGACGCAGTAAAATCACCACAGCCATTTTAGTTGCAATCAGTTGTATAATGTTTCTTATAGCTTCAACACCAGGTTATCTTGACTGCTATTACAAAGTAGTTTCTTTGGAAATTGTTGACGGTGTTGCAACTCTTGAAAAGGTTTATGGTCCTCTACATATTTTATACTTAATTTATTTGCTGACGTATTTTGCACTTATGATTGGTGTTATAGTTTACTCAATAGTCAAAAAACGAATAACTTCCGGTTCACATTCGACTATTCTTGCATCGGCAGTATTCGGTAACATTGCAGTATGGGGCATTGAACAGATAATTCACTTTGATTTTGAATTCCTTTCTATAACATACATTATCACAGAGTTATTCCTCCTGATGCTTTTTGTAATGCTTCAAAACCAACAGGTATCAACCGAAATCAATTTACCTGATATAAGCGATAAAACAACTGAACGAGATGATACTCCTGTAGACGGTTATCAATACTTCCTTGACAATCTGATAAATCTTACTGTAACCGAAAACAAGATTTTCAACTTATTTGTTGATGGAAAAACCACAAAAGAGGTTATGGAAATACTGAACATTAAAGAAAACACCCTGAAATTCCACAATCGAAACATTTACAACAAGCTTGGTGTTGCCTCACGAAAGCAGATGTTACAATATGCTGAGCAGAGAAAAGCTGAAACAAGTGCCGGTATTTCTGAATAATCGTATCACAATTAAA
>DEPR01000021.1:7732-17059 GCA_002358895.1 Ruminococcus sp. UBA3387 | reverse complement strand
TATGACTGATAGAGAAAAAGCTAAGGCAGGAATGCTTTTTATGCCTGCTAATATAATTGAAGATTTAAAAAGGGCCAAAGAACTTTGTGCCGAATATAACAGGCTTATGCCTTCACAGGAGGAAGAACGCCATAATCTGCTAAAAAAACTGCTTGGCAAAACAGGTGAGCAATTCTGTATTGAGCAGACCTTCTGGTGTGATTTCGGTTACAACATCGAAATCGGCGAGAATTTCTATTCAAATCATAACCTTGTTATCCTTGACGGTGCTAAGGTGAAAATAGGCGATAACTGCTTTATTGCTCCGAACTGTGGATTCTATACTGCAGGACATCCTGTTGACTACAAGGTGCGAAACTCAGGTCTGGAGTACGCCCTGCCTATAACTATCGGAGATAACGTATGGATTGGTGGTAATGTTTGCGTTATGCCGGGAGTTACTATAGGTGATAACGTTGTTATCGGTGCAGGAAGCGTTGTAACAAAGGATATTCCGTCAGGTGTTATTGCCGTTGGAAACCCTTGCAGAGTGATAAAAGAAATTGACGAAAATATTCAGGAAAAATACAACAAGTAACTGATATATTTCAAAGAACGGAGGAAGAATATTGAACACAAGAAAATTTGCAAAAACCGATTTGTTTCTTATAATTGTTACCCTTGTATGTTGTCTTATAGGAATTCTTCTCAGCATTTCAATCGCATATAACAGCAAATTTCAGGACATCACCTCAGGTAACACCTCCTCTATATGGATAACTCATATTATTGCTTTCATAATCGGCTCGGTTGCTTGCATTATTATTGCTAAAATGGGTATTGTCCGCATAAGAAAGCTATGGGTGCTTATAGCTATAATTGCACTTGTAGGAGTAGCTCTCACCTTTACTTCGCTGGGCATCGGACCAAGCAACAGCGATGATGTTGCATGGCTGAGAATTAAAAGCTTCACCATTCAGCCATCGGAGCTGCTCAAGCTTGCATTTATACTTTCGTTTTCTGTACATATAACCAAGGTTAAGGTGAGTATAAACAAACCACTTGTCATACTTGGTCTGCTTCTGCACGCTGCTGTTCCGATAACTCTGGTTTGCCTCCAGGGCGACCAGGGTACAGCTGTTGTGTTTATTGTCATTGCTTTGATTATGCTTTTTGCAGGTGGAATCAAGTGGCAGTATATTCTTTCTGTACTTGTTTTGTCCCCTGTTATCATTTGGGTTGTATGGAATTTCTTTTTGCAGGAGCATCAGAAAAATCGTATTCTTATTCTGTTTAATCCAAGCCTCGACCCTTATGGTACAGGGTATCAGCAGATGCAGGGAAAAAAGGCTATTGCAAGTGGTGGACTGTGGGGCAAAGGTCTGTTCTCAGGTAAAACCGAAGAGTTTGTTTACGTTTCACAATCACATAATGACTTCATATATTCATATATCGGACAAGCTTTAGGCATTGTAGGCTGTATTGCTGTGGCAACTTTGCTGTTCCTGATATGTATAAAAATTCTTACAAACAGTACAAAATGCGAAAGCATTGGTGCAGAGGTCTGTGCAGGAGTTATGGCTCTTGTTTTCTCACATTCCGTAGTAAACATCGGAATGGTGCTTGGATTTATGCCTGTAATCGGAATTCCGCTTCCATTTTTCTCGGCAGGTGGCACAGCTATGATTACAATGCTTATGGCAATAGGATTAGTGCTTTCCTGTATGAACACAAAAAACAAACGCTGAGAAAGGGACAGAAATATGACAGCACTTTCACTTGAACAAGTTTACACAAAAAACAAAACGGACTATCAGAAAAACAGATATTCTATGGCTATTAAAGGCTTTGAAAAACAGTTTCATCAAAAGCCTTTCAGATTTTTTTCTGCTCCCGGAAGAACTGAAATCTGTGGTAATCACACTGACCACAACAAGGGGCTTGTGTTAGCCGGCGGAGTTTCATTAGATATAATTGCAGCTGTAATTCCTACTGATGACGGTGTTATTCAAGTTAAATCCGAAGGATACAGAATGAACACGGTGGATTTGTCAAATCTGAAACCTGTACGCCAGGAGGAAGGCACATCTGTTGCACTTATCCGTGGCGTTGCATCGGGACTGGCTGAAAATGGCTTTAAAATCGGTGGCTTCAAGGCTTATATGATTTCAAATGTACTAAAAGGCTCAGGTCTTTCATCATCTGCTGCATTTGAAGTGCTTGTCGGAACAATTCTTAACGGACTTTATAACGACGGAAAAATAGACCCTGTAACTATCGCTAAGGTTTCTCAATATGCCGAAAACAAGTATTTCGGCAAGCCTTCAGGACTTATGGACCAGATGGCTTCATCTGTCGGTGGTTTTATTTCCATTGATTTTAAAGACATTGATAGCCCTGTAATTGATACCATAAACTTTGATTTTCAGTCCTGCGGACATTCACTATGTATAGTTGACACAAAAGGAAACCACGCAAATCTTACTCCTGAATATGCTTCAATTCCTGCTGAAATGAAGCAGATTGCCGGATATTTCGGGGCAGAATATCTGCGTTCGGTTACGAAGTCTGACGTTATAGACAACTATGCTCAATTGCGTGAAAAATTCGGAGACCGTGCAGTTCTAAGGGCGTTGCATTTTATGGACGATAATGAAAGGGTTCTTGCTGAATGTGAAGCCCTCAACAATAATGATTTCAATGAATTTCTGAAGTTGGTTAACCAATCGGGCAACTCGTCATATATGTATCTGCAGAACTTGTTTGCATCAACTTCCCCTAAAGAACAAGGTCTTTGCTCTGCTCTTTACATAGCAAAGGAAATACTTGGTGAAAGAGGTGCAAGCCGTGTACACGGCGGTGGCTTTGCAGGCACAATTCAGGCTTTTGTACCTGATGACATACTAAATGAATTCAAAACGAAAATTGAAAATGTATTTGGCAAAGGCACCTGCCACATACTCACGATAAGGCCTGTTGGTGGCACAGAAATAAGACTATAAGAGGTAAAACAAATGAGAATGAGAAGAAAGAAAAACCTTGAACAGCGTCTTGAAGCTTGTTCAGGTAAAATTATATTTATGGACCGTGAGGACAGAAACTATCAGATTAAGGATACAGATAATCTGATTGACTTCAACAAGCTTTTCGGCAACGATAATCCTGTTTATCTTGAAATCGGCTGTGGCAAGGGACAGTTTGCAAGGGAGATTGCAAAACGTTATCCTGAGCTGAATTTTGTTGCCGTTGAAAAAAGCAGTAATGTTATTGTTCACGCTGCTGAAAAGGCGATTGAGGAAAACATTCCTAACCTGCATTTTCTCCGTGGTGGTGCTGAATATCTTGAAAGCTACATTCCTGCTCACTCAATCGCTCAGATTTATCTGAATTTCAGTTGTCCATTCCCTAAAAAATCCTATGCTTCACACAGACTGACACACAGAAATTTTCTTGCAATTTATGACAAGCTTCTTATGCCACAGGGTGAAATCCACCAGAAAACCGATAACCGTAACTTTTTTGAGTTTTCACTTGAGGAGTTTTCACGTTCAGGCTATATTCTGAAAAACATTTCTTTAGATTTGCACAACAGTGATTTTGAGGGTAATATTGTTACAGAATATGAAAAGAGATTTTCTGAACAGGGCTTCCCTATTTACCGACTTGAAGCATACAAAGAACAGGAGTAGAAAATGAAATCAGGTGAAATAAAGCCATATACACGAAAGGCTTATTACTACGAAACGGATAATATGGGCATTGTGCATCATTCGAATTACATACGCTGGCTTGAAGAATCAAGAGTTCATTTTCTTGCAGAAATCGGCTTCCCTTTTGAAAGAATTGAGACCGAGGGATTGTTTATGCCTGTTCTTTCTGTGGATTGCCAGTACAAATACCCCGTTAAATTTGACGATATTTTTGAAATTCAGCCCATTATCACAAAATTCAAAGGCTGTAAAATTACGGTGGAATACAAGGTTATAAACGTTACTGCAGGCAGAAAAATTTCAGCTATTGCAAAAACCGAGCATTGCTTCACCGACCACAATATGCGACCTGCAAGGATAAAAAAAGAACACCCTGAAATATTCAAGGTGTTTGATGATGCTGTTGATATATTTGAATGAAATTAAAGCCGACGCTAAAAACGTCAGCTTTTTTTGTTTACTTCAATGAATTCAGCAAGCCGTTGCTGTTGATAATATTAATGAGAAACTCAGGAAATGCTGTTCCCTGATATGTTTCGTTCTTTGTTTTGTTTGTAATAAGGCCACTGTCAAAGTCAATTTCAACTTCATCGCCATCGCTGATTTTTTCAGCAGCTTCAGGACACTCAATAATAGGAAGCCCGATGTTGATTGCATTTCTGTAGAAAATTCTTGCAAAAGTCTTTGCGATAACACAGGAAATTCCACTTGCTTTAATTGCAATTGGTGCGTGTTCTCTTGAAGAACCACAACCGAAATTGCTTTCAGCAACCATAATATCTCCGTCTTTAACCTTGTTTACAAAATCAACGTCGATATCCTCCATACAATGTGCAGCCAGTTCCTTATGGTCTGTTGTATTAAGATATCTTGCAGGAATAATAACGTCTGTATCCACGTTATCCCCATATTTATGCACTCTTCCGATTGCTTTCATTTATATCAATCCTTTCAAACTATTTGTCTAAATCTCAAAGTCCACACATTTTCTTGAGCAAACCGATGCTCTCACGATTTCGGCTACTTTCAGATGCTCAGGATTTACCTGATATGCTTTCAAGGCACTTTCATCAACAAAAGTAGAATCAAGCATCAGATCTCCATTTGATGAACCAAGAAAATCTGTACAGACTTTTATATCAACAATGCCGTCAATTTTATCCTTCAGGCTTTCAAGCCCGTTCTTTATTTTCAAAGCAAGCTCTTTTCTTTCTTCTTGTGAAAGCTCATCCTTGAAATTCCAGATAATAATATGCTTAACCATATTACATAACCTCTGATGGCTGAGAAATCTTACCTGTTACGGCTGATGCTGCAGCAACATAAGGTGATGCAAGGTAAACCTCGGATTCAGGGTGTCCCATTCTACCTACAAAGTTTCTGTTTGTAGTAGCTACCGCTCTTTCACCCTTCGCAAGGATTCCCATATGTCCTCCAAGACAAGGTCCACAAGTCGGTGTTGAAACTGCACAACCTGCCTTAATAAATATTTCAAGCAAGCCTTCTTCCATAGCCTGGAGATAAATTTTCTGTGTTGCAGGAATAACGATACATCTTACGTGGTCAGCAATTCTCTTACCCTTGAGAATTTCAGCTGCACATCTCATATCCTCAATTCTGCCGTTTGTACAGGAACCGATTACAACCTGGTCAATCTTAACATCATCGATTTCATCAAAAGTTCTTGCGTTTTCAGGAAGATGTGGGAATGCGACAGTAGGCTTGATTTCATCAAGGTTGATGTCATAAACTGCCTCATACTCTGCGTCCTCGTCAGCCTCAAAAATCTTATATTCTTTAGTTACTCTGTCCTTGATGTATTCAAGTGTTACCTCGTCAACTGCAAAGATACCGTTTTTTGCACCTGCTTCGATAGCCATATTAGCCATACAAAGTCTGTCGTCCATAGTAAGATTTTTAAGTCCCTCTCCTGAAAACTCCATTGACTTATACAAAGCACCGTCAACGCCAATCATTCCGATGATATGGAGAATAACGTCCTTAGCGGCTGAATACTTCGGAAGCTTTCCTGTAATATTGAATTTGATAGCAGGTGGCACTTTAAACCAGGTTTTTCCCTTTGCCATTCCTGCACACATATCTGTTGAGCCGATACCTGTAGAGAAAGCACCTAAAGCACCGTATGTACAAGTATGTGAGTCTGCGCCGATTACGCAATCGCCAGGTGCAACAAGTCCTTTTTCAGGCAGAAGTGCGTGTTCAATACCCATATCGCCCACGTCATAGTAATGTGTAATATCATACGCACCACAGAACTCACGGCACTGTTTACACTGGCCTGCTGCCTTGATATCCTTATTTGGAGTAAAGTGGTCCATAACCATTGTGATTTTTTCTTTATCGAAAATGCTGTCAAAGCCTGCTTTATTAAACTCATTGATAGCCACAGGTGAGGTAACGTCGTTTCCCAACACCAGGTCAAGATTTGCCATAATCAACTGGCCTGCTTTAACTTCTTCCAGTCCTGCGTGGGCTGCAAGAATTTTCTGCGTCATTGTCATTCCCATAATTAAATCTCCTTTTATAAATTAATATACCTAAATATTATAACACAATTTTTTTCGTATGTAAACACAAAAAGCCCCGAATAATAATAAAAAATGCAAAATTATTTTGAAGTATCTGCCTTGAATATCATCTCTTGTCCAAGTAAAAATAATAGTAGTGAAAGAAATTTTGCTCATATAAAACAGAAAGGGTGAAAAAAATGAAAACAAGTTCAATCGTAAAAGGCGTATCAGCTGGGCTTACAGCAGGTGCTATTGTTTATGCCATTGCAAGTGCCAGCAAAAGCGACAAGAAGATGTTGAAATCAAAGACAGGTAAGGCTATCAGTGCAATCGGCGAAGTTATGGACGGACTTTCCTCAATGATGTCATAAGGAGGGCTTATGTCAAAAAAACAGAATAAAAAATCAGCTATTGACAATCAGTGGGTTACAACTCATCAGAAGTCAAAGGCTGACAAACGCCCAAGGCAAGACGGCCCGGGTGGGAATTAATGTAAAAAGCCACCGAAATCGGTGGCTTTCATACTGATTTTATTTTTTCGTATACCAATTTAACAAATCAGAATACTTCCCTTGAAATTTGAAGTAATTTTCATCTTCCTGCAGAAACTCAAGTCCCAGTTTTTTTAAAATACTGACAGATTTATTATTGTTCTTATTAACAAAAGCCTGAACGTACTGAATATGCGGATTAATATTTGATATTAGAAATCCATACAAATCTCTGAAAATATTATCTTTTCCCTGAAATTCACGTATTATCTGTATTTCCTCCATCATAAACACTTCATCTTTAACATAATATTGAAAAAAACCGATTATTCGTTTTGTATCAGTTTCAAATATCAAAACAATCTGTCTATTATCTTTCTGTAACCCTTTATCTACAGCTGTGTACCATCGCTTATAGTCTTCTTCAAAATTGTTGTTTGAATGTATAATCAGAGACATATTATCATTCAGAATTGTGAACAATTCTTCAGAATACTCATCAAAATTCACTTTATTCAAATACTTGAAATCTGCCATATTTCCACTCCCCTCGATAAAAAAACTCCAATGCGGATGCATTGGAGTACTGGCGGAGAAGGAGGGATTCGAACCCTCGATGAGCTATCAACCCATACACGAGTTCCAGTCGTGCGCCATAAACCGGACTAGGCGACTTCTCCAAACAACTTTTGTATTATAACACATTATTCTCAAGTTGTCAAATACTTTTTTTAAAAAATTCACCGCCCTTTTCAGGACGGTGTTTTCTCATTTATCTTTTTACAAAATACTCCTCATACCACACAAGGAATGTATATATAGTCCAGATTTTTCTCCAGTTGTCTGAGTTGCCACCGATGTATTCGTCAAAGATAGCGTGGATTGCGTCAACGTTGAAGAATTTTTCTGCTATGTCGCTGTTGAACAATCTCTGAACGTCCTGATTGTATCTCTCATCTGCAAGCCAGATGCGGATTGGTACAATAAAGCCCAGCTTCTTACGGAATGCAATTTCCTCAGGCAGTACCTTTGATGCTGCTGTACGGAATGCAACCTTGTTCTGCTCCTCGTTCACCTTATACTTTGACGGCATTCTTGAAGCAATGTCAAATACTCGCCTGTCTGTAAGTGGCATTCTTACTTCAAGACCTGCTGCGTGGCTCATCTTATCAACGTTAAGATAAATGTCGCCTTCGAGCCATATCTGAATATCCACATCAGACATCTTTGACAACGGGTCAAGTCCCTCATTTTCCTCATAAATACCCTTTACAAGGTTAATCGGAAGTACATCAGGGTTGTAATGCTTGAGAATTTTCTGCTTTTCTTCCTCTTTCATAATGTTTGTGTTGCCAACATAGAAAGTCTTGAGATTATCGCCGTATCTTTCAGCATTTCTGTACATATTATATCCGCCAAAAAACTCGTCTGCACCCTCACCCGAATAGCAAAGCTTCGTATGCTGTGCAGTTGCTCGACAACCCAATGCAAAAGCTATTGCTGACGCATCGCCCAAAGGCTGTTCCATATTGTACATAACATATGGCACAATGCCGAAATAATCTTCAGGTGTTACAAGACATCTTGAGTTCCCACACCCGAGAATATCAGCAGTCTGCTTTGCAAGACCTGATTCATCAAAACGCTCATCGTCATAGCCACAGGAATTTGTCATCTCAGCATCCGACATCGCAAGCACATAAGATGAATCAACTCCACCTGAAAGAAATGACTCAGCAGTTTCATCGTCAGTCTTAACCTCAACCATCATCTGCTTTACAGTTTCGTGAATTTCATCAGCCCACTCATCTAAAGTCTTTGTTTCATCAGGCTTGAACTCAGGCTTCCAGTAACGCTCTATTGTAATCTCACCGTTCTGCCAGGTAAGATGACGACCAGGTAAAAGCTTCTTCAAGCCCTTGAAGAAAGTATCTTCCCCTGCTGTATAAGTCAGGCTCATATAAATCTGCAGAAGCTCCTCATTAAGCTCCTTTTTGAAGCCGTCCTGTTCAATAATTCCACGGATTGTTGTGCCATACAAAAGCTTACCGTCAGCAGTCTGATAGTAATAGAAAGGCTTTGTGCCGAAATGGTCTCTCAGGCAGAAAAGCTTCTGTTCAGCCTCATTCCACAATGCAAAAGCAAACATTCCGTGCATATGGTCAGCCATATTCTTATCCCATTTTTCATAGGCCTTTATCAAAATCTCTTTCTCACGCTCTTCTCTTGACAGGGATTTATCTATGTCAAGTTCATCACATAGTGCTTCCCAGTTTCTGATATGACCTCTGTATTCTTTTACTTGTACCATACAATCACCTCATTCAAACAACTACACAAATATTCTATGGTTATAAGCCACATAAAATTACCTAATTATTATAACACACCTCCCGTCAATCGTCAATAAATCTTTACAAAAAGTTATAACTTATTATATGTCAATTATTAATGCAAATATTATGCTGTTTCCATTGACTTTTATAGCTCGTAGTGGTATAATAATAGAGTATGAATTTATAATATTATGGAGGTTATTTACTATGGCTGTAATGAAATTATCACCTGCTTTCAAGGACTATTTATGGGGTGGCACACGTCTTCGTGACGATTTCC
>DEPR01000021.1:0-7654 GCA_002358895.1 Ruminococcus sp. UBA3387 | reverse complement strand
AGTGTTATTGCCAACGGCGAAAACAAGGGATTGACTCTTGAGGAATACATTGAAAAGAACGGTAAGGCTGTTCTCGGTACTGATTGCGAGAAGTTTGAAAACTTCCCTATCCTTATTAAGCTTATTGACGCTAAGGATAATCTTTCTGTTCAGGTTCATCCTGACAATGAATATGCTCTCAGAGTTGAGGGTGAATATGGCAAAACTGAAATGTGGTATATCGTTGACTGTGATGAAGGTGCAGAGCTCCTTTACGGCTTCAAGCACGACATCTCAAAGGACGAATTTGCACAGAGAATTGCTGACAACACACTTCTTGAAGTTACAAACTCTGTACCTGTTCACAAAGGTGATGTTTTCTTCATTCAGGCAGGCACGCTTCACGCTATCGGCAAGGGTATCCTTATTGCTGAAATTCAGCAGAATTCAAATACTACATACAGAATTTATGATTACGGCCGTGTAGGTGCTGACGGAAAGCCAAGAGAGCTTCACGTTGAAAAGGCTAAGGACGTTACAGACCTCTGCCCTGCTAAGGCTTATCCTGAAACTCCTGTTGAGCAGTTGGACGGTTATACATCAAAGCTATTGTCATCTTGCGAATACTTTACTACATATGCACTTGATGTTACTGAAAAGGCTGATCTTGAAGCTGATGAAAAATCATTTGCAAGTATTCTTGTTCTTGAGGGTGAATGTGAAATTACAGCAGATGAAGCAGTAACAGCTAAAAAGGGCGACAGCGTATTTATCCCTGCAGGCACAGGCAAGTTTACAGTTAAGGGCAACTGCAAGGCTATTCTCACAAAGGTATAATAATGAAAATAAACGCTAAAACAATAATTCACTACATTATCACCATTTTAGTTGTATTTCTGATTTTGTTTACTGCCGATAAACTGAATCTTGAAAAGATGGAAAAGGTTATTTTCTATGTGGTTGCTTTGCTTGTTTATGAGGCAATAGTTATTGCTGTGGATAAAATCGGTGATAAAAAAGCAAGAAACAAAGTAAATAAATAATATCTACTCGAAAGGAAAACCGAAAATGAATTACTATATAGGTATTGACCTGGGAGGTACGAACATCAAGGCAGGTGTTGTTGACGAACAGTTCAACATTGTTTCAAAGGCAACCTGCAAGACTAATCTTCCAAGACCTGCTGAAGAAATCTGTGCTGATATGGCAAAGGTTGCTGTTGAAGCAGTTGAAAAAGCAGGACTTACACTTGATGACATTCAGTCTGTAGGTATCGGCACACCCGGTACAGCAAATTCCGCAACAGGTGTTATCGAATATTCAAACAACTTAGGATTTTTGAATTTCCAGGTTGTTGAGCTTATGAAAAGTTTTATCCCAAAGCCTTGCTATGTTGAAAATGACGCAAACGCTGCTGCATACGGTGAATATGTCGCAGGTGCAGCAAAAGGTGCAAACGATGCTGTCTGCATTACTCTCGGCACAGGCGTTGGTGGTGGAATTATCATTGACGGCAAGATTTATTCAGGCTTTAACTTTGCAGGAGCTGAAATCGGACATACAGTTATCGACCCTAACGGTCCTGAATGTACTTGTGGTAGAAAAGGTTGCTTTGAGGTATTCTCATCAGCTACGGGACTTGTCCGTATGACAAAAGAAGCAATGGATGCTGACAAGGACTCACTTCTCTGGAAAGCAAGCGAGGAAGAAGGCAAGGTTTCAGCAAGAACTGCTTTCAACGCTATGAGGATGGGAGATGCAACAGCTAAGTCTGTTGTTGATAAATATATCCGATATTTAGCTTGTGGTATCACAAATGTAATTAACGTTTTCCAGCCTGATATTCTTTGTATCGGTGGTGGCGTATGCAACGAGGGCGACCCTCTGCTTCTCCCACTTGTTGAACAGGTTGAAAAGGAAGTATACACAAAGAATTCCGAAAAGAATACAAAGATTGTTATTGCAAAGCTTGGTAATGACGCAGGTATTATCGGTGCGGCTTTCTTAGGATTAAATAAAAAATAAAAGAGGTAATGAAAATGGCTTGTAATTATTTTTGCGACGGAGTTGACAAGGCTCCACAGCGTTCATTATTCAACGCTCTCGGTATGACAAATGAAGAAATGAAAAAGCCTTTGGTTGGTATCGTTTCTTCTTATAATGAAATTGTACCGGGTCATATGAACATTGACAAAATCGTTGATGCAGTTAAACTTGGTGTTGCTATGGCAGGTGGTACACCTGTTGTATTCCCTGCAATCGCAGTTTGCGACGGTATTGCTATGGGACACATGGGAATGAAATACTCTCTCGTAACCCGTGATCTTATTGCTGACTCAACTGAATGTATGGCACTTGCTCACCACTTTGACGCATTGGTTATGGTACCGAACTGTGATAAGAACGTACCTGGGCTTCTTATGGCTGCAGCAAGAGTAAATGTTCCTACAATCTTTGTTTCGGGTGGCCCTATGCTTGCAGGACACGTTAAGGGCAAAAAGACTTCCCTTTCAAGTATGTTTGAAGCTGTCGGTTCACACGCAGCAGGCACAATGACACTTGAAGATGTAGAAGAATTTGAAAACAAGGCTTGCCCGACTTGTGGTTCTTGTTCAGGTATGTATACAGCTAACTCAATGAACTGTCTTACAGAGGCACTCGGTATGGGGCTCAGAGGCAACGGAACTATTCCTGCTGTATATTCTGACAGAATCAAGCTTGCTAAGCACGCAGGTATGAAAGTAATGGAGCTTGTTGAAAAGAATATCCGCCCTCGTGATATTATGACTGAACAGGCCTTCTATAATGCACTTACTGTTGATATGGCTCTCGGCTGTTCAACAAACTCAATGCTTCATCTCCCTGCTATTGCACACGAATGTGGCATTGACCTTAATCTTGACATTGCCAACGAAATTTCAGCTAAGACACCTAACCTTTGTCATCTTGCACCTGCAGGACATACATATATGGAAGACCTCAATGAGGCCGGTGGTGTTTACGCTGTAATGAAAGAACTTACAAAGAAAAATTTACTTAATCTTGACCTCATAACCTGTACAGGTAAAACTGTAGGTGAAAATATATGCGATGCACTCAACAGAGACCCTGAGGTTATCAGACCGGTTGAAAGTCCATATTCCGAGACAGGTGGAATTGCTGTTCTCAAGGGCAATATTGCACCTGACAGCTGTGTTGTAAAGCGTTCAGCTGTTGTACCTGAAATGATGGTGCACGAAGGTCCTGCAAGAGTGTTCGACTGCGAGGAAGATGCAATTGACGCTATCAAGGGCGGAAAAATTGTTGCAGGCGACGTTGTTGTTATCAGATATGAAGGCCCAAAGGGTGGCCCTGGTATGAGAGAAATGCTCAACCCGACATCTGCTATTGCAGGTATGGGACTTGGCTCAACTGTTGCTCTTATTACTGACGGTAGATTCAGTGGTGCTTCCCGTGGTGCTTCAATCGGACACGTTTCACCTGAAGCTGCTGTTGGCGGACCAATCGCTCTCATTGAAGAAGGCGACATTATTGCTATTGACATTCCTGCAAACACAATCAGCGTTAAGGTTTCTGATGAAGTGCTTGCTGAAAGAAAAGCAAAATGGCAGCCAAGGGAACCAAAGGTTACAACAGGTTATCTTGCAAGATATGCTTCACTTGTTACATCAGGTAACAGAGGTGCAGTACTTGAAATAAAATAAATGGAGTTTTAATATGTCAATACTTATTAAAAACATTCACGCCGTTGACCCTCAGTCAGGGCTTGACAAAATTGTTGATATCTATGCTGAAGACAGAACTATTACTGAAATCGGCAGTATAGACAAGCCTGCTGACAAGGTTATTGACGGCACAAATCTTATTGCTCTCCCAGGGCTTTTTGATATGCATGTTCATCTCCGAGACCCTGGACTGACACACAAAGAGGACATTATAACAGGCACAAATGCCGCTAAAGCAGGTGGCTTCACAGGAGTTGCCTGTATGCCTAATACAAAGCCTGTAGTTGACAACGCTGAAACTGTTGAGTATATTCTCAACAAGGCAGAAAAAACAGGTATCAGGGTTTATCCTGTGGGCTGTGTTACAAAGGGTATGCAAAGCCGTGAGCTGACTGATTTTGCAATGCTCAGAGAGGCTGGCTGTGTAGCTGTTTCTGATGACGGCAGACCGGTTGAAAACGCTGAGCTTATGCGTCAGGCTATTGAAACATCAGGTGATTATGGCTTGATTGTTCTTTCACATTGTGAAGACCTTGCTATTATAAACGGTGGTATTATAAACAAGGGCGAGGTATCCGAAAAGCTTGGCATCAAGGGTATGGACAGAGCATCAGAGGATTATATCACTGCAAGAGAAATTGCTCTGGCAATGTCCTGCAATGCACCAGTTCACATCTGCCACGTTTCAACAAAAGGCTCGGTAAATATAATCCGTGCAGCTAAAAAGGACGGCGTTAAGGTTACCTGCGAAACTGCACCGCATTATTTCACATACACAGATGAAAAGCTTTTAAGTCGTGATGCCGACTACAGAATGTCCCCACCTCTGAGAACTGAGGAGGACAGGCTTGCAATAGAAGAAGCTTTGCTCGATGGTACTATTGATTGCATTATTACCGACCACGCACCTCACACGGCTGAAGAAAAGGCTGACTTTGAAAAAGCACCAAACGGTGTTGTAGGACTTGAAACCTCACTTGCAATGACTCTGACTATGCTTTATCACACAGGCAAGGCTGATTTGTCAAAAATCGCAGAGCTTATGTCAATAAATCCGAGAAAAATTCTTGGAATTGAACCTGTCAGAATTGCTGTGGGCAGTGAGCTTAACCTTGTAATCTTCAATCCTGAACAGGAATGGGAGGTTATTCCTGAGGAGCTTCATTCAAAATCAAAGAACACTGTGTTCAAGGGTGAAAAATGTATGGGCAAGGTTATTTATACTATCTGCGACGGAAAAATTGTATTTCAATTATAATAAATAAAAAGGAAGTGCTGATATGTCATTTGACAGACTTATTGAAAAAATCGTACAGACACAGAATCCATCTGTAGTAGGGCTTGACCCGAAGCTTGAGTATGTTCCGAACTACATCGTGGAAAAGAAAATCAAAAAATACGGCAAGACTCTCAAGGCTGCTGCCAAAGCAATCCTTGAATACAACAAGGCTATTATTGATGAAATCCACGATATCTGCCCTGCTATCAAGCCGCAGGCTGCATATTATGAAATGTATGGCTACGAGGGCGTTAAGACACTTTATAAAACAATCCAGTATGCACAGGAAAAGGGTATGTTCGTTATGACTGACGGTAAGCGTAATGACATCGGTGCTACAATGGAAGCCTATGCTACTGCTCACCTTGGTTTTACAGAGGTTGGTGGTGAAGAAATTCCTGCTTTCGGTGCAGATGCACTTACAGTAAACGGATATCTTGGTACTGACGGTATTGCTCCACTTCTGGAAAAATGCGACGCATATGACAAGGGTATTTTTGTACTCGTAAAGACTTCAAACAAGTCAAGTGGCGAGCTTCAGGACCTTAAAATCGGTGATAAGACTGTATATGCTACTATGGGTGAGCTTTGTGAAAACTGGGGCAAGGACCATATGGGCAAATACGGCTATTCCTGCGTAGGTGCTGTTGTAGGTGCAACATATCCTGAACAGCTTGCAGAAATGAGAAAGGCACTTCCTCACACATTCTTCCTGGTACCTGGTTATGGTGCACAGGGTGGTGGTGCCGAAGGTGTTGCAAAGGGCTTTGATGAAAACGGTCTCGGTGCTATCGTTAACTCTTCCCGTGCAGTTATGTGTGCATATAAGAAGGAAGAATGCGATGAAAAGGATTTCGCAAAGGCTGCAAGACGTGAAGTTATCCGTATGAAAGAGGATATTATTTCTCATCTTCCTAAGATTTCATTAGACTAAATGTATACAGACGGTGAAAATCCGTCTGTTTCTTTATAAAACACGAAAGGATGAACGCTATGTACAAGCAGGGTAAATTCCCGATTATTGAGAAAAAAGCTATTGCTAAAGGCGTTTTTGACATTACTATAAAATGCCCTGAAATTGCTCAGGTTACAAAGGCAGGTCAGTTTGCACAGGTTTCAGCTGAAGGCTTCTTCCTTCGCAGACCTATTTCAATCTGCGATATCGACAAGGATATCGGCACTATCCGTCTTGTTTTTGAGGTCAGAGGCAAAGGTACCGATAAGATTTCCGAGCTTAACAAAGGTGATTTGATTGATATTATTGCTCCTCTTGGCAACGGTTTCAAGGTGCTTGAAAAGGGCAAGAAAGCTATCTGTATTGGTGGCGGTATTGGTACACCTCCTATGGTTGGAATTGCAAAGGAGTACGGTGAAAATGCTACTGTAATCAGTGGTTTCCGTTCAGCAAATGCTGTAATTCTGCAGGAAGATTTCAATTGTTTTGGCTGTAAGACCGTTCTTTGCACAGATGACGGGACAGCAGGAATACACGGCTTTGTAACTGATGCTCTCAAAGCTGAGCTTGAAGCAGAAAAACCTGAAATTATCTACGCTTGCGGACCTATGCCAATGCTCAAGGCTATTGTTACAATGGCTGAGGAATATGGCATTGAAACACAGGTATCGCTTGAACAGAGAATGGCTTGCGGTGTAGGTGCCTGTCTCGTATGCGTTTGCAGAACTGTAAAGGACGGCAAGGAGATATTCTCTCACGTTTGCACAGACGGTCCTGTATTTGATGGCAAGGAGGTTGATTTTAATGGCTGATTTGAGAGTTAATGTTGCAGGCGTTGAATTCAAAAACCCTGTTATTCCTGCCAGCGGTGCATTCGGATATGGCCGTGAATATGAAAAATTCTACCCACTTTCAAAGCTGGGTGGTATCGCAATAAAAGGCACAACACTTGAACCGAGACAGGGAAATCCCGGACCTCGTGTTGCTGAAACTCCAAGTGGTATGCTTAATTCTGTGGGACTTCAGAACGGTGGTCTTGAAAAGTTCCTGAGCTATGAGCTTCCTAACCTCGTAACAAAGGACACAAGAATTGTAGCAAATATTGCAGGAGCTACAGTTGAGGAGTGTGCAGAGCTTGCAGGCAGACTTGAAGGCTCAGCAGTTGATATGATTGAGCTGAACATATCCTGCCCTAACGTAAAGCACGGTGGTGCCGCATTCGGTACAAGCTGTGATTCTGCAGCATCTATTACAAACGCCGTGAGAAAGGCTACTACAAAGCCACTTATGGTGAAGCTTTCGCCTAATGTTACAAGCATTGTTGACATTGCTAAGGCAGTTGAGGCTGAGGGTGCTGACGCTGTTTCACTTATAAATACTCTCCTCGGTATGAGAATTGACATAAAGACTGGCAGGCCTATACTTAAAAACAACGTTGGTGGGCTTTCAGGTCCTGCAGTGTTCCCTGTAGCTGTAAGAATGGTATGGCAGGTTGCAAACGCTGTTGACATTCCTATAATCGGTATGGGTGGTATTGCTACCTGGGAGGACGCAGTTGAAATGATGATGGCAGGTGCTTCTGCTATTCAGGTTGGTGCCGCAATTTTCAGCAACCCATATGCACCTGTTGAAATCGTTGAAGGACTTGAAAAATACTGCGACGATAACGGAATTAAAAACATCTCCGAAATCGTCGGCACAGTTAAGCCGTGGTAA
>DEPR01000022.1:4390-5588 GCA_002358895.1 Ruminococcus sp. UBA3387 | reverse complement strand
GCTGGTCTTGAAGACCTTGGAAAAGGACTGCGTTCACAGGTTGGTACAATGTACGGTACTTTGGCTAAGGGACCTCGTTACCTGGAAATGACTGACGGTTATGTAACAGGTGTTGCTCTTAATGAAGATAACGAAATTATCGGTTATCAGTTCGTAAACTTCGGTAAGATGATGGACTTCATCAAAGCCGGTGATGATGCTAACACAGCATTTGAAAAGGCTAAGGGTCAGTACGGCAGAGTTGATGACGCTGTTAAGATTGTTGACCCAAGAAAAGAATAAGGAGGTAACGAACAATGGCTTTATTTGAATCATATGAGAGAAGAGAAAAGCAGATTCTTGCTGTTCTCGCTGAATACGGTATCGGCTCAATCGAAGAATGTGCTGAAATCTGTAAAGAAAAAGGCTTTGACCCATATAAAATCGTTGAAGGCATTCAGCCTATCTGCTTTGAAAACGCAAAGTGGGCTTACACTGTAGGTTGTGCTATCGCAATCAAAAAGGGTTGCAAGAGAGCTGCTGACGCTGCTGCTGCAATCGGTGAAGGTCTCCAGTCATTCTGCGTACCAGGCTCTGTAGCTGACCAGCGTAAGGTTGGTCTCGGACACGGCAACCTGGGCAAGATGCTTCTTGAAGAAGAAACAGAATGTTTTGCATTCCTTGCAGGCCACGAATCATTCGCAGCTGCTGAAGGTGCTATCGGTATTGCTGAAAAGGCAAACAAGGTACGTCAGAAGCCTCTCCGTGTTATCCTTAACGGTCTTGGCAAGGACGCTGCTCAGATTATTGCAAGAATCAACGGCTTTACATATGTTGAAACTGAAATGGATTACCACACAGGTGAGGTTAAGGAAGTATTCCGCAAGCCTTACTCTACAGGTCTCCGTGCTAAGGTTAACTGCTACGGTGCTAACGACGTAACAGAAGGCGTTGCAATTATGTGGAAAGAAAATGTTGACGTTTCCATCACAGGTAACTCAACTAACCCAACAAGATTCCAGCACCCTGTTGCAGGTACATACAAGAAAGAATGTATTGACGCAGGCAAGAGCTACTTCTCAGTTGCTTCAGGCGGTGGTACAGGACGTACACTTCACCCTGACAATATGGCTGCAGGCCCTGCTTCATACGGTATGACTGACACATTGGGCAGAATGCACTCTGACGCTCAGTTCGCAGGTTCATCTTCAGTTCCTGC
>DEPR01000022.1:0-4306 GCA_002358895.1 Ruminococcus sp. UBA3387 | reverse complement strand
GGTAACAACCCAATGGTAGGTGCTACAGTAGCGTGTGCTGTTGCAGTTGAAGAAGCGATGAAGTAATTTAAAAGGACTTATAATTAAGCCTTCCGATTTTTCGGAAGGCTTTTTTTATGCAAAAATCAACCGTACAGCACATAAGCACTGTACGGTTGACTCCCCTATAAATTTTATTTACTCATTTCTGCAATCGCTTCGTTATAATCTGACAAATAGCTTTCTCTGTCAAATTCATCTTCGACACTATCAATAATAGGTTTTAAAGCCTTCAAATCATCTATTGTTCCATAGATTGAAATTGTTTCAATAGCACCACTTCTTGCAAATGATTCAAGGTTTTCATTCTTGAAAATATTGGTCATAACTTCAACTACTTCTTTTGCATCAAAATATGTAGCTTTCTCTTTCCAGGTTTCATAAGCATCGCCCTGGATGTTGAAGCTTGTTACTGTTGTCCAATATGGAATATCTGCATTGTCTGAATCAGCAGCTAATCTGAAATAATCCATAGTTGCATTGTAAGCCTTTTCACTTGTCTTTTCGTGGAATGGGAAATCAAACCAGAGTGTAACAAGGCTGTCAACTCCGTAGCTATGCATATCAACTTCTTCAGGATTATTAAGCATTTCAACGATAGGGTCTATTACACTTTCATCACCTAAGTTGCCTGCATAACCATACGCAGCTTTTCTTACATTATCATCAGAGTCGCTCATCAAAGCTATAATAGTTTCAACTGCACCATCAACACCTTCAGACCAAGAACTGCCCAATGCATATGCGGCTGATTGACGGATAGTAGCGTGCTCGTGCTTCGCCATATTTACAAGGAACTCACCGATTTCAGGTGATGTTGAACCTTCATTTGCAAGTGCATTAACTGCACAATTCAAAACAAACGGGTCTTTTTCGTCTTTTACTACTTCCATAATTTTGTTGATATTGTCATCGTTAACACCAAACAAAGAATATGCCAAATCCATTGAAGAACCTCTGACCTGTGGAGATTCACTTTCAATCAAAATGTCGAAAACAGCCTGCATATCAGGATAAACAGAGTTTTCCATTTCATACAGCTTATTAAACGC
Source organism: Ruminococcus sp. UBA3387 (assembly GCA_002358895.1). Lineage (GTDB taxonomy): Bacteria > Bacillota > Clostridia > Oscillospirales > Ruminococcaceae > FB2012. The sequence continues at coordinate 3,215 of DEPR01000022.1, read as the reverse complement.
TTCATCAGTAATGTTTTCTTCCAACATAAGTGTGTCTGTTACTGATACATACTGATATGTAGACATCAGCCAAGCATACTCATCAACCGTAATATTTTCCACATCTTTTATTTCTTTTAACAAATCATCTGCTGTTTTGCTTGCATAATCAAAATCATCTTTTACAACAGAACTATCTTTTGTGTCCTTTTTATCATCTTTACAGCCACTAAACATAGCCATAGCAGATACCAACATCAGCATTGCTGTCAATACTGACAAAACTCTTATCTTTTTCATAATTATATTCCTCCAATTAATTATTAAGATCGTTTTCGTCAAACAAGTCGCCACATTCAGGGCAGAACTTTGGTGGGTTAGCAGGGTCTTCAGGTTCCCAGCCACATTTGTCGCACTTATAGAGTGGTGCGTCTGCAGGCTTCTTATTGCCACAGTTCTGACAGAACTTACCCTGGTTTACTGTTCCACAAGAACAAGTCCAGCCATTTGCCTGTGGCTGTGGCTTTCCACAGTTCATACAGAACTTACCATTGTTTTCTGTGCCACATTCACACTTCCATCCGCTACTAACATTCACCTGCTGATTCTGCATAGTTGGTTGGTTTGGTGATGATTGTCCATTAATCATTCCTGCCATAGCACCTGTCATATTCTGTGCCATACCCATACCCATAAATCCCATTGCAGCACCGCTTTCATTAGCCGCTGCTGTATTCATAGCTTGTGCTGTTGAGCCTAACATATGACCTCTTGCAAGATTTGAATCTCTGCCCATAGCTGTAGAACGCTGGTATTCGAGGATTCTTGCTTCATCTTCTTCAGTTGCATTAACAGAAGATACTCCAAATTCAACTATCTCAACACCACGTCTGTCTCTCCATTTCGAAGAGAGAATTTCATTAAGCTCATCTGCAAGTTGCATTGTATATGCAGGAATTGCACCGTAATAAATGTTATTCTGAGAAATTTTGAACATTGCAGGCTGAAGTGCAGTTAAAAGCTCTGACTTTAGCTGGCTGTCAATCTCTTCACGAGTAAATTCATTTTCTACGTTTGCACATACGTTTGTATAGAAAAGCATTGGATTTGTTATACGGTAAGAATATTCACCGTGGCAGCGGATTTTAATATCGAGTGGGAAACCTATTGCCTGGTCCATAATTCTGAACGGAATAGGTGATGGTGTTCCGTATTTATTCCCCATAATTTCCTTTGTGTTGAAATAATAAACTCTCTGGTCCTTACCCGCATCTCCACCAAAAGTGAAACGCTTTCCTATCTGTGAAAAGCTCTTTTTGATGTTTTCTCCGAGTCCACCGTAAAAAATACTTGGTTCTGTACCTGTGTCATATACAAACTCTCCCGGTTCAGCACACAAATCAACAACCTTGCCTGATTCAACAATAATCATACATTGTCCGTCATTGATATTGATGATTGAACCGTTGGAAATTATATTATCCTCACCTTTCTTGTTGGAAGACCTTCCTCCTGTTCTTTTCACGCCCTTTGTTACCAACACATCTGCGTCCATACTTTCACAATAGAAGTAATCACGCCACTGGTCAGCAAGAACGCCACCAAGTGCACCGACACCAGCTTTTAATAAACCCATTTATAACTCTCCTTTCAAATTTAATTATATTCAGTTATATCCCACACTTCTTCTGCAGACACAAGTTGTCCCGTGCCATCAACCTGTGGCGAAAATTCTTCACCACTATCCACAAGGCGAATTCTGATATTTGAATGAATATCAGAAATATTACACTTTACTGTAAAAGCTTCACCTTTATATGAATACTCTGAAATCTTCTCATCGGTAACTGAGACAATTTCATTCATACCCTTATACCTTGGAATAACAAGATACCACTCGTCGCCTTCAAAGTTATAATGATTAATTGCATTTACACTTTCGGCAGGAAGTTCAGAGAATAGTTTATTGAAATAGTGTATTAAGTTGTTTTCACCATCTTCGCCATAGCCTAAAAATGCAACCGCCCATTTAACGTTTCTATCCTGTGAATCAAAATCCAGAGTATTTGCATATTCGGTGCGATACTCTCTGTCATTGTATTCCATTCCCGGGCCATCCAAAACCTGTGGCTTTTTAAATGCACAACCAAACAGACTTGTTATCATTAATATCATTGAAAACAGTTTTATATACTTCATAGGCTCTAAATAATTTTCGCTTCAGCTTCATCAGCACGTCTTGAATATACGGCAAGACCACCTGTCTGTGCATCTGAAATTGCATTCATATTTTCCTGAATTTCAGCTTTCTTTTCATCTGAAATTTCAGTTTCTCCGTTTTTAGCCATTTTAATTGCTTCAAATGCAGTCTTTGTAAATGCAACGCCTGCTTTAAGGTTACGCTTTTCTTCCTTCGTCATACCAAAACTGAACAAGCCCTTAACATCATCATTAACTCCGAAAATATAATTGAAATGGCAGAGAACGTGTTCAATACTATAAAGCATACTTTCCTTATCACTTGCACTTTTAGTGAAACATATTTTGATTGGCTCTTTGATGTAAGGATGAGCCATAGTACCAGGCTTGATTTCAGTTGATAAAGATTTTTCTGCTCCTACAAGTGTAAGTTTGACTCCACATTCCTCGAATTCTTTTTCATTGCCAGGCTCTGTTGGTTCTCTTTCATCAATATATGGCTCCCACTTTTCAACCTGGTCGTATCTGAACATTTCAACAGGTCTTTCTCTTCTGCTATCATCACGGTCAAGTATTCTGAACATACCGAACTGGTCAAAGAATTCAATAGCCTGTTTTGAATATCCTCCTGGATATAGCTCTGACTTTGCTCCTGAACAAACTTCATTATAAATCCTGTCCTGTCGTTTCATATATTCCATATGACCTTCAATTTCAGGCTTTGTAAGCTTATATAACTGAATATGCTTTGAACATTTGTCATCACACTTACTGCAGATGTATTCATCACCTTTGATTTTTGTACGGCTTAACATGCCACACTCAGCACCACAAAATGTACAGATTTTCTTACCAAAAATCTTTTTGAAAAAATCACCAAACCCCATAATTTACCTCCTGCAAAAATTTATTCTTTGGCTTATCCAAACAATTATTACTTTCCATCAACCCCTTAGATTTATTATACATTATCATCAGAAGCTGCCACCTCGTCCTCCGTGAGTTTCACCTGAAGAAGATGTATGGCTACTTGAACT
>DEPR01000043.1:9068-9416 GCA_002358895.1 Ruminococcus sp. UBA3387 | reverse complement strand
ATATTCTGTCCTCTGAAAAGCATCTGAAGCTTAGTGTTTGGCATTTCCTTTCTGATTGTACGAAGTCTCTCCCAAGGGTCTTCGTTCAAAAATCTGATACAAGAGTCAAATGTAGCACCACCCCATACTTCAGCAGAATGGTAACCGATTTTATCCATCTGTGAAAGTATCGGACGCATTTCATCTATTGACATTCTTGTAGCAATAAGAGACTGATGTGCGTCACGAAGGGCTGTTTCTGTTATTTTTAGCTTAGCCATTTATTCCATTCCTTTCAAAAGCATATGAAAACCAATACAATTAGCCGATAACTGCAAGTACTGCACCTGTTTCAACAGCAGAACCCTT